>JBNKYL010000040.1:0-3655 GCA_050300875.1 Paracoccaceae bacterium
TACAAGTTCCGGGTTGGCATGGCCAAGCGCATTCACAGCGATCCCAGCGCCCAAGTCCAACATGCGTCGCCCATCGGTCGTCACCAGCCAGCTGCCTTCGCCTTTTTCAAAGGCGAAATCGGTGCGTGCATAGGTCGGCAATACCGAATTGATCATCTGTGCGATCCCTTCTTGCGGAAGCCCAAGACCTGCCAAAGGCAATGGGCCAAGTCAATGATTTCAGGTGGTTTGAACAAGAACAAGGCGGGCGCGCCGCCGCGATGCGGATCAGACGCGTCGGCGTCGGTTCGAATATGCGATGGTCTTGTTCATGGACAGGCGTCTTAGCGACCACATGGCCACCTGTCCAGCGCAATAATGGCGGCGGGTGCTTGCCCCCGCTGCGCCGGACAGGGTATAAGGCAGACTGATCCGAATTGTCCGCCCTCACCGGGGCGGTATGCTTTCAAAAGGCGGTGGCCAATGTCCTGGACCGATGAACGTGTCGAGCTTCTGAAAAAGATGTGGAACGAAGGCCAGTCGGCCAGCCAGATCGCCAAGGAGCTGGGCGGCGTGACCCGAAATGCCGTGATTGGCAAGGTGCATCGCCTGGGCCTGTCCAACCGCACGGGCGGTGCCGCACCTTCGGCTCCGGCTGAAAAGCCTGCTGCCAAACCGCGTGCAGCGGCCAAGCCCGCAGCAAAACCGAGCGAACCCGCTGCTGCGTCCGCTCCGATGAAGGAAGCGCCCGCGCGTCCACCCGTGCCACAGCGCCGCCCGATCATTACCGCTGGCCAACCCCTGCCGCCGCAACCTTCGCCGAACGAGATTCCGGAAGAAGCGTTGAAGCGCCAGTCCGAGGTGGAAAAGAAGGCCAAGAAGCTGACCTTGATGGAATTGACCGAACGCACCTGCAAATGGCCCGTAGGCGACCCTGCGACCGAAGATTTTTGGTTCTGCGGTCTGGCCGTGCAGCCCGGCAAACCATACTGCGAGGCGCATGTCGGCGTCGCGTTCCAGCCAATGTCGAGCCGCCGCGACCGTCGACGCTAAACGCCGCTTGCCGATCGCGGCGTCACACCGACGACAAATACCGTTGAAACCCAATTGAAGCGGGGCGCTGCCGATGCCGTCCATCATTTCCGTCCGCAATCTGTCGAAAAGCTATTCCAGTGGCACCAAGGCGCTGGACAACGTTTCGCTCGACATCGAGGAAGGCGAAATCATCGCCCTGCTTGGCCCAAATGGCGCGGGCAAGACGACACTTATTTCCACGATTTGCGGATTGGTGACGCCGACATCGGGGACCATAACGGTTGGCGGATTTGACAGTCGCAAAGACGCCAAAGCCGCGCGCGCACTGATCGGTTTGGTGCCACAGGAGGTGACGATCGAGCCTTTCGAGAAGGTCATCACCACGACCCGCTTTACACGCGGCCTTTTCGGCAAGAAACCGGACGAGGCACTGATCGAACGGGTGCTGAAGTCGCTATCGCTTTGGGACAAGCGCGACACGCGCAACATGATGCTTTCGGGCGGCATGAAACGGCGCGTGCTGATCGCCAAGGCATTAAGCCACGAACCGCGCGTGTTGTTCTTGGATGAGCCGACTGCCGGCGTAGATGTGAACCTGCGCAAAGATATGTGGAAACTGGTCCGGCAGCTGCGCGACGATGGCGTGACCATCATCCTGACGACCCACTACATCGAAGAAGCCGAGGAGATGGCCGACCGGATCGGCATCATCAATCACGGTCGTTTGGGGCTGGTCGAGGATAAATCCACGCTGATGAAGCGTTTGGGCAGCAAGGAGCTGCGGCTGGACCTTGCGACGCCGTTGACGGCGGTGCCCGAGGCATTGGCAGGCTTCAATCTGCGGCTGGAAGGGGACGGGCGCAAGCTGGTCTATGAATATGACACGCAGGCTGAACGCACGGGCATCACCCGGCTTTTGGCGACGCTTGGCGAAGCGGGTGTCATGTTCAACGACCTCGATACGGAACAAAGCTCGCTGGAGCAGATCTTCTTGCGGTTGGTGGAGGAAGTGGAATGAACTGGCAGGCGATCCGCGCGATCTTCATCTTCGAGATGGGCAGAACCTTCCGCACGATCTGGCAATCCATCGTGGCGCCGGTGATGTCGACCTCGCTTTATTTCGTGGTTTTCGGCAATGCCATCGGAAACCGCATCGAGTCTGTCGAGGGCATCGACTACGGCGCCTTCATTGTGCCCGGACTGATCATGCTTACGCTATTGCAGCAGTCGATCAGCCTTGGGGCGTCGGGCATCTACATGCCGAAATGGGTTGGCACGATCTATGAACAGCTGACTGCGCCCGTGGGTTTTGTCGAGATCGCGGCGGGTTATGTCGGGGCTGCAGCAGCCAAAGCGATCATGATCGCGCTGATCATCTTGGGGACTTCGGTCTTCTTCGTCGATCTGTCCATCGCGCATCCGTTCTGGATGGTGGCCTTCCTTGTCATGACCGCCGTGACTTTTGCCCTATTCGGGTTCGTCATCGGCATCTGGGCCAAGAATTTCGAACAGTTGCAGTTGATCCCGTTGCTGGTCGTGACGCCCTTGGTGTTCCTGGGTGGCACCTTCTATTCGGTCACCATGTTGCCGCCTTTCTGGCAGGCCGTGACGCATCTGAACCCAGTCTTTTACCTGATCTCGGGCTTCCGCTGGTCGTTCTACTCGATGGCGGACGTGCCAGTCGCGATCTCGATGGGTGCCGTGCTCGTCTTTTTCGCTGCCTGCCTGACAGCTGTCTGGTACATCTTTGCGACCGGCTGGCGACTGCGGAACTAGGCGTCAGGTCAACTAGCGACGGTCATAGATGTCTTCGTAGCGCACGATGTCATCTTCGCCCAGATAACTGCCGGTCTGGACCTCGATCAGGAACATCGGCCCATCGCCGGGGTTTTCCAACCGATGCTTCGCACCCAGCGGGATATAGGCGCTTTCGTTCACGTTGACGGTACGTACAACGTCATCGACCGTCACCCGGGCGGTGCCCTGCACGACAACCCAGTGTTCTGCACGGTGAACATGGCTTTGCAGTGACAGCACACCGCCCGGTTTGACCATGATGCGCTTGACCTGAAAACGGTCCGACAGGCACAGCGTTTCATACCAACCCCAAGGCCGATAAAAACGCGGGTAGTCATCGGCCTGCGCGACACCGGCCGCCCGCAGGGTGGTCACGACCTTCTTCACTTCCTGTGCATGATCCATATCAGCGACCAACACAGCGTCACGCATCGCCACGGCCAGCACGTTCTTCAGCCCCAGTCCAACCAGGTGAATGCTGCTGTCTTCGGACCGCAACAACGTGTCCTGGCAGTCCAGCGCGGTCACCGGACCATCCGTGACAACCTTGTTTTCATCCGCCTCCAGCGCATCAAAGATGGCGGTCCAACTGCCAAGGTCGGACCAGCCCGCATCAATCGGAACGGCGGCAATATTGGCGGCCTTTTCCATCACCGCATAGTCGAAACTTTGGGCACGCACGCTGTTATAGGCCGCGCCCAGCCGGACGAATCCAAGGTCATGGGACGCACCCGCAATCGCGTCGCGGCAGGGGGCAATCATGTCATCTGCACTGGCCTGATAGGCGGCCAGGATGTCGGCAACGCGGAACAGGAATATACCGCCGTTCCATAGGAACCTGCCC
>JBNKYL010000041.1:0-9906 GCA_050300875.1 Paracoccaceae bacterium
CCCAGTCAATGGAACTGGGCGACCGGTTCATTGCCGGTGTCGAAGCCGCCTGCCCCGACCTGACGCTGGCCACGCCACGCGACCACGCCATGCGCGGCAGCCAGGTATCTTTCCGGTTCGAGCACGGCTATGCCGCGATGCAGGCCTTGATCGCGCATGGCGTCATCGGCGATTTCCGCGCGCCGGACATCATGCGTTTCGGGATCACGCCGCTCTATCTGGACGACGGCGATATCGACGGCGCAGTGGCGATCCTGGCCGATATCATGGCCAACCGGCTGTGGGACAATCCCGATTATCAAAAACGCGCCGCGGTGACATGACCCGAGCGCCCACAGCATATCTGCCCCTATGCGGGCCTGCCGGTTGGGTGGCACAGTCGCGCCGCCAGCATTCGCTTTGGGACACGGATGGCTAGGGCGCTTTGCCCCCCTGACCATTCAAAACCCAAAGGATAGCCCATGACCGACCCCTACAACCCCGCCGAAGATGGCGCGCGCATGTCATTTGATGGCGCGATGTCCTATACCGACCATTTGCATCTGGACGCGATCCTGACCGCGCAACATCCTTTGTCGGACGCCCATGATGAAATGCTGTTCATCATTCAACACCAGACATCGGAACTGTGGCTGCGCCTTGCCATTCACGAAATGGACGCGGCCCGAACCATGCTGGCCGCGCGCGACCTGCGCCCTGCCTTCAAGATGCTGGCCCGCGTGGCTCGCATTTTCGAACAGCTCAATTCCGCATGGGACGTGCTGCGCACCATGACGCCCGCCGATTACGCGGGCTTTCGCGATGCCTTGGGACAGGCGTCGGGTTTTCAAAGCTGGCAATACAGGCTGGTCGAATTCATGACCGGCAATCGCAACGCCGCGATGCTGAAACCACATGAACACCGCCCTGACCTGCTGGCGCGACTACAAAAGGAACTGGAACGGCCCAGCCTTTACGACACGGCGCTGGCCTTGTTGCACGAAACCTGTCCCCTGCCCGACGAGGTGCTGAACCGCCCGCTGGCCGATACCTATCGTCCGCACGATGCGGTGGCGACGGCGTGGACGAAGGTCTATCGCGATCCCGCTGCGCATTGGGAACTCTATGAACTGGCCGAAAAACTGGTGGATTTCGAAGACTACTTCCGCCGCTGGCGGTTCAACCACGTGACCACGGTCGAACGCGTGATCGGCGCGAAACGCGGCACGGGCGGCACGTCGGGCACCACCTATCTGCGCCGAATGCTATCGGTCGAACTGTTCCCTGAGCTGTGGACCTTGCGCACCGCGCTGTGACTACCACACGTCGCCCGCGATATAGATCAGCCGGTAGTCATAGCGATCCAGGATCACCAAACCCTCGGTCCCGTTGTCATAGGCCAGCAGGTTGCCGGGCTTGTGCAGGGCGTCATGCACCATGCCGCCCGCCACGCTCCCCTTGAAACAAGGGGCCGACAGGGCGCCGGCGGCCAGGGCCTGTTTGCCCAACGCGCCATTGCCATCCATCAACAACACCTCGGCCAAGGCGACCGGGCTGATGCCGTCGATGCGGATGGCGACAATTTCGTCGCTCAGAAATGCGGCACGCGCGTCGCGGCCGTTGGGTTGAACGGACAAGGCTGGCCGTGGTTCATCGACCGTCACGTTGAACACGGCGCCGGTGCAGCGCGCCCGCGACTGGAAATACACGGTTTCACCCAGAAAGAACCATTGATCCAGATTCGCCCGCAGGCGCGTTTCGCCATCGCGCGAACAGGATGTGACAACGATCACCGCAGCCAAAACCGTAAAAAACGTGGCCCGGCAGTATCGGATGCTAGTTGGTCGGCCCATGGCAAAGACCCGGTGACAACGGCGGCCAGATTGGGCGCCGACGTAACATATCAACGGCTAAGAGGCGGTAAACGGCGCCCGGCCCATGTTATTCTATGCCGTTGGCCCGTTGCAGCGCGCGGATATAGGTCACGATGCTGGCCACCTCGGCCCACGTGATGCCCTCGACCGGGGGCATGTCGCCAAAGGGCCAGTGATGCGCACGCACCCCAGATTGCGCTGCCAGAAAAAACGCCATGTCGCCGTGATGGGACGGTTCATAGATCTTGTGAATCAAGGGCGGCCCCATGCCATTGCGTCCGGCGGCATGTGTGCCGTGACAAGCGGCGCATTTGGCGTCGAATACACGTTGGCCGATCACCGTTTCGGCGCCGAGTTCCGGCACCGTCACGGTGACGATCGGCGCACCGTCGCGCGCCGCAGGGTCCGGGTCATTGCCCGACCAGGACCAGAATGCCACCAATGCCGCAATCCCGACTGCGGCCAAACCCGATATCCAACGCAACAGCTTGCCCCTGTTCCCTTGCTCGGGCAGGAAATACAGGTTCCAGCAGGGGAAAGGTCAAGGCCGAAGGTCAGGCCGTCCTGCGGTTGCGGCCGGTCCCGGATTTTTGCGCCGCCCAATCCCGCACCGCGTCGCCAAATGCGTTGAACAGCGGGCGCGACACCGGATCATTGGCGGCATTGTATTCGGGGTGCCACTGTACCGACAAGGTGAAGCCCGGCGCACCTTCGACATAGATCGCCTCGGGCGTTCCGTCTTCGGCATGGCCGTCAATGACGATCCGGACGCCGGTCTGTTTGATCCCCTGCCCGTGCAGCGTGTTGGTCATCACCTCGGTCGCGCCCAGAACCCGGCTGAACGGGCCACCATCGGTGAAAGTGACCTTGTGGCGCAGGGCGAATTTCTCCTCGATCGTGCCATCGGGCGGCATACGGTGGTTCATACGGCCCGGCAGATCGCGAATTTCGGGGTACAGCGTTCCACCCAGGGCGACATTGACCTCTTGAAAGCCACGGCAAACACCAAAGAACGGCTGCCCGCGCGCCACGCATTCGCGAATCAACGGCAAGGTGATCGCATCGCGGCACCTGTCATGGGCGCCGTGGGCCTCGGTATGCTCTTCGCCATATTCCTCGGCATGGACATTGGGACGCCCGCCGGTCAGCAGAAAACCGTCACACAGATCCAGCAGCTCGGCCACCGATACGAAATGCGGGTCCGACGGGATCAGCATCGGCATGCATCCCGCGACCTCGGCCACGGCGCGGCTGTTCATCACGCCGCCCGCATGGGTGTGATAGGTGCCATCGATCAGATGGCTGTTGGATATGATCCCGACAACTGGGCGTGCCATTTGCGCCTATGATCCCCGATTTTCACTAACATTCTACTCCGATTGCCCGGCGCGTCCAGACAGGGGCTTTGCCCCTCTTTCCGATTTCATCGGAAATTCACCCCAAAGTATTTATGCAAGGTAATGAAGGGGCATTTACCGGCAATTAACCAAGACCGGTGACTGCTGATGGCGCGGTACAGGCGGAAGCGCCGATGACCGCAGGTGATGAAGGCGCCTCGGGTCATCCCGGGGCGTCTTTTTTTTTCATTACCTGAAAAAAACTTCGGGGGTGCGGGGGCAACGCCCCCGCTTCGGTCGGACCGCGGCAGCGGTCCGAAACCAAAAAAGATCAGAGCGACGCCTTTATTTCCAGCCGCCGTGCATGCAGGATCGGTTCGGTGTAGCCCGATGGCTGCGAACGCCCCTTGAAGACGAGGTCACAGGCGGCCTGGAAGGCAATGCCGTCGAACCCCGGCGCCATCGGTCGATAGAACGGGTCGCCGGCATTCTGACCATCCACGACCTCGGCCATCTTGCGCATCGCGGCCATCACCTGCTGGGCATCCACGACGCCGTGATGCAGCCAGTTGGCGATGTGTTGAGATGAAATCCGGCAGGTTGCGCGGTCTTCCATCAGGCCGACATCGTGGATGTCCGGCACTTTCGAACAGCCGACGCCCTGGTCGATCCAGCGCACCACGTAGCCCAGAATGCCCTGCGCGTTGTTTTCCACCTCGCGCTGGATCTGGCTGTCGGACCAACCGCGGAACTGGGCCAGCGGGATCGTCAGAAGCGCGTTCTTGGACCCGCGCCGTTCACCTTGGGCCAATTTTGCCTGCACCGCGCGCACATCGACCTTGTGATAGTGCAACGCGTGCAACGTCGCGGCGGTGGGGCTGGGCACCCAGGCGCAGGACGCACCCGCCTTGGGGTGTTCGATCTTCTGTTCCAGCATCGCGGCCATCTGGTCGGGTGCCGCCCACATGCCCTTGCCGATCTGAGCGCACCCCATCAGCCCGCATTCCAATCCGATATCCACGTTCAGTTGCTCATAGGCCCCGATCCACGGCTTGCGCTTGATGAAATCCTTGCGGCTGAAGGGGCCCGCTTCCATCGAGGTGTGGATCTCGTCCCCGGTGCGATCCAGGAAACCGGTATTGATGAAGGCCACGCGCGATTTCGCGGCGCGAATGCAGGCCTTCAGGTTCACCGAGGTGCGGCGTTCTTCATCCATGATGCCGATCTTGACCGTGTTGGCAGGCAGACCCAGCATCGTCTCGACCCGGTCGAAGGTTTCGACGGCAAAGGCGACCTCGTCCGGCCCGTGCATCTTGGGTTTCACGATATAGACCGACCCATGCAACGAATTGCCGCCCGCGCGTTTCAGGTCGTGCATGGCGATGAGCGTGGTGATGGCGGCATCCATCAGACCTTCGAAGACCTCTGCCCCGTCGCGGTCCAGGATCGCTGGGTTGGTCATCAGGTGGCCGACATTGCGCACCCACAAAAGCGCCCTGCCCTTCAGGACCAGGTCCGATCCGTCCGGTGCGGTATAGGTGACATCGTCGGCCAGCCGCCGCGTGACCTGCCGCCCGCCCTTTTCGAACGTGTCTTCCAGGTCGCCCCGCATCAGGCCCAGCCAGTTGGCATAGGCGCCAACCTTGTCCTCGGCGTCGACGCAGGCAACCGAATCTTCGCAATCCATGATTGCTGACATCGCGCTTTCCAGCCGCACATCGGCCAACAAGGCCTGATCGCGCGACCCGATGGGATGGGCGCGGTCGAAGACCAGTTCGACATGCAGGCCGTGGTTTTTCAGAACCACCGCATCCGGCGCGCGCGGATCACCGCGAAAGCCTGCGAATTTCGACGGATCGGCCAACGGGTGATCGTCAACCAACAAGGCCCCGTCACGCACATGGTAACGGCGCGCATCGGCATGGCTGGTGCCTTCGATCGGGAAGGCTTCGTCCAGAAAGACCCGCGCGCGGGCCACCACACGGGCACCCCGGCCACGGTCATATCCTCCCTTGGGCGCGGGCGAACCCATCGCGTCGGTGCCGTAAAGGCAATCGTAAAGCGACCCCCACCGCGCGTTGGCTGCATTCAGCGCATAGCGCGCGTTGGTCACCGGCACGACCAGCTGCGGGCCGGGAACCTCGGCAATTTCAGGGTCTACATTTTCAGTGTCGATCTGGAAATCGGGGCCTTCGTCCAGAAGGTAGCCTATGCTTTGCAGGAAAGCCTTGTAGGCTTCCAGATCGTCCGGCTTGCCGCGATTGGCGATATGCCAGTCGTCGATCTGGCTTTGCAGCTTTTCCCGTATCTCTAGAAGCGCCCGGTTCTTGGGGCCAAGTTCGTGGACCAAATCGGAAAAACCCTGCCAGAACCGATCCGCATCAACGCCCGTGCCGGGAAGTGCCTGGGTTTCGATGAAATCGGCCAGGATCTGATCGACCTGCAATCCCTGTCTATCCACACGCCTTTGGACCATGAGCTTCATCCCTTTCAATGTCAGGCAAGTCATGCCTTTTTGCGCCGCGAAAGGCAACGGGATGCAGTGGCATACCAACAAACTTAGTCAATCACCTAAGTTTTTCTTGCCCACGCCTCTCGGGCTGCGTAACACTTAGACTCATGGCTAAGTATGACACATCTCTCGACACTGTGTTTGCCGCCCTGGCCGACCCAACCCGACGCCAGGTCCTGGAACAGTTGGCCTGCGGGCCGATGACGGTCAGCGACCTGGCAGAACCGTTCGATATGGCTTTGCCGTCGTTCATGGCCCACTTGCGAAAGCTGGAATCCGGCGGATTGATCGAAACCCGTAAAGATGGCCGCATCCGCACCTGCGCCATTCGGCCCGCAGCCTTCGAACCGGTCAGTGACTGGCTGGGCGAACAAAGGGCCGTCTGGCAATCCCGGCTGGACCGTTTCGACGACTACGTGATGAATCTGATGAAAGAGCGCGAAAATGGAACTCGACCCAAGGACTGACCTCACATTCACCCGCACCTTACCGGTTCCCAGGGCGCTGGTATTCGAATGCTGGACCCGCCCGGAACATATCCCGAATTTCTTCGTCCCGCGTCCGCATAAGGTGACGGGCTGCGATATCGATCTGCGTGTTGGCGGCCGTTTCAACACGACTTTCGAGGTCGAAGGCAATGTGATGGAAAATGCGGGCGTCTGGCTGGAGATCGTGCCGAACACGCGTCTTGTCTTCACCGATGGCTATGCCGAGGGCTGGAAACCCGCCCCGGAGCCGTTCATGACCGCGATCATTGACCTCGCTGACGCGCCCGGCGGTGGCACGACCTATACGGCGACGGCGCGGCATCGGACCCCGGAATCCTGCGAAGCCCATGAAAATATGGGGTTCTACGATGGTTGGGGTACGGTCGTGGATCAATTGGTCGAATACGCCCGGTCCCTGAACCGCTGATGGATACCGCATCGCGCACCATGACCCTGGAAAGGGTCATCGCCGCACCGGTCGATGTCGTGTGGGCGGCATGGTCGGACCCGGACGCCTTACCCCTTTGGTGGGGCCCGGACGGGTTCTCGTGCCGGACACATCGGATCGACCTGCGATCCGGCGGCGAATGGCTGTTCGACATGATCGGGCCGGATGGAACGGAATACCCCAACCACCACAAGATTGGCATCCATGATCCCATGGCGTGCATCGAATATGCGCTGCATGCCGGTCAGGACGGCCCGAAACATGCAGATTGCACAGTGACGTTTACCGATGTTGATGGCCAGACCCGCGTGACGCTGACAATGGTCTTTGCCAGCCAGGCAGAACATGATGGCGCCAAGGCCATGGGCGCGGTCGAACTGGGGATGCAGACGCTTGGAAAGCTTGCGGCCTTCGTGGGCGGTTGAAGGCCCCGATCCTTCGGCATAGGCTCCGCCAACCCGAATGCCGGAGACCGCCATGAACGATGCCGCGCCGCAGACGATCTATCTGAAAGACTACACGCCGTTCGACTATCTGATCGACGATGTGAACCTGACGTTTCGGCTGGACCCGGACGCAACGCGTGTCACGGCACGCATCCGCTTTCGCCCCAATCCTGAAACGCAGACGCGCAGGTTCTTTCTGCATGGTCAGGAATTGAAGCTTCTGTCGGCCCGGATCGACGGCAGCGAAGTCACGCCGCGGTTGACGGACAAAGGTTTGGAAGCCGACGTACCCGACGCGCCGTTTCTGTGGGAGGCCGAGGTCGAAATCGCGCCCGCCGCCAACACCGCGCTGGAAGGGCTGTACATCTCGCAGGGTATGTTCTGCACCCAGTGCGAGGCAGAGGGGTTCCGGCGCATCACCTATTACCCCGACAGGCCCGACGTCATGGCGGTGTTCACCGTCAGGATCGAAAGCGACCTACCGGTGCTCTTGTCGAACGGAAACCCGGTCGCATCCGGCGACGGCTGGGCGGAATGGCATGACCCCTGGCCAAAACCGGCCTATCTGTTTGCGCTTGTCGCGGGTGATCTGGTGGCCCACTCCGACAGTTTCACCACGGCATCTGGCAGACCGGTCGACCTGAACATCTGGGTGCGCAAGGGCGACGAAAACAAATGCGCCTACGCCATGGACGCGTTGAAACGGTCGATGAAGTGGGACGAAGATGTATACTGCCGCGAATACGACCTGGACGTCTTCAACATCGTCGCGGTCGACGATTTCAACGCCGGCGCAATGGAAAACAAGGGGCTGAACATCTTCAACTCCAAACTGGTTCTGGCCAGCCCCGAAACCGCGACCGACGGCGACTACGAATATATTGAGGGCGTCATCGCGCATGAATATTTTCACAACTGGACCGGAAATCGCATCACCTGCCGCGACTGGTTCCAACTGTGTCTCAAGGAAGGCCTGACGGTCTTTCGCGATCAGCAGTTTTCGGGTGACCAGCGGTCACATGCGATCAAACGGATATCAGATGTTCTTGAATTGCGGGCCTATCAGTTCCGCGAAGATGGCGGGCCGCTTGCCCATCCGGTTCGGCCCGAAAGCTTTGTCGAAATCAACAACTTCTATACCGCCACGGTCTATGAAAAGGGGGCCGAGGTCATCGGGATGCTGAAACAGCTTGTCGGTGATGATGCCTATGCCAAAGCACTGGATCTGTATTTCGATCGTCACGATGGCGATGCCGCGACGATCGAGGATTGGCTGAAGGTGTTCGAAGACGCCACGGGCCGCGACCTGACCCAGTTCGCGCGATGGTACAGCCAGGCCGGGACGCCCAAACTGAGCGTCTCCGATGAATTTAAGGACGGGACCTATACCCTTACGTTCAAACAGGAAACCAAACCGACACCGGGACAGTCCGACAAACGGCCGCAGGTCATTCCGATTGCCGTGGGTCTGTTGAACCCCAATGGTGACGAGGTTGTGCCAACAACGGTGTTGGAAATGACCGAAGGGGAACAAAGTTTCCGTTTTGATGGGCTCGCCAGCCGCCCTGTCCCGTCGATCCTGCGCGGGTTTTCGGCGCCCGTGGTTCTGGACCGCAAGACCAGTGCCGATGAACGCGCCTTCCTTCTGGCCCATGACACCGACCCCTTCAACAAATGGGAAGCTGGCCGCGCCCTGGCCAAGGACGCGCTGGTCGCGATGATCACGGATGGTGCGGCACCGGACCCGCGCCTTTTGGACGCGCTGTTGGCGGTGGCCAGCGATCACAATCTGGACACCGATTTCCGCGCCTTCGCGCTTGGACTGCCCAGCGAGGATGATCTGGCGCAAACGTTGTTCGAGGCAGGCGCGACCCCGGACCCGGATGTGATCCATGCCAAACGCAAGGATATGGGCCTGGCAATTGCCGAGCATTTGCAACAGGTTCTGGAACGTCTTTATGGCGAAATGGCCAATCCCGGACCGTTTTCGCCCGACGCGGTGTCGGTGGGTCGGCGGGCCTTGCGCAACACCGCGCTGGCGCTGTTGACCAAGCTTGATGGCGGCGATCTGGCCTGGGCGCAGTTCAAAACCGCCAATAACATGACCGACCAATTCGCAGCGCTCAGTTCCCTGATCCCCACCGCCAGGGGCGAAGAGGCGGCGGCATCCTTTTATCGCCAATGGCAATCCGAACGTCTGGTCATCGACAAATGGTTCATGATCCAACCCGCCCGCAGCCAGCCCGACAAGGCGCTGGACGTGGCCAAGGCCTTGGAAAAACACCCGGATTTCAATTGGAAAAACCCCAATCGGTGGCGGTCGTTGACCGGTGGATTCGTTCGGATGAACCCGGCAGCCTTCCACGCCAGGGACGGCGCGGGCTATGCTTGGGCGGCGGATTGGATCATTCGCATGGACCCGGTCAATTCGCAGATCGCAGCGCGCGCCATGACAGTCTTTGACAGCTGGCGCCGCTATGATGGCGACCGACAGAGCCTGATCCTTGATCAACTGCGCAGAATTGCCGCGCTGGACGGGTTGTCGCCGGACACCAACGAAATGGTGGGACGAATCTTGGGAGCGGATGAATGACGAAAACAGCTTTGGTAACAGGTGGCTCTGCCGGGATCGGCGCGGCCGCGGCGCGCGCATTGGCACAGGCAGGATATGACGTAGCCATCGGGTATCGGTCCGACAAATCTGGCGCCGAAGCGACTGCCGAATCCGTGCGTGCCGCCGGTCGCAAGGCGGTGACCATCGGTGCGGACCTGTCCACGGGCGACGGCGTCAGCCAGCTATATGCGGGGTTCGATGCTGCCTT
>JBNKYL010000042.1:0-13833 GCA_050300875.1 Paracoccaceae bacterium
TCAGGACAGCTACGCGCTGCTGACCGGGCAGGGGTTGCGGCCTGAAGGTTCCGAAAGTGGCGGGCTGGGGTCTGTCTGGCGGCAGGTCGTGCGCGGCGAGTGGCTATAGGCCGGAGGCTGTCCCATGCTGCGTAGTCTCGAAATCCGGGACATGCTGATCATCGACCACCTGTCGCTGGAGTTTCGGCCGGGGCTGAACGCGTTGACCGGGGAAACCGGGGCGGGCAAGTCGATCTTGCTGGATTCACTTGGCTTTGTGCTTGGATGGCGGGGTCGTGCCGAACTGGTTCGCGAAGGTGCGGAACAGGGAGAGGTCACTGCGGTATTCGATTTGCCGAGCGGTCACGCGGCGGCGGATGTACTGGTCGAGGCAGGGATCGATGCCGAAGATGGCGAATTGATCCTGCGCCGGGTCAATACACGTGACGGGCGCAAGACGGCTTGGGTCAATGACCGGCGCGTGTCGGGCGAGGTTCTGCGGCAATTGTCCGACCTTCTGGTCGAACTTCACGGGCAACAGGATGATCGTGGGCTTCTGAACCCGCGCAATCACCGGTCCATGCTGGATGATTTCGCGGATTGCGGCGACCTGGCGGCAGCCACTTCCGATGCATGGAAGGCGCTGAAATCAAAGGAAAAGGATCTAGCTGCCGCCGAGGCACGCCTGGATGCGCTGCGCGCGGAGGAGGAGTTTTTACGTCATGCGGTGGGCGAGCTGAGCAAGCTGGCGCCGGAGGCGGGAGAGGAAGAAGCGCTAAATGCCAAGCGGCGCCTGATGCGAGCTTCTGCCAAGATTGGTGAAGATATCCGCCGGGCGGGCGAAGCGCTGGGCCGGGATGGCGCCGAAGGACCGTTGTCGGACGCCCTGCGCTGGCTGGAAGGTGCCGCAGAGGCAGCGGAGGGCCGGTTGGATGGCGCTTTGGCGGCGCTGGGCAGGGTATTCGACGAACTGGGCGAAGCTCAATCCGGGGTCGAGGCCTGTCTGGATGTTTTGGATTTCGACCCGGCGGAACTGGAGCGGACCGAAGAGCGACTGTTCGCGATCCGGGCCCTTGCGCGCAAGCATGGGGTGGCGCCGGATGAGCTGGGGACACTGACAGAAGAACTGGCGGCGCGGCTGACCAAACTTGATCGTGGCTCGGATGAAATTGGCGGGTTGGAACGAGCCGTGGATGCGGCGCGGCGCGAATTTGACAAGGCGGCGAATGCGTTGAGCGCGGCCCGACAGAAAGCGGCCGCTTCTTTGGACAAGGCAATGGGCATCGAACTGCCGCCGTTGAAGATGGAAGCGGCGGCGTTCACAACGCGGATTTCGGCGACCGAACCGGGCCCAGGCGGTGTGGATGAGGTGGTATTCGAGGCGAGCACGAATCCCGGCGCCCCGGCGGGGCCGATCAACAAGATCGCATCGGGCGGGGAACTGTCACGGTTTCTTTTGGCTCTGAAGGTTTGCCTGACCCGTGGGGATACCGGGTTGACGATGATTTTCGACGAAATTGATCGTGGTGTCGGTGGTGCGACGGCTGATGCGGTTGGCCGCCGGTTGGCGCGTTTGGCAGGCGAGGCGCAGGTGCTGGTCGTGACCCATTCGCCGCAAGTGGCTGCGCGAGCGGCGCATCAATGGCAGGTGGCGAAATCAGTGATGGCGGGGCAGACCCTTAGCCGCGTATCGGCACTGGATGATGATGCCCGCGTCGATGAGATTGCGCGCATGCTGGCAGGCGACACGATCACCGATGAGGCGCGTCAGGCGGCGAGGGCACTGCTGGCGGGCTAGGTGGCCAGCCAGTTCGGATTGTAAACCGCGGTTTCCGCGCCGGACAGGCGTCGGCTGCGATCGATGGCAGTTTGCAACTTGGCAAGCCGTCCTTTGCCCAGTTTCACACCTGGTTCCGGCCAGAAACGTGTGACCGTCAGCACGCCCTTGTCGGCCTTCATGTCCATGCGTCCGATCAGGCGGTCACCTTCCAGAACTGGGAACACGTAGTAGCCATATTGGCGCTTGGCTTCGGGGACGAAGATTTCGATGCGGTAGAAAAAATTGAACAATCGTTCAGTGCGCGCGCGGTCGCGCAGGGCCGGATCGAAGGGCGACATGATGCGAACCAGGCCTGGCGCGTCGGGGGCGGCAACAATCTGATCGGCAATGTCAGGGCGGGCGAAGGCACGGCGCGTCGTGCCATCGGCAGATTCGATGTCGACCTCGATCAACTGGCCGGAGGCCAATTCCGCCGCGCACCAGTCGCGCGCTTCGGTCGCGGTGATCTTGTCGAAGAAACGCGAGATTTCTCCGCTGGTGGCGAAACCAAGCCGGTCGAGTGCCGCATTGGCCGCCCAGTTGATGGTCGCAGCTTCACCCGGAACACGTGCGCGCAGATCATCTGGGATGATCCGTTCAGGCAGGTCGTAATATTTGCGGAAACCACGCCTGTGGCAGACGGCCAAGTCGCCTGTATGCCACAGGAATTCCAACGCGGTTTTGGACGGATGCCAATCCCACCAGCCGCCGGACTTGCGCGCCTCGTCTTCGCCGACATCGGACGACGATTGCGGGCCTTTGTCGCGGATTTGCGCCAGAACGTGCGGGATCTTGTCCTGAAAATCGGGACGACGTTCGGCCCAGTTTTGGGTCAGTCGATCGCGGGATCGATCGAAGCGCATCTGCCAGTATGGATAATTTGCCATGTCGATGATCGACGCATCGTGGGTCCAGTGTTCGAACACGCCACGTTGTTTCATCAGCCGATCCAGATCGCGGGGGCGATAGCTGGGCAGGCGAGCATGGATGATCATGTGGTGGGCGCGGGCGACCGTGTTGATTGAATCAAGCTGCACGAAAGCCAGTTGCCGGAACAGATCGGGCAGCGAAGCCGGCCGTTCGGACAGGGCGTGCAGATGTAGGAACAGTCGCCGCGCGTCGCGATTGGGGATCAGCGGGCGGGCCATTATCGGATCGTCAGCTTGGGCGACGGTCCGACGGGCACGCCGCCAAAGAACATCGTTGTGCCGCGGAAAGTCAGCGGCGCGTCCAGCGTTTCGGGGTTGCCCGACAGCCCCGCCAGCAGGGCCAGCGCGCTTTCGACGGTGGGCGCGATGGTTTCCGGCAGAACGCCAGAATCCTTTGCCACCCGCAGCATGCCGCGCCAGTCTTTAGCTCGTACGTCCAGACGTCCCTGCGGATAGCCGCGGTTATCGACCGTCAGTTGACCTGCCGCTTGCAGGGTGAGTTCGCCCCAGCCAGCGTCGAATTTGCGGATTTCGATTTCGGTGGGGTCCGGGCGCCCGCGTTCCAACGCGTAGCGGTCCCAGGGGGCATCAAAGCCCACGGTCATGTCCAATGTCACGCCTTCGAATGTTTCGGGCAGCAGGCCGCGGGGGTCCAACAAGTCGCGCAACGGGCGCGACGGGGTCACGGCATTGGCTTGGAAATAGATGTCGTGGGACAGGGGGGCGTCTGCCTTGCGGCGTGTGGCAAACTGGCCGGTGTCGATGGCTGTTGTCCAGTCTTCCGTCGAGCTGAGCACAAGGTTGGCCAGTTCAAACGAGGTGCGGTCAATTTCCAGTGAGGTTTTCGGCACGAAAACCACCGATCCGCGCATCACCTCATCGGTAATTGTAATCTTTTCGACGGGCGTCGCGATGGTCATGTCTCGGGGCAGGGCGACGATGATGTGATTGGGCGTGTAGCTCAGTGTCAGGATCTGGAAGATCGGCAGGGTCAGCGCCAGCCCGCTGCGCGGGTCGGCCAGTTCAAGTTCGGTGATCGTGGTGTCGAAACGGTTGGGAAAACCGTGCGTTTCCAGTGCGCTATAGTCGGCCACCCAGCCTTCTGCGCGGCGCGCGTCAAACCACGCGGAAAGCCCGGTTTCGACGCCGCGCTGGCCGATATACCAGTAGCCGCCCCAAAGGGCGGACAGGATGACAACGATGGCGATCAGTCTGCGCATGGCGGCCCGGTTGACTTGACAGAGCGCGATGGTAATCCGGCCGGGCGGCAAGGACCAGAGCAATGCAGGACCTTTGGGTATTTGGATATGGCTCGCTGATGTGGGCGCCGGGGTTTGACCACGATCGGACCGAGATCGCGGTGCTGTACGGCTATGCCCGCAGCTTTTGCATGTGGTCGATCCATCATCGCGGCACGCCCGAGGCGCCGGGGCTGGTTCTGGCGCTGGACCGCGAAGCCGGTGCGTCTTGTGAAGGTCTAGCGATCCGGGTGCGTGCGGGCGCAGAGGAAGCAACGCTGGCCTACCTGCGGGAACGGGAACTGATTTCGTCGGCCTATCTGGAAGCGCGGCTGCCGGTCCGTTTGCGGTCGGGCGAAACGGTCCAGGCCGTAACATTCGTCGTCGATGCGGACCACGTGCAGTATTGCGGTGGGCTGGAACGCGAACGTCAGGCGCAGGTGATCGCAGGCGCCCATGGCGGGCGTGGGCCAAACAGCGAATACCTGTACAACACCGTGGCACATCTAGGCGAATTGGGCCTGCATGACCCCGATCTTGTGTGGCTGGAGGCGCGAACCCGCCAGATTTTGGGGCAGTAGCGGCAAACTCGCCCATTGTGGCGGGCCGCCAAGCCGCCTATTCTGCCCGCAAAGAATAACGACAGGCGGGCCTTATGGATCAGGCAGATCATCAGGCGCAATCATATTTTACCAAACCCTTGACCCAGTTGCTGGTCATGTTGGGCTGCTTGATTCTGGTCGGCGCAGGGGCATTTCTGATCCTGCCCAGCGTCGAAGAGGTGTTTCTGGCCAACCCCTATCTGAACGGGTTCATCGCCTTTGTTTTTGTCATCGGGATCGTGGCCTGTTTCTGGCAAGTCGTGTCGTTGTTCAATTCGGTCACTTGGATCGAAGGGTTCGCTGGCGACCGGCCCGGCCATGATCTGGTCCATGCGCCGAGATTGCTGGCACCGCTGGCCGCATTGCTGCGGTCGCGCGGGGCCAGGATGCATATCTCGGCCAGTTCGTCGAGATCGATCCTGGATTCGGTTGCCACGCGGATCGACGAAGCGCGGGACATCACGCGTTATCTGACCAACCTGCTGATTTTCCTTGGTCTTCTGGGGACGTTCTACGGTCTGGCGACCACCGTTCCGGCCGTGGTCGAAACTATCCGTTCGTTGGTGCCACAGGAGGGCGACACCAGCGTGGTCATTTTCGAACGGCTGATGGGTGGGCTGGAAAAGCAGCTGGGTGGCATGGGCGTAGCCTTTGGCTCGTCGCTTTTGGGGCTGGCCGGTTCTTTGGTGGTCGGCCTGCTGGAATTGTTCGCCAGCCACGGGCAGAATCGGTTTTACCGCGAACTGGAAGAATGGCTGTCCACCATCACGCGGCTGGGCTTTGCTGGCGACGGCGAAGCCAGCGACGCGTCCGGCGAGGGCATGGCGGCAGTCGAACATTTCACGGGCCAGTTGGGCGCCTTGCAGGAAATGCTGTCGCAATCGGATGTGACCCGCGCCTTGCTGGATGAGCGGTTAGGCGATCTGGCCGGGTCGGTCAATGCGCTGGTCAACAAGATGGATGGCGCCGGGCCAGGCACGGACAACGCTGCACTGGCACGGATTGCGGAAAGCCAGGAACAACTGGTGTCACTTTGGTCCGAACAGGCCGAAAGTGGCGGTGCGCATGTCGATGCCGAAAGCCGGATGCGGTTGCGTTCAATAGATGTTCAGCTGTTGCGGATATTGGAAGAAATGTCCGCCGGACGGCAGGAAAGCCTGGCCGATCTGCGCACCGATCTGGCGGCGTTGACCAAGGCCGTGCGCACATTGGCCGAAACGCAAAGGAGCTGATCGCATGGCCCTGACCCGCCGGTCGGTTCAGCGTATGTCCGGGTCTATCTGGCCCGGTTTCGTGGACGCAATGACGGCGCTGTTGCTGGTGCTGATGTTCGTGCTGACCATTTTCATGGTCGTGCAATTCATGCTGCGCGAAACCATCAGCGGGCAGGAAAGCGAGCTGGATCAGCTGACCGCAGAGGTCACGGCGCTGGCGCAGGCGCTGGGGCTGGAACAGCAGCGGTCGTTCCAGTTGGAAAATCAGGTGTCATCGCTGGGCGGTCTGTTGCAGACGGCGAGGGACCGGGCGGAACAGCAGACGGCTCTGATCGCGAACCTGACTGCGCAGATATCGGACCGCGATGCGGAGCTGGCTGCGCAGGCGGCGCGGATCACGACATTTGAGGCGCAGGTTGCGTCGCTGTTGGCCGAACGCGATCAGGCGCGGGCCGAAGGTGTTGAACTGGCGGCAAATCTCGCCAATCTTGAGGCCGCGAATGCGCGGCTGATCACTGAACAGGAGGCGCTGAATCTGGCGCTGGCGCAGGCACGTGACGAGATCGACGCGCAGGCCGAACAGGCGAGGCTGGCTGCGGCACGGCGTGAGGCACTGGACGCTTTGGTGGCTGATCTGCGCGCACGGATGGCCACGTCGGAGGCGTCGCTGGCCGATTTGCAGGCGGCCCTGGCGGATGAGCAGACGGCGTTGGCGGCCGCCGAACAGAACATCACCGATCTTACCGCCAATCTTGATGAAACCGAACGCGCGCGGCTGGCAGAGGCCGCGGCGGCAGAGGCATTGCGGCGGCAGTTGGATGAAACCCAAACGGCTTTGAGCGAAGAGGAAAAGGCGCGGCTGGCTGAAGCGGCGGCTGCGGCGCGGTTGCGGGAAGAGCTGGCCAATGCCGATGACGAGTTGACGGCCATGACGCTGGCGCTGGAAGAAAAACGCAAGGAGGCGGAAGATACGCTGACCTTGCTGGCCGCTGCGCAACTGGCCGAGGCGGATCTGAATGACAAGCTGGCGGCGGCGTTGTTGTCGCAGACGCGGTTGGAACAGCAGCTGGGTGCGACCACGGGCGATCAGGAGGAACTGACTGCCCAACTGTTGCAGACGCAGGCCGATCTTGCGGCGGCGCTGGCGGCGCGTGATGCGGCGATTGCGGCGCGTTCAAACGCGGCAGACACGGCCGATGCGGCGGCGGCGCGGGCAAGCGCGCTGGAGACGCAACTGGCAGCGGCGCTGTTGTTGCAGGAAGATCTGAAAAGGTCGTTGGCCGATGCGGAAAATGCACAGCTGGAAGCCGAAGCGCGCCAGGCATCGGTTGAACAGGCCCTGACGGCGGCGTTGCGCGACCGTGACGGGCTGTCCCATGACGTTCAGGCCGCAGCACTTGCTCGTGGCGATCTTGAGGCAAGGTTGGCGACGGTCGAGGCCGCATTGGCCGAAATGACAAATGAACGCGACAGGCTGCGCGACAGCGACGCGGCATCGAGCGCCGAGGCTGAAAGCCTTTGGGCGCGGCTGAAAACCAGCGAGGAAGCGTTGGCGGTGGCCCTTGCGGAAGCCGCCGCGCTGAAGGCCGGGTTGGGCGACCGTGAAGAATTGCGCCAGCAATTGGCTGCGGCTTTGGCTGCGCGGCTCGCCGCCGAACAGGCCGCCGACCGGGTGCTTAGTGAAAGCGAACAGCGCCAGACCTTGCTGGCCGCCGCCAACAAGGCGCTGGAAAGCGAAGAGGCGAAATCAGCTGAAAGCTTGCGCAAGATCACCGTCCTAAATGAACAGGTCGCGGCGTTGCGGGCACAACTGGGGTCATTGCAGGGGCTCCTGGAAGCGGCCGAAGAAAAGGACCGCGCGGCACAGGTGGAAATCACCAACCTCGGCAGCCGTTTGAACACCGCGTTGGCGCGTGTCGCGAGCGAACAACAGCAGCGTGCGGCGTTGGAAGAAGCCGAACGCGTCCGCCTGGAGGCCGAAGCGAAACGGCTGGCAGATGAGGCCAAGCGCCTGGAAGCCTACCGGTCAGATTTCTTTGGAAAAATGCGCGAGGTTCTGGCCGACCGCGAAGGCGTGCAGATCGTTGGCGACCGGTTCGTGTTCAGTTCCGAAGTGCTGTTCCAACCGGCGTCGGCAACGCTGTCTTCGGAAGGTCAGGCGCAGATCGCGCAGGTCGTGGCGTTGCTGAACGAAGTATCCCAATCCATCCCGCCGGAAATTGACTGGGTCATCCGGGTGGATGGGCATACCGACAACACTGCACTGTCCGGGCAGGGTGAGTTCCGGGACAACTGGGAACTGAGCCAGGGTCGCGCCTTGTCCGTTGTGCGCTTCATGACCGATCAGCTTGGTTTCCCGGCCAACCGGCTTGCGGCGACCGGGTTTGGCGAATTCCAACCGGTCGATACCGGCGACAGCCCCGAAGCGCTGGCGCGCAACCGGCGGATCGAATTGAAGCTGACGGAACGTTAGGCTCTCACTCGAATCTGTCAGCTCATTTCGGAAATGCTAAGGTGCCGCGCCCGCGCGCCGCGTTCGATGGCCGCTGCGGCCAGACGGTCAATGTTCAATTCGTAACGGATTTCTTCCAACAAGCGCAATTCGCTGCTTCCAAGTGCTCCGTCCGACGCCGCCACATCGCAGGCTAGAGCATAGGCCGTTTCGTTCAATCGTTCCGGCATGTTGTCGCGGATCAGCCCGAACAGGGCGTCCAGCCCATCCTCTTCCTCAAACAGGTCAAACACGGCGTGTGACACGACCTTGATACGGTCCAGATCGTAGCTGGCAAAAGCGGGAAGGTGATTGACGATAGATTGGATCGTCAAGAGTTCGGCGGTGCGAATGTCTTCATCCGAAGCGGAGGTGGCGATCATGACCGCCACGAGGCAATCGGCAGGGGTCCAGGAATGGGGGGCTTCGGTCACGGGCATCAGCTTTCCTCGTAGGTCATGTTGCGGCGCAGAATATTGACGGGGGGCCGCACACACAATAGGGAGTGGCCCTTGCGGGAAAGACCCTGCGTCAAGTGGAAAGCACCAAAGACATGTCCGAATTGCGCGATCTGGCGATGACATCGAAAGCCTGGCCCTTTGAAGAGGCGCGGCGGGTGCTAAAACGGTATGAAAAAGCGCCGCCCGAAAAGGGGTTCGTGCTGTTCGAAACGGGTTATGGACCGTCGGGTCTGCCGCACATCGGCACCTTTGGTGAAGTGTTGCGGACGACGATGATCCGGCGCGCGTTCGAAGTGATCAGCGATATTCCGACGCGGCTTTATTGTTTTTCCGACGATCTGGACGGGATGCGGAAGGTTCCTGGCAACGTGCCGCAGCAGGAGATGTTGCGTGAACATCTGCAGAAGCCCCTGACGTCGGTGCCGGATCCGTTCGGACAATTCGAAAGCTTCGGCCATCACAACAACGCCATGTTGCGGCGGTTCCTGGATACGTTCGGGTTCGAGTATGAGTTTTTCTCGGCCACCGAATTCTACCGTTCGGGCCAGTTCGACGAAGTGCTGAAGCGCGCCGCCGAACGTTATGATGCGATCATGAAGATCATGCTGAAGTCGCTGCGCGAAGAACGACAGCAGACCTATTCGATTTTCTTGCCGATCCATCCCGAAACCGGCCGCGTTCTTTATGTGCCCATGAAGAGTGTCGATGCTTTGAACCATACCGTGACTTTCGATGACGAGGACGGGCGGGAATGGACGCTGCCGGTGACCGGCGGCAATGTGAAATTGCAATGGAAACCCGATTTCGGAGCGCGCTGGGCGGCGCTTGGTGTCGATTTCGAAATGTATGGCAAAGACCATTCCACCAACACGCCAATCTATGACGGTATTTGCGAGGCGCTGGGTGTTCCGGCACCGGAGCATTTCACCTATGAGCTGTTTCTGGATGAGCAGGGCCAGAAGATTTCGAAATCTTCTGGCAACGGGATCAGCATCGATGAATGGCTGACGTACGCGTCGACGGAATCGCTGTCCTATTTCATGTACCAGAAGCCGAAAACCGCGAAGCGGTTACATTTCGACGTGATCCCGAAAATGGTGGACGAATATCACCAGCAACTGCGGGCCTACGCGACGCAGGACACCGCGGCGCGTTTGGCGAACCCAGTTTATCATATTCACGGACACAACGTGCCGACCTCGGATCTGGTTGTGCCGTTTGCGATGCTGTTGAACCTGGCGGCCGTGTCCGCGGCGGAAGACAAGGACCGCATGTGGGGCTTTATCCAGCGCTATGCGCCGGATGCCAGCCCCGAAACACACCCGCATCTGGACGAAGCGGCGGGGTTTGCAGTGCGTTATTACAACGATTTCGTCAAACCGCACCGGCAGTTTCGCCTGCCCACCGATCAGGAGCGCGCCGCGTTGGGCGATCTGGTCGTGGCGCTGAAGGATGGCGATGCGGCGCTGGATCAGATTGCCCGCAAGAATGCAGCGGCCGGGTCGGACGATCCGCTGCCTGCGGTCGATTGGCATGACGAGGAGTTCCTGCAATCAATCGTTTTCGCGATCGGCAAGAACCACGGGTTCGAACCGCTGCGCGACTGGTTCAAGGCACTTTACGAGGTGCTTTTGGGGGCATCCCAGGGCCCGCGTTTCGGTGGATTCATCGCGCTTTACGGGATCGACGAAACCATAGTCTTGATTGAGGACGGGTTGGCCGGCAAGCTGGCCGCATAGTTCGGCATCCCCGGGAGTTTTCATGCGTGACAAGGTTCTTGCCGTCTATGCGCGGCTGGCGAGCCCGCATGATGGCATTGAAATTAAGGGTAACAAGACGGCCTATACAGCGGTCAATGGCAACATGTTTTCCTTTGTGGACCCGGACGGGCAGCTGTGTGTCCGCCTGTCAGAAGCGCGCAAGGCGGCGTTCAACGCCCAACACGGGACGGGTGATGTCATTCAATATGGCGCGGTGATGCGGGGCTATGTCACCGTCACTGACTCTCTTCTGAACGATGAGTCCGCGCTTGCTGCGCTTTTCACCGAGGCCGTGGACCACGCGCGCGGGTTGCAACCGAAGCCAACGAAGAAATCCAAGTGAACATGCCCGATTGACTGCGTGAAGTTCCGCCCTAGTTCGGTGTGAACGGGAGGTTGCCATGCGCATTGTCCATTCAATCCTTTTGACCTTGATGTTGGTCGGTCCGGCACGGGCACAGGAAAGCGATATTCAGGCGGTCATCGGCGATCAGTTTGCAGCCTTCAAGACCGATGATTTCGCCACCGCCTTTACCTTCGCCAGTCCGGCCATCCGGCAGGTGTTTCGCAGCCCGGAAAATTTCGGGCTCATGGTGCGAGAAGGCTACCCGATGGTCTGGCGGCCCGATAGCGTGGCGTTCTTGGGCCTGCGTCGCGAAGACGGACGCATTATTCAGCGCTTGGCCGTCACGGATCGGCAGGGTGGTGCGCATGTTCTGGACTATGACATGATCCAGACCGAAGACGGCTGGCGCATCAATGGCGTACGGTTGGTCAGAGGCGCAGTGCCGAGCGTCTGAGGCCGCGCGCGCCGTTAGCAAGCGGTTAATTGCCAGGCGTTACCAATCTGCCCCCAGGCGGGGCACGTCCCCATTTTCACCACGAGCATCGAGCTTTCAGCACCGGCGCGCCGGGGCAGGGCGCGTTTGCACCTGCCCTGGCGGTATTTCGAAAAGAGGACAGACATGAACAAGGCAATTACCGATGGCATCCAATTCATGCCGCCCGCGTTTTCTTTTGGGCTGGATGTGTGGTCGAGCGGGGATGGCACCACGGGATCGCCAACCTATGACAGCGACCCGAATGCCACGCTGGTCCCCGCGGATCAGGATTTCGGGGGATGTCTGGAACTGCTGAAATCTTCGGCAACGCAAAAGCTGCGCTATACCGGGCAGACACAACTCTTCCCTGGTTGCTATTTGCGTGTCAGCGCCAGGGTCAAGGCGATCAGTGGCAACCTACCGTCGGTACGCATTGCCGCCTGGGCAGGCGATGGGTCGAACGCCCATGTCGGTGGGCTGGTCGAAACCGGCACGTCTGTTGCGCTGACCGCCTATGGCGAGGTCGTCGAGGTCAGCGCCATCATCGGCACAGGTAATCGCGGCGGTGTCGATATGGTTTGGGGCATGGTGCCGGTCTATGGCCATGTCGGTCTGGACTTGACTGGGGCCAATGGTGGCGTCGTTCGTATCGACGATATCGTCGTCGAGGACATTACAGGCGCTTTCCATCGCGAGATGATGGATTGGGTCGATGTGCGCGACTACGGGGCTATCGGTGACGGTGTAACCGATGACGCGCAGGCTTTCGAGGATGCCGACATCGCCGCGGCCGGACGCGAGGTTTTGGTGCCTGCCGGAACTTTTCATTTGGGCCGCGACGTGTCGCTGATCAATCCTGTACGCTTCGAAGGGACAGTCACGATGCCGGCTGTCAACAGGCTGGTCCTGCGAGGTAGTTACAATCTGGCCAGCTATATCGAGGCATTCGGCGACGAGGTTGAGGGGTTCAAGCGAGCCTATCAGGCGCTGTTGAACTTCACCGATCATGAATCGCTCGACATGTGCGGGCGGCGTATCGAGGTTGACGCCCCGATCGACATGTTTGCCGCCGAAGGCACCAAGACCACGTTCGAAGTACGGCGCGTGATCCGCAACGGACAGTTCAACGTCGTCGCTGGCGCAGGCTGGACCCCTGATGTGGCGACGTCGCAGGCCAGCTATAACACCGGCAATCCACTGCAACTGACCAATGTCGCCAATATCGCCAATATTCAGGTAGGCTCCCTGATCACCGGCACAGGCGTTGGACGCGAAGTCTACGTGTCCGCACGCAATGTCGGGGCAGGGACGCTTGATCTGAGCCAGCCACTCTACGGCCCGGCCAGCACCCAGACCTATACGTTTACGCGCCATAAGTACGTGGTTGATTTCAGTGGCTATGCCAAGTTTTCCAAGTTCACCTTCACGGACGTGGAATTTCAGTGCAATGGCATCGCCAGCGCCGTGATGCTGGCGACCAATGGCCAGGACATCCAGATCAAGGATTGCGCCATCACCAAGCCCAGTGACCGAGGCGTGACCTCGCCGGGGCGCGGGTGTCAGGGGCTGCAACTGGATCGATGCGAATTCACTTCAAACGAGCAGACCGTGGGCGCGACTGCTCGAAGTTCGATCGCGTTCAATGTCAATGCCAATGACGCCAAGATTCGCGACAATTGGTTCAGCCGATTTCGCCACACCGGCATCCTGCATGGCACCGGCCACCTGATCGTCGGCAATCACTGGTTTCAGGGCGACGACCAGGCCGCCAGCCCGCGCTTGGGTGGCATGATCTTCACGCGTGAAAACTGCAAATCGGTCATCACCGGGAACTACATTGATAATTGTTCGATCGAAATGACGAACGAACATGACGAGGCGCCGGATTTCGGCGTGGAATTTTCCTTTGGCGGCCTGGCGATCACCGGCAACATCTTTACCATGTCGGATTGCGCCGATTGGTCGAACTGGATTGTTGTGAAACCCTATGGCACCGGGCATTTCGTCCAGGGCTTGAGCGTGACCAACAACACGTTCCGCGTTTTCAACGCCAATATCGACCGGATCGAGGCTGTGGACAGTTCCATTGCCGGGCTGGACAACGGGCGGATGCGCAATGTCCTGTTCGAAGGCAATACGTTCAACGCCGTTACCCAACCCACGATCAACCCCGTTACGCTTGAATTCGTACAGGGCGCGGACAGTGCAGGTTGGTTGCTGGACCCGTCCGGATACCTTCCGTTCGGTGGTTGGTCGCGAAATGTGACCTCGGTTGTTGCTGAAGGGGCGTTGACCGACGCGGCGTCAAATCCGGTCTTTGCGGCCCCGCATGTGCAGACGAATATGGGCGCCAACGCCAATCTGGTGCAACTGAACTGGCCTACGGCCTGTAAGGGCAAGGTCGTGTTGACGACGAGGATGGACAATCCATTCTGATCGAATTGACTTATATCGGAAGCGGCCGGTTTCCGGCCACCTTCTTACGCCATCAGATCTTCGTGCGACAGCCGATAGGCGCG
>JBNKYL010000043.1:0-4878 GCA_050300875.1 Paracoccaceae bacterium
GCCGACTTCGCCACGCTGGCCCGCGAACATTCCACCGGTCCTTCGGGACCCAACGGCGGGGAACTCGGCTGGTTCGGGCTGGGCATGATGGTGCAGCCGTTCGAAGAGGCCGTTGTCGGCATGGAAGCCGGCCAGATCGGCGGGCCGGTACAGACGCAGTTCGGCTGGCATGTCATCAGCCTGAACGAGACCCGCGTCAAAGGTGCGCCATCGCTCGACGAGGTGCGCGCAGATTTGATGGAAGAATTGCGGGCCCTGGCGGTCGATGAAGTCATCGTCGGGCTGGTCGAAGGATCGGACATCACGCGCACCGATGTGTCGGCGATTGACCCGGCCATATTGGCCGATACAAGTCTGGTCCAGGACTGACCAAGACCGAGGACCAGCACCCATGTGCGCCAAAATCACCAAGGTGTCGCCGCTTGCCCCTGAAGGTGGGTTCCCTGACATGCCCGAAATTGGTGGCGTTCGGTTCGCCGCCGCCGCAGCGGGGGTGAAATACCAGGCCCGCACCGACGTGATGCTGGCCGAACTGGCGCCCGGCACCGCGATTGCCGGCGTGTTCACGAAGTCGGCCACCCGATCCGCGCCGGTGTTGGATTGTCAGGCCAAGATCGCGGCAGGTGCCGATGCCGGGGCCGGGGCGGCCATCCTTGTCAATTCCGGTAACTCAAACGCCTTTACCGGGCGCGCCGGCGATGGGTCTGTAAAGGCAATCTGTAGCGCCGCATCAGACGCAATGGACATACCGGCATCGCGGGTCTTCACTGCGTCCACCGGCGTGATCGGCGAACCGCTGCCTCATGAACGGATCATCAATGTGCTGGGCACCCTGAAGTCCGGTCTGTCAGGTGACGGCGCCGCCGGCGCGGCGCGGGCAATCATGACCACCGATACCTTCCCCAAGGGCGCCACAACCGAAGTACGGACCGCCAACGGCACCGTGCGCATCGTCGGCTTCGCCAAGGGATCGGGGATGATTGCGCCGGATATGGCGACGATGCTGGTCTACATTTTCACTGACGCAAAGGCGGATGCATCCTGGTTGCAGGCGACGCTGGCCAGCCATTGCGACCGCAGCTTCAACTGCATCACTGTGGACAGCGACACGTCTACCTCGGACAGCCTGATGCTGGCCGCCACGGGGGCGTCTGGCGTGGATGTGACGGGCGATGCCGGATTCACGGCGGCGCTTTTTGACGTGATGCTGGACCTTGCCCATCAGGTCGTGCGCGATGGCGAAGGCGCGACCAAGTTCGTGGCCATCAAGGTTGACGGCGCCCGCAGCGATGCCGATGCGCACACCATTGCGCTGTCCATCGCCAATTCACCTTCGGTGAAGACCGCCATCGCGGGCGAAGACCCGAACTGGGGCCGTGTTGTCATGGCCATCGGCAAGTCCGGCGCAGAAGCCGACCGCGACCTGCTGTCGATTCGATTCGGCGACATCATCGTCGCCGACAAGGGCTGGGTCAGTCCCGATTACCGCGAAGATGCCGGGGCGGAATATATGAAGCGGCAAGAGATCGAGATCGGCGTCGGGTTGGGCCTGGGCGACGGGACAGCGACCGTTTGGACATGCGATCTGACCCACGACTACATCGCGATCAACGCCGACTACAGATCATGAAGACCGTTCTTGTCGCCGCGGTCGCGCTGATCGATGTCGATGGTCGTGTTCTGCTGGCCCAGCGCCCGGAAGGCAAATCCATGGCCGGGCTGTGGGAGTTTCCTGGCGGCAAGGTCGAACCCGGAGAACGGCCAGAAGACGCCCTGATTCGCGAATTGGATGAAGAATTAGGCATAGAAACCTGGGAAAGTTGCCTTGCGCCTCTGACTTTCGCCAGCCACAGCTACGAAGATTTCCACCTGTTGATGCCACTTTTTGCCTGCCGGAAATGGTCCGGCACGCCGCAAGGGCGCGAAGGCCAGGCGCTGGCTTGGGTGCGTGGCAACAAGCTGCGTGACTATCCGATGCCACCCGCAGATGTGCCTATTATCCCTTTGTTAAGAGACTGGCTTTAGCCTTTTCCCTGCGTGACGGGCCGGCGCAGGGCGGGTCCGCGCCTTAGGCCGCGAGGTTTTGAGAGGGACGAGAGGCGAATGCCGTCAAAACAACCTATAGGCGAAATTGTGCCAAATATTGCCACATTTGAATTTTTGTCTGTTCATAGTTTTCATTCTGCTTATTGTTTAGTCATCAGATCTCGTTGGGGGATGAGGTTCTAATGTTGAAGACAATCCTGTTGGGCAGTCGTGTGCTCGTCCAAGGAACTTTCGTGAAGACCCTGGCCGATGGCCAGATTGCCGTAAAAGTTGGCAATCAAATCTATCGTGGCGTACCTGTTGTATCCGAAAAGGCCGCCTGAAAAACGAAAACGGCCCGTTTGCTAGAACAGCATCGGGCCGTTTTTCTGTCTTCAATTCAGCAAACTACGAAAGCGTCCGTTCGACTTCTTCCCGTTCGAAGATTTCGATGACGTCGCCCGGGCGGATATCGTCGTAGTTTTCAAACGCCATGCCGCATTCCTGGCCTGACTGAACCTCGGCCACTTCGTCCTTGAAACGCTTGAGCGTTTTCAGCGTACCTTCGTGAATAACGACGTTGTCACGCAGCAAGCGCACACCGGCGGACCGGCGGGCGACGCCTTCGGTGACAAGACAGCCGGCAACCTTGCCGACATTGGACACTTTGAAGACTTCCTTGATCGACGCATATCCGATGAAGTTTTCGCGCACTTCGGCCGAGAGCAGACCCGACGCAGCAGCCTTCACATCGTCAACAAGATCGTAGATCACCGAGTAATAACGGATTTCCACGCCTTTCTGGTTGGCCGCGTTACGCGCCGGCGCATTGGCTCGAACGTTGAACCCGAAAACCGGCGCGCCAGATGCTTCGGCTAGGCCGATATCGCTTTCGGTGATGGCGCCGACGCCCGAATGCAGGACGCGCACGCGTACCTCGTCGTTGCCGATCTTTTCCATCGCCTGAACGATGGCTTCGGCAGACCCCTGCACATCGGCTTTCACCAGAATTGGTAATTCGGCGACGTTTTCATCGGCCTTGGCCTTGGCCATCAGCTGTTCCAGCGTCGTGGCGGCCCCGGCTGCCGCGCGTTTTTCCTTGGCCGCGCTTTCGCGGTATTCGGCGATTTCACGCGCCTGGGCTTCGGTATCGACCACGTTCAGGACGTCGCCTGCCTCGGGCGTGCCGTTCAGGCCCAACACCTCGACCGGAACCGACGGTCCGGCTTCCTTCACGCGTTCGCCCTTGTCATTGATCAGCGCACGCACACGGCCCCACTGTTCGCCGACGACGAAGATGTCGCCCTGGCGCAACGTGCCGTTCTGGACAAGAACCGTGGCAACCGGGCCGCGACCCACGTCAAGCTGGGCTTCGATCACCGCACCTGACGCCGAACGTTTCGGGTTGGCCTTAAGCTCCAGGATTTCCGCCTGCAGCGCGATGGCCTCCAGAAGCTCGTCCAGCCCCTGCCCCGTGATCGCGGAAACCTCGACATCCTGCACTTCGCCGGACATTTTTTCGACGACAACCTCGTGCTGCAAAAGATCGGTGCGCACCTTGTCCGGGTTGGCTTCGGGGCGGTCGATCTTGTTGATCGCCACGATCATCGGGACCTCAGCGGCCTTGGCATGGTTTATGGCTTCGATCGTCTGCGGCATGACCGCGTCATCGGCAGCCACCACAAGGACAACGATATCCGTCACTTGGGCACCACGGGCCCGCATGGACGTAAACGCCGCGTGGCCAGGTGTATCAAGGAAAGTCAGCAGCGAGTCGCCGACGCTGACCTGATAGGCACCGATATGCTGGGTAATCCCACCTGCTTCGCCCGACACGACCTTGGTCTTGCGGATCGCATCCAGAAGCGAGGTCTTGCCGTGGTCAACATGGCCCATCACGGTGATGACCGGCGGCCGCGGTTTCAAATCCTTCGGATCGTCGTCAACGGTGTCGATGACCTGTTCCACGTCCGAATCGGACACACGCTGTACGCGGTGGCCGAATTCTTCGATGATCAGTTCGGCGGTATCGGCGTCGATGGACTGGTTCTGCGTGACCATCATGCCGTTGTTCATCAGCGCTTTCACCACGTCAGCCACGCGTTCGGCCATGCGGTTGGCCAATTCGCTGACGACGATGGTTTCCGGCAACTGCACGTCGCGAATGACCTTCTCACGATTGTCACCCTGACCCATGGCCTTTTGACGCGCGCGTTCCTGCTTGCGCTTCATCGCGGCCATCGACATCTGCCGACCACCTTCGCCTGACAGCGCCTGGCTTACCGACAGTTTGCCGGTGCGACGGTTGTTGTCATTGCCGCGGTCACCGCGTTGGTTGCGGTCGCGGTCGCGCCGGTCGTCACGTTCACGATCAACTTTGCGGGGCGCCGTGGCGCCACCTTTGGCGCTGCGATCAGCGGCGGGGGCCGTTTCTGTCGGCGCTGCCGCGGCCGCAGCCACAGGGGCGGGCTTGGCAGCTTCTTCAGCGGCGCGACGCTTGCGTTCTTCTTCCTCTTCCGCTTTTGCACGTACCGCTTCTTCGCGTTCGCGGTCTTCGCGTTCCTTGGCCTCGGCCTCGGCGCGGCGGCGTTCACGCTCCTCGGCGCGCTCGCGTTCTTCCTGGGCGCGCTTCTCGGCCTCCTCGGCCTCGGCGGCCTTCGCGGCGACAAGCGCCTTGATCCGGCGCTGCTGTTCGGCTTCTGATACGCCCTGCGGCAGTTTCTTGGGATCGCCGCCAGCGGCAACGGATTTTCCCTGCGGCTGCGAGCCGCCACCGCTTGCGGCACCGGCTTTCGGCACCACAACGCGCTTGCGCTTGGTTTCGACCACGACATTCTTGGTGCGCCCGTGGGA
>JBNKYL010000044.1:0-10614 GCA_050300875.1 Paracoccaceae bacterium
GATCGGTTGAATCAAACGAAGGGCGGGCAGGTTCCCGCCCTTCGACACCACCGCAATACCATCAAAAAACATTCTGGGGGGCTTGGGGTCTGACCAAGCCCGAAAGGCGGGGCTATGGACGCAATCATCCTTCAGTTTATAAATGGGCTGGACAAAGGGTCGGCCTATGCGCTGATCGCGCTTGGACTAACGCTCATCTTCGGCACGCTTGGCGTGGTCAACTTCGCCCACGGCGCGTTGTTCATGATCGGCGCGTTTTGCGCGGTAACCGTGCAAAAGGTTCTCGGCCTTTCATATCTTGTCGAAGATCCCGAGAAGAAAGACTTTCTGGGCAACCCTCTGCAAGTTGAAGTGCCCTATGTGGAAAGCTGGTTTGGCGTCGACGCTGGACAGTCGATCATCGACTGGTCCGTCCCACTGGCCATCTTGCTAACCATCCCCGTCATGCTTCTGGTTGGTTTCGTGATGGAACGCGGGCTGATCAAGCATTTCTACAAGCGCCCCCATGCAGACCAGATCCTGGTGACCTTTGGTCTGGCCATCGTGCTACAGGAAATCGTCAAATACTATTTCGGCGCCAACCCGATCCAGACCCCTGCCCCGGACGCTCTGGTCGGTACGTTCGATTTCGGTGTCCTGCTTGGGTTCGATCCAAACGTGGTCATCTATCCAATCTGGCGCTTGGTCTACTTCCTCTTCGCGCTTGTCATCATCGCGGGCGTCTTCGGCTTCCTGCAATTCACCACTTTCGGGATGGTCGTGCGTGCCGGGATGGCCGACCGTGAAACGGTGCAGCTGCTGGGGATCGACATCAACAAACGCTTCACGCTGATGTTTGGCCTGGCCGCCGCCGTGGCGGGACTTGCCGGGGTGATGTACGGGCCGATCCTGGCACCGAACTACCACATGGGCATGGATTTCCTCGTGCTCAGCTTTGTTGTGGTCGTGGTCGGTGGCATGGGCTCGTTGCCCGGTGCGGTCGCGGCGGGCTTCCTGCTGGGCATCCTGCAAAGCTTCGCGTCCATGAACGAGGTCAAGAATATCCTGCCGGGTATCGACCAGATCATCATTTACCTGATTGCCATCGTCATCCTGCTGACCCGCCCGCGTGGGCTCATGGGTCGCAAGGGCGTGATGGAGGAATAAGACATGCTTGGACTGAACCCCAAAGACACCCGCTTCCTGATCATCGTCATTCTTCTGACGTTGTTCACCCCCATCCTTCTACAACCCTTCCCTGAAGGGTCGGCGATGGCGCAATTCAACGCGGGTTATCCCGATCTGATGCAGCGTTTCGCCATCTTCGGGATCTTCGCCATCGGCTTCAACATCCTATTCGGCCTGACCGGATACCTTTCCTTCGGCCACGCCGCCTTTCTGGGGCTCGGCTCATACGCCACGGTCTGGATGTACAAGCTTCTGAACTTCAACGTGCTTCCTGGCCTGATCCTCGCAATCATCGTATCCGGCCTGTTCGCGGTTGTGATCGGCTATATCTCGCTCCGCCGTTCGGGCATCTACTTCTCGATCCTGACGCTGGCCTTTGCCGAGATGTCCTATCGCATCGCCTATTCCGACCTTCTCGGCCGGTTCCTGGGCACGACGATCACCAATGGTGAAACGGGACTACAGGTCTATTCCAACGATCCGCAGATCCTGCTGGGCGAAGGCGGCATAGAAACGACCCATTTCTTCGGGTTGCGCATGGCCGATAGCTGGATCGCCAATGTCGGGGGTTGGCAGTTCACCTTCAACTTCGGCTATTACTTCTGCGCCGTGATCGCGATCCTGGCTTTCTACCTGTCACTGCGCATCTTCCGGTCGCCCTTTGGCTTGATGCTGCGCGCAGTGAAATCCAACCAGAACCGCATGAACTACACTGGCCTGTCCCCCCGCCCCTACACGCTGGCTGCTTTCGTCATCTCCGGCATGTATGCCGGTCTGGCCGGCGGCCTGCTGGCGGCAATGGATCCGCTGGCCGGTGGTGAACGTATGTTCTGGACCGAAAGCGGCGCGGTTGTCTTGATGACGATCCTCGGCGGCGCGGGCACCCTGATGGGGCCGGTTCTGGGCGCTGGCTTTATCAAGTACTGCGAAAACATCTTTTCGAAGATCAACGACAACGTTCTGCATGGCTGGTTCGCCTGGATGCCGGACGGGCTGGAAGACTTCATGGTCACCATCGTTCACCCCTTCGTGGGCAAAGGCTGGCACCTGACGCTCGGCATCCTGTTCATGGCCGTCGTCATCTTCCTGCCTGGCGGTCTTGTCGAAGGCGGCACCAAGCTGTGGCGACTGGTCACCGGCAAGCGCAAGAAAGCGCCCACCGATGACCCTGAACATCACCCTGAGCCCGTACATTATGTGGCCGAGAAAGAGGAGTTCTGACCCATGGCAATCCTCGAAGTCAAAGGCGTCAACAAGCGCTTCGGTGGTTTGCAGGCGCTCGGCGATGTGAACCTGTCCGTTCAGGAAAACACCGTCCATGCCATCATCGGCCCCAACGGCGCAGGCAAATCCACGCTGTTGAACGTTCTGGTGGGCAAGCTGATCCCTGACACTGGTTCAGTCATGTTCGACGGCCAGTCGGTTCTGGGCCGCACGCCGTATGAAATCAACCAGATGGGCATCAGCCGCGTCTTCCAGACGCCGGAAATTTTCGGCGATCTGACGGTGATCGAAAACATGATGATTTCATGTTTCGCCAAGCGCGACGGTGCCTATCGGCTGCACGCATTCGAAACCGTCGAGAACGAAAAGCAGTTGACGGAAAAGGCCGAAAGCATGTTGACCGACGTCAACATGATAGAAAAGCGGAACATGCATGCTTCGTCCCTGTCACGCGGCGACAAGCGTCGGCTGGAAATGGCCATGTGCCTCGTGCAGGAACCGCGCCTGTTGTTGCTTGATGAACCGACGGCGGGCATGGCGCGCGCGGACACGGAAAATACCATCCAGCTGCTCAAGGACATCCGCAAGGACCGCAATATCACCATGGCGATCATCGAACATGACATGAATGTGGTGTTTTCACTGGCTGAACGGATCACGGTGCTGGCGCAAGGCACGCCGCTGGTCGAAGACACGCCGGAAAACATCAAAGGGCACCCCAAGGTGCAGGAAGCTTATTTGGGACAAGCACATGCCTAACAAACTTCTAGACCACGACGCCCGCGTCCAAGTGGAACGCCCCGACTGGGACAAGCACGCCAGCAAGGCCAGAACCTCGCCCAGCTATTTTTCCGTCTGGGACGTGCACGCCTACTACGGCGAAAGCTACATCGTTCAGGGCGTCAGTTTTGACGTCAAGGAAGGTGAAATCCTTGCCCTGCTCGGGCGCAACGGCGCTGGCAAGACATCGACGCTTCGCGCCATCGCCCAGATCGGCAGCCCGCTGATGACCCATGGCGAGGTTTGGCTGGACCACCAGCCGATCCACAACATGGCCAGCCATGAAGCATCCCGTGCGGGCCTTGGCCTTGTTCCCGAAGATCGCCGGATCATTCCCGGCCTGACCGTGGAAGAAAACATCCAGCTCGCGCAGATTGCACCGCCCGTGGGATGGTCGCTCGAACGGCTCTATGATCTGTTCCCGCGCCTTGGTGAACGCCGCAAACAGGAAGGTGTCACACTGTCGGGCGGCGAACAGCAGATGTTGGCCATTGCCCGCGCTCTGTCGCGTGACATCAAGGTCCTTCTCCTCGACGAACCGTACGAGGGCCTGGCGCCAGTGATCGTGGACGAAATCGAAAAGACGCTCAACCTGATCAAGTCGCAGGGCATCACAACCGTGATCGTGGAACAGAACGCCTTGCGCGCCCTTGATCTTGCTGACCGAGCGGTCATCCTTGACACCGGCACAGTCGTCTTCGACGGCAGCGCACAAGAGGTGCTCGACAACGAAGCGCTTCGCCACGAATATCTGGCCATCTGAGCCAGCTTCGGGCCGCCGCGAGGGCGGCCCAACTACAATAGAACACAAATCCAGGGGTATGTCCGAGATGAAGACCCATCCGCCTTCCGCCGAATTCGTCAAGAACGCAAAGATCGACGCCGCCAAATACGACGCGATGTATGCTGAATCCATTGATGATCCTGACGGTTTCTGGACGCGTGAGGCCCAGCGCATCACGTGGTCGAAGCCCTTCACCAAGGTCAAGAACGTCAATTTCGGTTATCCCGACGTTTCGATCAAATGGTTCGAGGATGGTGAACTGAACGCCTCGGTGAACTGCGTCGATCGCCACCTGCCCGAACGCGCCGAACAGACCGCGATCATCTGGGAAAGCGACGACCCGGACCTTGCACATCATATTTCCTATGCCGAGCTGTCCGAGAACGTGAACAAGCTCGCCAACGTCTACAAAAGCTTGGGCGTCGGCAAAGGCGACCGGATCGTGCTCTACATGCCGATGATCCCCGAAGCCGCCTATGCCATGCTCGCCTGTGCGCGCATCGGTGCCGTGCATTCCATCGTCTTCGCAGGCTTCAGCCCCGAAGCTCTGGCCGCCCGCGTCGATGGCTGCAAGGCGTCGCTCGTCGTCACCGCGGATCAGGCCCCGCGCGGCGGCCGCAACACGCCGCTCAAATCCAATGTCGACAAGGCGCTGGACATTTGCGGCGATACGCAGGTTCTGGTCGTCGAACGCACCGGCGGCGACGTGGACATGAAGGAAGGCCGCGACCATTGGTACGGCCCGCTCATGGCACAAGCCAGCCAGGATTGTCCGCCCGAACCGATGAACGCCGAAGACCCGCTGTTCATCCTTTATACGTCCGGTTCGACCGGCGCGCCCAAGGGCGTCGTCCACACGACCGGCGGCTACATGGTCTGGGCGTCGATGACGCATGAACTGGTCTTCGACTACCACGAAGGCGATATCTACTGGTGTACCGCCGATGTCGGCTGGGTCACCGGCCACAGCTATATCGTCTACGGCCCGCTGGCCAATGGCGCCACCACGTTGATGTTCGAAGGCGTGCCCACCTACCCCGATGCGGGCCGGTTCTGGGCCGTATGTGAAAAGCACAAGGTTAACCAGTTCTACACGGCCCCGACCGCCATCCGCGCCCTGATGGCGCATGGCGAAGATCCGGTGAACAAGCACGACCTGTCGTCGCTGAAACTCTTGGGCACCGTGGGCGAACCGATCAACCCGGAAGCCTGGGAATGGTATTTCCGCGTGGTCGGCAAGAACAATTGCCCCATCGTCGACACGTGGTGGCAGACCGAAACCGGCGGCCACCTGATGACCCCCCTTCCCGGCGCACACGCGCTGAAACCGGGTGCGGCGATGAAACCGTTCTTCGGTGTGCAACCGGTCGTGCTCGACCCGACCTCGGGCGCCGAAATTGACGGCAATCCCGCCGAAGGCGTGCTCTGCATAAAAGACAGCTGGCCCGGCCAGATGCGCACCGTGTTCGGCGATCACGAGCGCTTCGTGAAAACCTACTTCGCCGATTACAAAGGCTACTACTTCTCGGGCGACGGTTGTCGCCGGGACGAAGATGGCGATTACTGGATCACCGGCCGCGTCGATGACGTGATTAACGTGTCCGGCCACCGCATGGGCACGGCAGAGGTCGAAAGCGCGCTGGTCGCCCACCCCAAGGTCGCCGAAAGCGCCGTCGTGGGATACCCGCATGATATCAAGGGGCAAGGCATCTATTGCTACGTGACCCTGATGGCGGGCGAAGAATACACTGACGAGCTGAAGACCGAACTGCGCAACTGGGTCCGCAAGGAAATCGGCCCGATTGCCTCGCCCGACGTCATCCAATGGGCCCCCGGCCTGCCGAAAACCCGGTCCGGCAAGATCATGCGCCGTATCCTGCGCAAGATCGCCGAAAACGACTATGGCGCTTTGGGTGATACATCGACGCTCGCCGATCCATCGGTGGTCGATGACCTTATCAAGAACCGCGCCGGCTAAGTCGCAATAGACAGGCCTGACCAGTCGCGTTAGGCCTGTCTGATGACCAAACCCATCGTCGTTCTTGGTGTCTTCAACACCGACCTTACTTTTCGCGCCGACCGCATGCCACGGATCGGGGAAACCATTCATGGCAACGGCTTCGCCCTTGGCCCCGGCGGCAAGGGGTCCAACCAGGCCGTGGCCGCCGCCCGCGCCGGCGGGGATGCCCATATCATCACCCGGCTGGGCCGCGATCCCTTTGCGGACATCGCGCTTGATGTCTGGAAAAAAGCATCGGTAACCCCGCAGGTCACCCGACATGTTGGCCATACCGGAGCGGCACATATCTTCATCGAAGAGGCCACCGGCGACAACGCTATCATTGTCGCGCCGGGTGTCGCCGGGGATTTGTCGCCTGCCGACCTTGACGCCAACCGCGCCCTTATCGATTCTGCCGCCGTGTTCATAACTCAGCTTGAACAGCCTCTGGATGCCGCCAAACGCGGTCTGGAACTGGCGCGCGCCGCCGGCGTAACCACGATCCTCAACCCTGCCCCGGCCCGCGACCTGCCCGATGACATTCTGGCGCTTTGCGACGTGCTTACCCCCAACGAAACCGAAACCGAGGCGCTGACCGGCGTAACTGTCAAGGATACCGCCGATGCCGAGAAAGCCGCGCGCATACTGTTGGGGCGCGGCGTCGGCGCGGTGATCGTCACCCTGGGCGAAAACGGCGCGCTTTACTGTGACGCATCGCAGGTCTTTCATACCCCAGCCATGTCCGTCGGTCCGGTTGTGGAAACTACCGGCGCCGGCGACTGTTTCAACGGCGCCTTTGCCGCCGCCATTGCCGAAGGTCAATCGCCATCATCGGCATTGAAATTCGCAACGGCCGCCGCCGCCATTTCCGTCACCCGGCCCGGCGCGGCCGAATCCATGCCGGATCGTACGGAAACCGACGCCCTGCTTTCGCTGCGCTAGCACACGCAGCAAGACATTGGCACCGCTGCACAAATCTTGTTTTCCACAGGAAATCCACAAGTGAATTCAAAAACTTATCCCCAAGAAATTTCAAGCCTCTGCTGATTTTTCCTTGAGCGACTCGCATCTTTTGAAGACTGTGAACCTACAGCAAGGGTTCTTCGGAACCGGAGCAGTTGCAAAGGTCGGCGGAAGGGCGAGACGATCCGATTTTCGGATCAGGTCGGACCGTCAAGAGAGCCAGGAAGCCAAAGAAAAAAGAAGGTTCATAGAGCCCGATTTTGGATATGGTGGATCAGGCCGATGCAGCCGGAAACCTTCGGGCGACCGGCAGAGAGGAAAGCCGCAAGGCAGACCGATCAGGAAGGCGTCAGGATGGGTCGCAAGACCTGATGCGAGGACCGCGTCTAAGCACCTGACGTCTTTTCCTTTTTCAGCACTCCTGAAAAATGCACGGGGTCCGGCTGCTTGTCAGCAATCGGACCCCGCCACGTCAGTGATGCATACCGCGTCTTGCACCTATGTGTTCGATTTATACAAGCTAACCCGGCCTGGCAACCAGATGTTGTGGCGCTTTTGTTGGAATATCCACAATTTGCGCATTAACCGCGCAGGAAGCTGCGCACCGCCGCTTCGAATTCCCGTGGCTTTTCGGCATGCAACCAATGGCCAGCACCTTTAAGACGGGCATGCACAACATCCGGGAACAGCGCGCGGATCCGCTCGCGATGTTCTTGTCCGACATAATGGCTGTCCGCGCCTGCCAGGAAAAACGTCTTTCCCGCAAATTGCCCACCGATATCCGGGAACCCGGTGATCTTTCCCATTTCGCGTGCCAGAACATCCAGGTTCAACCGCCAGCGCCGTTCCTTCAGGTCCAGCGACTGCAACAGGAAGGGCTTCAGCTCTTCCTCGATCCCAACCATCTGATCCGCCGCATCCGCCCGCGCCTCGACCGTGGCCAGATCAACCCCGCGCATCGCCTCGATCGGCCCCATCTGGCTGTGCGCATAGGCTACCGGCGCAATATCGGCGACCACCAGCTTGCGCACCCGGTCAGGCCAGGTCAGGGCCAACACCATCGCCGCCTTACCGCCCATCGAATGGCCCAGCACATCGGCCTGCCCGCCGTAGCGCGCGATCACCTCGGCCAAATCAGCCGCCAGGTCGGCATATGAATGCGTATCATACCACGGGCTTTGCGCGTGATTCCGCATATCGACCGTGACCACGTGGCGCTCCTCGGCCAGCCTCCGGGCGATCACGCCCCAGTTGCGGCCAGACCCAAAAAGCCCATGCGCGATAAGAAGGGGCGGCTTAGCCTTCGGTTCACCAAATGTGTAGGTTTCCAACATGAGCGCCGTCATAGCGCGCCGCCGCGGCCAAGAGAAGGCCGCATCTGAATGCCAGGACGCCGATTTGACGGTGGTCAAGGACAACCGGCGCACCGCGCCTATGATCGCGCCAGTGGAGGATTTGATATGCATGATTTACTTGATGAAAACGCGGAAATTCGCAGCCTTTGGGCCTGGGGCGGACGCGCAGGGATGGCCGGATCGGCTATCATGGTCGCGCTGTTTGTTTTCGTGGCCGTCATGGTTGGGGACGATCCGGAAACCGTTGTCGGATGGATCGAACGGTTCCCACGAATTGCCAACGCGCGGGTTGTGGAAAACGCGACCTATCTGGCGGTTCTGGCGCTTTGGATGCTGCACGTTGCCGCGCTTGGCCATCGGTTGATGGGCGCGTGCAAGCCGGCGGGTCTGTTCGCAATCATTCTAGGCGTTGTCGGGCTTGCTATCATGGCCGTGGGGGCCCTGCCCCATATCGCAATGGGGCCGTTGTCTGACCTCTACTTTGCAAGCGATGACGTTGACAGGGCGACGTTGGCGCTGATCTTCAGGGCCAGTTGGTGGATGTTCGACGCGCTGCTGTTCACTGGGCTGGCGCTGGTGCCATTCGGTACGCTTCTTGCCGGGCTCGCCATGCGGCATGATGCGGGGTTCGGGCCGGGGTGGTCTCTGGCAGCTTACCTGCTGACCGCCGCCGGGCTGGTTGCCGCGATTGCGGTGTTGATCGAACCGGGATCATCGCTGGCCGCGTTCGGGGTTTTTGCGTTGGTCTTCTTTCACGCCGGGGTCGGCTGGCGCCTGACACGGATCGCGCGGGCACCAGCCTGACGCAGGTCACATGCGATCGTAGATCGGGAAGCGCCCGCAAAGCTCCAGCACTTCGGCTTTGACGGCGTTCTCGACGTCGGCGTTACCGTCTTCTCCATTGGCGGCAAGGCCGTCGACGACGCGGATGATCCAGTCGGCGATCTGGCGAAACTCGGGTTCGCCAAAGCCGCGCGTGGTGCCGGCAGGCGTCCCAAGTCGGATGCCCGACGTGACCATCGGCTTTTCGGGGTCAAACGGGATGCCGTTCTTGTTGCAGGTGATGTTGGCCCGGCCCAGCGCCGCTTCGGTCGCGTTGCCTTTCACGCCCTTGGGACGCAGATCGACCAGCATCACATGCGTGTCGGTGCCACCCGTGACGATGTCCAACCCGCCCTTCATCAGCTGATCGGCCAAAGCCTGGGCGTTCTTGATGACCTGGCCGGTGTATTCCTTGAATTCCGGCCGCAGCGCCTCGCCAAAGGCCACGGCCTTCGCGGCGATGACATGCATCAACGGCCCGCCCTGAATGCCGGGGAAGATCGCAGAGTTCACCTTCTTTGCGATATCTTCATCATTGGTCAGGATCATACCACCCCTGGGCCCGCGCAGGGTTTTGTGGGTGGTTGTGGTTGCAACATGTGCGTGCGGGAACGGGCTGGGGTGATGACCACCTGCCACCAGCCCAGCAAAATGCGCCATGTCCACAAGCAGATAAGCCCCTACACTGTCAGCAATTTCGCGCATCCGCGCAAAATCGATCTGCCGCGGAATGGCCGAACCACCGGCAATGATCAGCTTGGGCTGATGTTCCGCAGCCAATTCGGCCACCTGGTGATAATCGATACGGCTGTCCTGCTTGCGCACGCCGTATTGGATGGCGTTGAACCACTTGCCGGACTGGTTTGGCGCCGCGCCGTGGGTCAGATGCCCGCCAGAGGCCAGGTTCATGCCCAAGATCGTGTCCCCCGGCTTCAGCAGCGCCTGATAGACGCCTTGGTTGGCCTGGCTGCCGGAATGCGGCTGGACGTTGGCGAATTCACACCCGAACAGCGCCTTGGCCCGGTCAATGGCCAGCTGCTCGGCCACATCCACATATTCGCAGCCGCCGTAATAGCGCCGTGCCGGATATCCTTCGGCATATTTGTTCGTCATCACCGAACCCTGCGCCTGCATCACGGCGAGGCTGACGATGTTTTCGGACGCGATCAGTTCGATCTCGTTGCGCTGACGCGTCAATTCCTTGCCGATCGCCGCAGAGATATCGGGATCGCGGTCGTTCAGGTTCTGGGTGAAGAATCCGGGGCTCGTGGTCATGTGCGGGGCAACTCCTGTTCGCGCGTGGCCAGTTTCTGGCGGCTTATAGTCAGAACCGGGCGCCCGAACCAATGGTGAAAACGACGCATGCCACCCGCATTGCGGCGCGCCACCACCGCCATTAGGGTTGCGTGACATGCCCACTCGGGCCAAGACTTTGCGCCACAAGGCAGGAATGATGACTGACGCACCACGCATATGCTTTCTGGCCAGCGACGCCCCCGAAGCGCAGGACGCGCTTGCTT
>JBNKYL010000045.1:0-6260 GCA_050300875.1 Paracoccaceae bacterium
GTGCCGCTGCCATCCAGGCACTGGATGCCGCGCTTTTCACACGTGACGGAGCCGTATTGTCGACCGCGCTGGTACAAGCTTGGGCGGCCATGAAGCAGGTCGAACTGGAAGTCCCCCTGGCCCGCGCCTATTGTGATCGTCTTGTCGGCCGCAGCCTGACCGATGCGGCCCAATCCATCCGGTTGGACATGTGCCTTATGGCCGGCGCCCACACGGGCAGGCTTTCCCTGCCGGCAGATCCAAGCGAGGCGCAGACCTTCGCCTATGCGCTCGCCCGCGATGAACTTCCCGAAGCCGTGCCAGATGACAGGCTGCTCGCCGCAATTCATCAGGGCTTCACCGAAACCGGCATACCGGTCCGCCTGCAATCACTTATGAACGAACATCGCGAAGGCGAAGCAATGTTGCGCGCCATCGACATGTTCATCAGCGGCGGCACCGGCGATCTGGACGAACTGACCGACGCGCTCAGCTTTTTCCGCGCCGTCGGGCTGGAAGATGCGGCGCGGTTGGGCGCCATCCAGCTGATCCTGCTGGACCGACGCGGATGACACCCGCCAGCGCCAGCCTGCTTTCGGCCTTCCTGGATGCGCAAGCCGCCGAACTGGGTGCCGCGCAGAACACCTTGCAGGCCTACGCTCGTGATGTGGGCGATTTCCTCGATTGGCTGGACGGGCGCGGGCTGGACCCTCTGACGTGCGAAAAAGCCGACATCGAAAACTACATCATCGCCTGCGATGCAGCCGGCCTGGCACGGTCGACGCGTGCGCGCCGCCTGTCGGCGGTGCGCCAGTTCTTTCGCGTGCTCTATGAAGACCGCCATCGCGCAGACAACCCATCGCTGCGCATCAAGGGGCCGGGCCGGGCGAAATCCCTGCCAAAAACGCTGACCGAACCCCAGGTCGAAGCCTTGTTGCAGGCCGCCGCCGATCACGGCCGCGCCAAACCTGACCGCCTGCGCAATGCCTGCCTTGTGGAACTGCTTTACGCCACTGGCCTGCGCGTTTCCGAACTCGTCGGCCTGCCTGTCGCGGCAGTGCGGGGCGATCCGCGCTTTATCCTCGTGCGCGGTAAGGGCGGCAAGGAACGCATGGTGCCGTTATCTGAACCCGCACGGGCAGCGCTGAAAGATTGGCTTGCCAGCCGTGATGCGGCCGAAGAATTGGCCCAGAAGGAAGGCCATGCAAAATCACCCTTCCTGTTTCCGTCGCACGGCAAATCGGGACACCTGACCCGCCACGCGTTCTACATGGCGCTCAAGGAAATCGCCGTGGCGGCAGGCGTCAGCCCGTCGCTCGTCACCCCGCATGTGTTGCGCCATGCCTTTGCCACGCACCTTCTGGCCCACGGCGCCGACCTGAGGTCCATCCAGGCGATGCTAGGCCACGCCGATATTTCCACTACCGAGATTTACACCCATGTTCTGGACGAACGGCTGAGCCAGCTGGTCCTGGAACACCATCCGCTGGCAAAGGGTTAGGCCCTAGCCAGCGATTGTCGCGTACGGCGCATCGGCAAAGGCAAGACATCCTCGCTGGGCCAGACCCCGGTTTCGATGGCACGTGCATAGGCTTCCCCCAGCCCTGCCGCCCGGATCGAGGCCGCCGCCCCGGCATGGTCATAGTCCAACCGCTCGATGGTGACGTGACCGTCTGCAATCAACACGTATCGCGCCTGAACCCGCCGATCATGTGGCGGCACGCCGATGATGCCCGCATTGACCCAAAGAACGTCGCCAACCTGCCGCTGAAACGCCACCCCGGCATGGCCTGCCAGCACCACGTCCACGCACCCAACAATGGCGCGCAACGCATGGATTTCCTGTTCGAATATGTCGTCCGGCGACACCGGCCAGATGAAACGCGCGATATCCGTGACGCCACCATGGATCACCGCATATCGTCGCCCTGCATGGGTAAACACGGCACTATCGGGACAATTCCCCATCCGGTTGCGCGCCGCCGCGTCCAGCACACGCGACGCATGGCCATACCAGTCCGCCGACAGCCGGTCACAAACCGTGCCTGCGTCAAACCCGCATCCGCAATCATCCGCCCCGACCGACAGTTGCTTTTCACAATTGCCCGCGATCCAGTGGCATGCGCCGTCCAGGGCCGCGACAACCCCGACCGGATCGCCGCCGTAGGCGACCGCATCACCCGTACATATGCGGTTGCTGGGCACAATCCCCCACCCCTGCGCAACCTCCAGCACGGCCTGCGTCGCCTGCAGGTTCGAACACGGCCCGCCAAAGACCAGAAGCTCGCCCGAAAGCGCGCCCAGATCGACAACCTTCATGCCTGCTGCCCTTGATCGTTTCGCATCGCGTCCCCATAACATCAGGCCAGACCAATCACAGGGAAAAACATGGACCCCGCCGTTCAAAACTTTGACAGCGCCTTCTGGATTACCGCCGGTGCCATTGCCGCGTTGCTGTTCCTGTCTGCGCTTTTTTCAGGTTCGGAAACCGCGCTGACCGCCGCGTCGCGCGGCAAGCTGCGCGCGCAGGCTGATCGCGGATCGCGCGGGGCCGAGGCCGCTTTGAAGATCACCGAAGACAATGAACGCCTGATCGGGTCCGTCCTTTTGGGCAACAACCTCGTCAACATCCTGGCCGCCTCGCTCGCCACCGCACTTTTCACGCGCCTCTTCGGCGACAGCGGTGTGGCGTTGGCTACGATGGTGATGACCCTGTTGGTCCTGATCTTTGCCGAGGTGCTGCCCAAGACCTATGCCATTACCAACCCCGAAGCCGCCGCGGCACGCGCCGCCGGGCTGATTGGCGTCGTTATTCTGGTGTTTTCCCCGGTCGTTACCTTCATCCGAGCGTTGGTGCGCGGGTTGCTCAGGCTCTTCGGCGTGCAGGCTGATCCCGACAGCCAGATCCTTGCCGTTCGTGAAGAGATCGCTGGCGCCATCACGCTCGGCCATCACGAAGGCATCGTCGAAAAGGAAGATCGGGACCGGATCCTTGGCGCGCTCGACCTGAACGAACGCACCGTTGACGAGATCATGAAGCACCGGTCCGAGATCGAGATGATCGACGCGTCGCTGGCGCCGCAACAGATTCTCGACAAGGTGCTGGGATCGGCGCATACCCGTTTGCCGATCTACCGCAACGAGCCCGAAAACATCGTGGGCGTCCTGCATGCCAAAGACCTGTTGCGTGCCATGTACAAACGGCTTGGCGAAGACAACGTGTTCGACGCCGAAGGCTTCGACGTGGCCGCCGTGGCCATGCCCGCCTATTTCGTGCCGGAAACCACGACACTGGCCGAGCAGATGGAGGAGTTCCTGGCCCGCCATTCCCATTTCGCGCTGGTGGTCGACGAATACGGCTCGCTCGAAGGGCTGATCACGCTTGAAGACATTCTTGAAGAGATCGTGGGCGAGATCACGGATGAATTCGACAAGCCCGACCGCGACGCGCTGGCGCCCAACAAGGCGGGCGAGTGGGTGGTCGACGGGGCCGCAACGATCCGCGACCTCAACCGCGCCAATGACTGGTCGCTCCCAGATGACGAGGCAAACACCGTGGCCGGTCTGGTCATCCACGAAGCCCAGACCATCCCGGCAGTAGGTCAGGTCTTTTCCTTCCACGGTTTCCGGTTCGAGGTCGTCGGGCGCAAGGCCAACCGCGTGACCAAGCTCAAGATGACCCGGCTTTGATCGACGGCGACGTGGGTAGGGTGCAACTCAGGCGATCACTTCTGGCACTCTGAAACAAAGTTTCGGCATCCGGGATTGTCCCAAGGCAAATCCTTGCGCATTGTTCTGCCATCGGCGCACGTGCGCGGCGCCCGGGGATGCGGTTGACCGATGGCAGATGCGACACCGAAACTCGTTGACCTGATCACACGCTTTGCGCTGCGTCTGGCCGTGGCGCTGGGCATCGTCTTTCTGGCCAGCCAGTTGATCGACTGGTTGCTCTCGCGGCTGGATGACGGTTCCACTGGCACCCAAATGGCCTTGGCGTTTACCGTCTATGGCGCATATGCCCTGCTCATCGCGATACCCTTTGTTCCCGCCGCGGAACTGGCGCTTGCCGCGTTCTTCATGCAAGGCACCGATATTGCTCCGGCCATCTACCTTGCCACTTTGGCCGGGATGTTGCTGGCCTATCTCGTCGGGCGCGTGATGCCACTGACCTGGATCACCAGCATGTGTCATGACCTGAAACTGCACAAGATCGGCGATGCGCTTGAACGGTTCTCCCGGATGCGCCATGCGGACCGGCTTGACCATCTGCGTGACCGCTTGCCGCGCATCCTGCGTGCCCCCTTGACCAGTTATCGCTACGTCACCGTCGCGCTACTCGTGAACCTTCCCGGCAATACCATGATCGGCGGCGGCGGTGGCGTCATGTTGATGGCCGGTCTGTCACGTCTATTCGCCACGGCGACCATGGCCCTGACCTTGGCCATAGCCATTGCGCCGGTGCCGCTATTCGTTTGGGTCTTTGGGCCGGGAATCCTCGACTGGCTTGGCCTTCACGAGTAGCAACGCCGCGCCGCTGCACGCAAATGCCGCGTTTTGGCCTTCCCCTGCCCGCCCCATTCGCTAAGACGGGCCTGCGAACCGGACGAACAGGGGCCAACAATGGCAAAGGATCCTCTTGTCATCTTCACGCCTTCGGGCAAACGCGGCCATGTCCCGGCGGGCACGCCCGTTTTGACCGCGGCGCGCCAGTTGGGCGTCGACCTCGATTCAGTCTGCGGTGGGCGCGGCATCTGTTCGAAATGCCAGATCAGCCCGGGCTTTGGCGAGTTTCCCAAACATGGGCTGACCGTGGCAGAAACCGCCCTGTCGGAATGGAACGAAGTCGAAGCCCGCTATGACCGCATTCGTGGCCTGCCCAAGGGGCGCCGCCTGGGCTGCCAGGCCAAGATCATGTCCGACGTGGTCATCGACGTGCCGCCAGAAAGCCAGGTCCACAAACAGGTTGTGCGCAAACGCGCCGAGGCCCGCGACATCCAGATGGATCCCGCCGTGCGGCTTTACTATGTCGAGGTCGAAGAACCCGACATGCACAAGCCATCGGGCGATCTGGAACGGCTGGCCAAGGCGCTGGAAGATCAGTGGAACTTGCCGCACCCCGCAATTGACCCGGTGCTGTTACCGCAATTGCAGCCGCTGTTGCGCAAGGGCGATTGGAAGGTCACCGCCGCCATCCATCAGGATCGCGACGGCGGGGACGCGACCATCATCGCGCTCTGGCCCGGCTTCATGGAAGAACCGGTTTTCGGGCTGGCGGTCGATTTGGGGTCAACCACCATCGCCGCGCATCTGTGCAACCTGCAAACGGGCGAAGTCGTCGCCTCATCCGGCCTGATGAACCCGCAGATCCGCTTTGGCGAGGACCTGATGAGCCGCGTCAGCTACGCGATGATGAACCCCGGCGGCGCGGCCGAGATGACGCAAGCGGTGCGCGACGGTATGAACCGGCTATTCGCTGATACCGCGACCGAGGCGGGCACGACAACAGACCGCATCCTGGACATCGTGGTGGTCTGCAACCCTGTCATGCATCACCTGTTTGTCGGCATCGACCCCTATGAGCTTGGCCAGGCCCCTTTCGCGCTGGCGACGTCGGACGCGCTGCGCCTGAAGGCCAGCGATCTCGACCTGAAACTGGCACCCGCCGCCCGAGCCTATCTGCTGCCCTGCATTGCGGGCCATGTCGGCGCGGATGCCGCTGCGGTGACACTGTCCGAAGCGCCCGACAAATCCGAAGACCTGATCCTGGTCGTCGATGTCGGCACCAATGCGGAAATCCAGCTGGGCAACAAGAACGGCGTTCTGGCCTGTTCCTCGCCCACCGGCCCGGCGTTTGAAGGCGCGCAGATCAGTTCTGGCCAGCGCGCCGCACCCGGTGCCATCGAGCGGGTCGAAATCGACCCCGCGACCAAGCAGCCGCGTTTCCGCGTCATCGGGTCGGACCTGTGGTCGGATGACCCCGGTTTCCCCGAAGCCATCGCCACCACCGGCATTACCGGCATCTGCGGATCGGGCATAATCGAGGCCGTGGCCGAAATGCGAATGGCAGGCATTGTCGATGCCTCGGGGTTGATCGGCAGCGCCGAACAGACCGGCTCGCCCAACGTGCTGCCAGACGGGCGCACCAATTCTTACCTTTTGTGGGACGGCAGCGCCGAAGGCGGCGCGCGTATCACCGTGACCAACCCCGATATCCGTGCCATCCAGATGGCCAAGGCGGCGCTCTACGCGGGCGCCCGGCTGCTCATGGACAAGCGCGGGGT
>JBNKYL010000046.1:0-5207 GCA_050300875.1 Paracoccaceae bacterium
TGCACGACACGATCGAAGACACCAAATCCACCTATGCCGAGGTTGCCAGCCAATTCGGCGAAGAGGTTGCCGAACTGGTCGATGGCGTCACCAAGCTGACCAATCTGCAACTGTCATCATCCGAAACCAAGCAGGCGGAAAATTTTCGCAAGCTGTTTGTCGCCATGTCGCGCGACCTGCGGGTGATCCTGGTGAAGCTGGCCGACCGGCTGCACAACATGCGCACGATCCGGTCGCTGCCGCAGGAAAAGCAAATCCGCAAGGCGCGCGAAACCATGGATATCTTTGCCCCACTGGCGGGCCGCATGGGTATGCAATGGATGCGCGAAGAACTGGAAGACCTGTCCTTCAAGGTGGTAAATCCAGAAGCCCGCAATTCCATCATGCGTCGGTTCCTGACCCTGCAGAAAGATACCGGCGACGTGGTGCACCAGATCACCAAGGACATGCGGACCGAACTGGAAGCGGCCAAGATCGACGCCGATGTGTTCGGTCGCGCCAAGAAGCCCTATTCGATCTGGCGCAAGATGCAGGAAAAGGACATGGGCTTTTCCCGCCTGTCCGACATCTACGGGTTCCGCATCATCACCGCGACCGAAGCCGATTGCTATCGCGTCCTGGGCGTGATCCATCAACGCTGGCGCGCGGTGCCGGGGCGCTTCAAGGATTATATCAGCCAGCCCAAGTCCAACGGCTACCGGTCAATCCACACCACGGTATCGGGGCGCGACGGCAAGCGGGTCGAGGTGCAGATCCGCACCCGCCAGATGCATGAAGTCGCCGAAACCGGGGTGGCGGCGCATTGGTCCTATCGCGATGGCGAACGGGCCGAAAACCCCTTTGCCGTCGATCCGGCCAAATGGATCGAGGGCATGACCGAGCGTTTTGAAAGTGACGAGGATCACGACGAATTCCTCGAGCACTTCAAGCTTGAAATGTATTCCGACCAGGTGTTCTGCTTTTCGCCCAAGGGCGACGTGGTCAAACTGCCGCGCGGCGCGACGCCGCTTGATTTTGCCTATACGATCCACACCCGCATCGGCGACCGCTGCGTGGGGGCCCGGGTCGACGGCATTCGCGTACCGCTGTGGACGCGCCTGAAGAACGGCCAGTCGGTAGAGATCATGACCGCGGAAGGCCAGCGCCCACAATCGACCTGGGTCGATATCGTCGTGACAGGCCGCGCCAAGGCCGCCATTCGCCGGTCGCTGCGCGTCGAGGATCGGGAACGCTTCATCAAGCTGGGTCGCGAATTGGCGCGGGTGGCGTTTGAGCATCTGGGCAAGAAACCCACCGAAAAGGCGCTGGGCACCGCTGCAAAACTGCTGAACCTGGAAGACCACAACGAAGTGCTGGCGCGATTGGGGTCGGCCGAAATATCGGCGCGCGAGGTCTTGCAGGCGCTCTATCCCGAACTGGCGGACAAAGGCGACGAGATCGACGCGCAGCGTGCCGTTGTCGGACTGGACGCCGAACAGGGATTTCAGCGCGCCAATTGCTGTCAGCCGGTGCCGGGCGAACGCATCGTCGGCATCTCCTACCGCGGCAAGGGCGTGATCATTCATACCATCGACTGCGAGGCGCTGGCCGAGTTCGAGGATCAGACCAATCGCTGGATGGACCTGCAATGGCATGCTGGGCAGCATCCGCCGATCAGCACGGTCAGCCTGGACATAACGATTCGCAACGATGCGGGCGTTCTGGGCCGGATCTGCACCTTGATCGGCGAACAAAAGGCCAATATTTCGGATTTGCACTTTCTGGACAGAAAGCCGGACTTCTATCGTCTTATTGTCGATGTAGATTTACGGGATATTGAGCATCTGCATGCTGTCATGTTGGCGCTCGAGGCGGAAAGTGACGTGGCTTCCATCGGACGGCACAGGGATCTGGGACGAAGCCCCGGAAGCTAGGGTGGTAATAGGGTGTTCAAACGGCGCAACCCCAAGACCTACATGCGCCTGGCGGCGGATCTGATCTATCCGCGCGGCGGTTGGTCGCGCGCGGTTTCCTATATCTTGCATCGCCTTCGCCGCTTGCCGGACCCGCCCCACCGCATCGCGCGTGGTGTGGCCGTGGGGGTTTTTGTCTGTTTCACCCCGTTTTTCGGGATGCATTTCGTGCTGGCCGCGATCCTGTCGCGGCTGTTGCAGGGCAACCTGTTCGCCGCCCTTCTGGCGACGTTCTTCGGCAACCCCATCACCTTTCCGTTTATCGCGGCGGGTTCGCTGGAACTGGGGACGTTCCTTTTGGGCATGGACGGGCATGTGCCCTTGCAGGGGCTAGTGGGTGCGTTCCGCCATGCCTTTGTGCAGCTTCTCGACAATGTGCTGGCGCTGTTCACGGGTGCGCGCGCGCATTGGGATCAACTGTGGGTGTTCTTCCGCGGTCTTTTCCTGCCCTATCTGGTCGGAGGGCTGATCCCCGGCGTGGTTTCCGGGATGATCGGCTATTACCTGACCGTGCCCGCCGTTTCGGCCTATCAAAAGGCGCGGATCAAACGGCTGAAGGCGCGCTACAAGAAAAGGCGGTCTGTCGGGCTTTCCAAAGGCTGACAAGATTGGTGCAGCATGGTATCAATCCCGGTAGGTCATAAACATTGACGTATATGGGGTGTTCCGATGAACAAGACGCCAGATAGCCACCTGAGGCTGGGCCTGAATATCGACCATGTTGCCACGGTGCGGAATGCCCGTGGCGGGGCCTATCCCGACCCTTTGCGCGCGGCGCGCATGGCGCAGGAGGCAGGGGCAGACGGCATTACCGCACATCTGCGCGAAGACCGGCGCCACATCTCGGATGCCGATATCGACGGGTTGATGGAAATTCTGACTATCCCGCTGAATTTCGAAATGGCGCCGACGGCCGAAATGCAGGCCATTGCGCTGCGCCACAGGCCCCATGCGGTCTGCATCGTGCCTGAAAAACGCGAGGAACTGACGACCGAGGGCGGGCTTGAGGTCGCGCGCGACGAAAACCGGTTGGCCCATTTCATCGCGCCCCTGCGCGAGGCGGGCAGCCGGGTGTCGATCTTCATCGCCGCCGATCAAAAACAGATCGAGGCCGCTCACCGGATCGGCGCACAGGTGATCGAGCTGCACACTGGCGCCTATTGCGATGCCCATGCCGAGGGCCGGTTCGACGCCCGCGACGCCGAACTGGAACGGCTGCGCGAGATGTCTGCTTTCGCCCATTCCCTTGGGCTAGAGGTCCACGCAGGTCACGGCCTGACCTATGACACAGTGCAACCGATTGCTGCCTTTCCCGAGGTGCGGGAGCTTAATATTGGCCACTTCCTGATTGGCGAAGCGATCTTCCGTGGCCTCGTCCCCGCCATCCATGAAATGCGCCGACTTATGGATGAGGCGCGCCCATGACTGGTCCTGTGGACCAATCATAGCGCCGAACGGCCCGGATCATTCCGGGCCGGCGTGCGTTGCGCCTCATTTCACGCTGCCCGGGACCGGTTGATAGGCATCATCCGCCACGCCGGGCCAATAGGGCACGGGTTCGGCGTTCGATGCCGTTTCGACGCCAAACTCTTCCCCGATATCCTGCCAGAACCCATTCGGCCGATACGGATCGGCCGGATTCGCGCACCAGCCCACGGGTTTGACCGTATCGGGTGTGTCCAGCCCATATCCCGGAACGCGTGGCGCGAATGACGCCCGACATCCTTCCAGATCGCTTGATTTCACGGCAATTGCCACGCCATGCTGAAAGGTCACGATGACCCAATTGGTCTGGTCGCCCAACCGTGCGCGGTAGATATAGTCGGTATTGCCGCCATCGCGCAGTTTCTGCAGCGGATTGCCCCAGCGCCCGACCAATTGCATTTCGGTGGTGTCCCCGATCCGCACACTGTCCACCATGGCCAGCCGCGTCGCCGGGTTTTCGGCCACGCGCGTGTCCCAGGCCACGCCGCCACATCCGGCGAGGATCAACAGGATCGGCAAGAAGCGGATAGGTACCATGGGGCGCCTTTCTGGTGCAGCGCCGCCGGGCTATCAGAACGTGGTGACCATTTTCTTACCGCGGCTTGCATTCGGGCCAAGGGCCGATCACATAAGGCCGCAATCGGAAGGACGACAGATGATTTTGGGGATCGGCACCGACCTGTGCAATATCGAACGGATCGAAAGCACGCTCGACCGGTTCGGCGACCGGTTCCGCAACCGAGTGTTCACCGACACCGAACAGCGCAAGGCCGAACGCCGCAAGGACACCGCGGGGACCTATGCCAAGCGCTGGGCGGCCAAGGAAGCCTGTTCCAAGGCGCTGGGCACCGGGCTGCGCATGGGCATATCGTGGAAGGACATGGCGGTCACCAACCTGCGCAGCGGCCAGCCGCAGATGACCGTCACCGGCTGGGCCGCGACGCGTCTGGCAGAAATGACCCCGGACGGGCACGAAGCGGTCATTCACGTCACCCTGACCGACGATCACCCCTGGGCGCAGGCCTTCGTGGTGATCGAGGCACGGCCAGTCGCTTGACTCCCGTGCCCACCCGACCCATGAAACGCCAACAATCAAACTGAGGCAGGCAAATGGCGGAACGATCCGAAGCGATGGAATCGATCGTGGAAACGATCAAGACGGTGTTCTGGGCGCTGATCATCGCGGGCGTCTTCCGCACGCTGTTCTTTCAACCCTTCTGGATCCCGTCTTCATCCATGAAGGACACCCTGCTGATCGGCGATTTCCTGTTCGTCAACAAGATGGCCTATGGCTATTCCGCCTATTCCTGCCCCTTCTTCAAATGCCCGATCACTGGGCGGCTGTTCGGGTCCGATCCCGAGCGTGGCGATATCGTGGTGTTCCGTCACCCGGTCAATGGCACGGATTACATCAAGCGGCTGATCGGCATGCCGGGCGACCGCATCCAGATGAAGGATGGCGTGCTGTATATCAACGGCGAGGCCGCACGGCAGCAGGACGATGGCACATTCGTCGAAACCTATGAACGCCAGGGCCCCGAAGGCGGGTTTCCGCAATGCGCCAATATCGGCGTGGCGATGGGCGGTGACTGCGTCAAGGAAAAGCTGACCGAAACCCTGCCGGGCGGGACCACGCATTCGATCCTGAACATCCGCAGCCAGACGCTGGACAATACGCCGGTCTATGTTGTGCCCGAAGACAACTTCTTCTTCATGGGTGACAATCGCGACAATTCCACCGACAGCCGCGTGCCGCAGATCGCCAATGGC
>JBNKYL010000047.1:0-8035 GCA_050300875.1 Paracoccaceae bacterium
GACAGGGCCGCGGGGTCGATGCCTTCGCCGTCCAGCTCCTCGATCAACCCCGCCAGGCTATCGGCCAGATCGGCCACGGCCGCGCTGGGCGCCATGCCGGGGTTGGCCTGCACCAATGCCGCGACCAGTCGCCGCAATTCCAACCGCCGCCGCAAGGATGGCGTCGCCACATGCGGGATGCCAGGCACAGGCTGGTTGGTAAGGTCGGTGATCGGTGCGATGCGGGGCAAGAGCACCGCCGGCCCGTCATCGAACAACTCGGTAATCCGGCGGGCCATGCGGCGTGTGTTGACGTAGACCCGCACGCGGGCCAGGTCCATGGGCGGGTGTCCGTCAAACCGGGCGCGCAGCCCGTCGACCAGCGCGCGCGGGAAATCCGCGCCGGGTGGACAGGCGAAAAGCCGGGGCTTGGGGGACGGGTCGAACATTGCCCTTGATAAGGCCAGCAATGTCCGGGATTGCCAAGGGTCAATCGCCTTGGATTGCTGTGTCGAGCGCGTGTTCCAATGCGGATACCAGCCGGGCCGGGCTGCCGGGCATCGGGTCAACCATCAACAACCGCCCGTCGCCGGTTTCTGGATGGGCCAGCCGCAACCACACGGCGCCTGCCGGTATGTCATCGCCCAACCGTTCGGGCCATTCGATCAGGCAAATGGCATCTGTCATGGCGTCGTCCAGACCCAGTTCGTAGACGTCATCCGGGCCGGACAGCCGGTAGAGATCCGCGTGCCAGATTTCCACATCGCCCACATCATAGGTCTGGACCAGCGTGAAGCTGGGCGACGGCACGTCTTCGGCCCGCCCCAGCACAGCGAGCCTTGCCTGGATCACGGCACGCGCGAATTCGGTCTTTCCGGTCCCCAGATCGCCCGACAACAGCAGGACGTCGCCCGCCTGCAAATATGGCGCAAGTGCCCGACCAAAGGCGCGGGTCGCGTCGGCATTCGGCAACAGATGGTTTGGCTTGCTGTCAGACATCGCGTCGCTTGTGCCGCGACGGGGCTGCTTGCACAAGATGTCAGGCGATTTCTTCGGTCGGGCTGCCGGTGTCGGCGTAAATCACATCCGTCTTTTCGGCTGGCGCGGGCAGTTGCAGCCTGTCCTTGCTGACAAGGCTGAACCCGATCAACGTCGATCCGCCGCCCAGCGGGACGGACCGGCAGGTCAGCCCGCGCCCGTCATGCAGCCGCAGTTCCGCCGACCATTCGGCGCGTTCCGAAAACGCCCCGACATATTCGCGCAGATCGCCCCAGACCGGCGACGGCGCGCAGGCCGCAGACCAGATACGGGTGCAGTCGACGATGGTCATCGGCACGACGGTTTCGGACGGGTCGATCCCCCACAGCCGCGCATAGGCGGTGTTCGATAAGGTCAGCGTGCCATTCGCACCGAATACCGCCACGGCTTCGGCCATACTGTCCAGCACCGCCTGACCGGTTTCGATTTCCGTGCGGTATCGCCGGGCCAGCGAGATTTCAGCGCTGATATCTTCGAAGATAAAGGCCAACGCACCATCGGGATGCGGCCTGCCGGTGACGCGGTAGGTCTGGCCGTTGGGCAAGGGCCAGGTTTCTTCGTACTGGCCTTCGATCGCGGCCGATTCCAGTTCATAGATCTGCTGACGCCAGGATTTGTAGTCGCGCGGTTCCGGGATCATGCGCTTGTCGCGCAGGCGGTCCAGGAAGTTCTGCAGGCTGGGCCGCGCCGTAAGGAATTCGGGCTTCAAGGTCGTCAGCGTGCCCAACGCCGGATTGAAAAGGGCCAGTTTGCGCTGCTTGTCGAAAATCGCCAGACCCAGCGTCAGGTGCGCGAAGGTCTTGGTCAGTGTCTGGACGAAATCGTTCAGCGCGGTTTCCGCGCGCACGGCGCGGTCGGCGGACACGGCCATGTAGAGCCGCCCGTCCTTGACCGGCACGGAATGTAGTTCGAAATGGCGTTCGTCGACTTCGCCCGGAATTTTCAGCGACGATCTGCGGCGGTCTTCATCCATCGGGAGGGGCGGGTCGGATTCATCAGAAAAGATGACCTGGGGCGGCCAGACGGTGACGACATCGTCACCGGCGAATTTTTGCGCAATGCGGATATAGGCCGAATTCGCCCAGTTGATCCGCCCGTCTTCACCGGTCTTCCACACCAGGAAGGGCGAGGAATTCGCCACCATGCGCAGCGTGTCCAGCTCTTCTTCCATCGCGGCAAGCGGGTCTGATCCGTCATGTTCGCGCGCATTCGTGGCTTCGGCCTGTTCCATGGCGATCCGGCTAAGCCCATCACGATATTCCAGAACCAGCCTTGAAGACCCGTCCAGTGAATCCAGTTCGGTGGAAATGGTTTCTGGCAGGCTGGACAGCACAACTTCCAGATCAGGATAGTCACCAGACAGCATGTTCAGCAGGGCATCCAGATCGGTCGAAGCCGACCCCGCGCCCTTCAGAAAATCAGCGGCCTTGCGCGTTGCATCGACAAGCCGGGATTCGTCGAACAGAAATACGGTTTCCGCACTGGATCGTTCATCGCGGCCGAGCCGGTTGGTGAACCGGCCTTCTGCGAGGCTCATGAGAAACAGTGCGGCAGAGGCCCCTGCAAAGGAAAGCAGCAGAAGCCCCGCGAGTTGAGCCAGCACCACCGGGGTCATTGGCCGCTCCATTGGTTAAGGGCCAGCAACACATCCTAAATCATCGTTAAGGATCGGTTAACGACAGCTCTATCCGTCAAGTTTTTATTGGTGGATTTTCGCCCAGCGCCCGCCGTGAACCACGTTTTTCCGGCTCCAGCAACTTGCGCGGCCAGATGACTTCGACGATGGCGCCAGTCTTTTCGCCGGGCTGGCCGGGGTTTTCGAACGGGTCGCGGGCATTGGCAAAGATCAGTTCCGCCCCGGTGCGTTCCAGCAGGGTCTTGGCGATGAAAAGGCCCAGCCCCATGCCTTCGTATTCCGGGCGCAGGTTCTGGTCCTGGTTGCGCCGCCGCGTGCCGAAAAACGGGTCACCGATGCGGCCCAGCATCGACACGGGGTAACCCGGCCCGTCATCGACAACGCGCAGGGTGATGGCGGTTTCGGACCATTCCATTTCGGCCCAGACCGTCGAACGCGCGAAGTCCACTGCGTTCTGGATAAGGTTACGCAATCCATGAATGATTTCGGGTTGACGCGTCACCTCAGGTTCGCCGCCGCCACTGATGACGTCGATGTGAACGCGTTTGCCGCGATCCAGATGCGGTTCGGCGGCGTCCTGAACGATGGCGCTGAACGGCGCCTGTTCCAGATGCAGGTCGGTTTTTCCCGCCCGCCCCATCGACCGAAGGATATCGCGGCAACGATCGGCCTGCGCCGAAATCAGTTCGGCATCGGCCTTTTGGTCCGGGCGGTCGTGCAGGTCGGCGGCCAGTTCGCCGCTGGCCAGTTTGATGGTTGCCAAGGGCGTGCCAAGCTCATGCGCCGTGGCGGCGACGACACCAGCCAGATCGGTCAGTTTCTGTTCGCGTCCCAGCGCCATCTGCGTGGCCAAGAGCGCGCGCGACATGGATTCGATTTCCGACGAGACCGAGTGGTTGAAGACGGCAAGGAACACCGACCCGATGACGATGGCGCACCAGAAGCCGACCATCAGCGTATCCGGCATACTGTAGGTCCATCCCGGCGCGGTGGTCAGGGGCATGTGGTAATACATCAGGACCGATGTCAGGATGATCGCCAGCCCGGCTGTCAGCAGGATCGACGGCGGGCGCAGGCTGGTGGCGCAGACGGAAACCGGGGCCAGGACCAGCAGGGCGAAGGGGTTGTTCAACCCACCGGTCAGGTAAAGAAGGGCCGAAAGCTGCGCGATGTCGAATGCCATCATCGCGGTCATTTCCTGTTCGGACAGGCGACGGTTTTCGGGGTAGAGGAAAATCGCCACCAGATTGGCGAGCACGGATGCGCCGATGGCCAGCGTGCATAGCCCGATTTCCAGCTGCAGCTGAAAGAACCGGACGCCGACGGCAATGGCCGCGATCTGGCCGCTGATGGCCGCCCATCGCAGCAGGATCACGGTGCGCAGACGTACGCTGCCCGATGTGGATGGTGACAGAACCGTGACGGTTGAATTGGCTTGCATTGCTTGCTGCCCTTCCCTGGATGCGGCAAGATTGCCCCTTGTTCGCCATCGCTTCAACTGGGAAGGGTGCGCCCGTCATCAGCGAGGAAAGGCAGGACCATGGACCGGACCAGACAATTGGCATTGGCAGCAGCCGGTGTTGCGGCGGCTTTCCTGTTGGCGAGCGTGGCTTATGTGATGTTGGCCGGACGTGGCGGCGATTTTGCCGACTGCACGACGACGTCAACCGTGGGAACAGCGGCGATTGGCGGGCCCTTCGAACTGGTCGACGAAACAGGCAAGACGGTGACCGATGCCGATGTCATCACCGGCCCGACTCTGATGTATTTCGGCTACACCTTCTGCCCCGATGTCTGCCCGACCGATGCCGCCCGCAATGCCGAGGCGGTCGAGCTGCTGGCCGAACGCGGCTATTCGGTGCGCCCGGTTTTCGTGTCGATCGACCCCAAGCGGGACACGCCCGAGGTGATCGCCGAATGGACCGATTTTTTGCATCCCGACATGCTGGGCCTGACCGGCACGCCCGAACAGGTCAAGGCGGCTGCACAGGCCTATCGTGTGTATTACAAGGAACAGCCCGCAGATGATGGCGGCGAGTTCTATCTGGTCGATCATTCTGTCTTCACCTACCTGATGATGCCCGAAATTGGCCTGGCCACCTACTTCAACCGCGAAAATACCGCCGAAGATATCGCTAACACCGCTGCATGCTTCATTGATGCGGTCGAATGAGGTTTGACCTACCCGCCCCTTCCGCCTAATTTCGCCTGCAACGCGAATGGGAGGGACAGCTTCATGACCGATGACGATATCGGGCCGGACCGGTCACTTCTGCTTGTGGATGATGACGAGCCGTTCCTGAAACGACTGCAACGCGCCATGGAAAAGCGCGGCTTCGAAGTTGAAACCGCGGGGTCGGTTGCGGCTGGCCACGCCATCGCGACAGCGCGGCCACCGGCCTATGCCGTGGTGGACCTGCGTCTGGAAGACGGCAATGGGTTGGATGTGGTGGAAACGCTGCGCGCCAAACGCCCGGACGCCAAGATCGTGGTCCTAACAGGTTATGGGGCGATTGCCACGGCGGTCGCGGCGGTCAAGATCGGGGCCACCGATTACCTGTCCAAGCCTGCCGATGCCAACGACATCACCAATGCGTTGTTGGCCAAGACCGGTGACCTGCCCCCGCCGCCCGACAACCCGATGAGCGCTGATCGCGTGCGCTGGGAACATATTCAGCGGGTCTACGAGCTGTGTGACCGCAATGTCAGCGAAACCGCGCGGCGGCTGAACATGCATCGCAGGACATTGCAGCGTATTCTGGCCAAGCGCAGCCCGCGATAGCTGTCCACGCGTGGACGCTGTCTAGGCCGTTGAATTCACGCGGTTTACATCCAGACGCTTGCGGATGCGGTCGACTTTCTGCCCGTTCGACAGTGGAACCTGATCCAGCCTGCCATAATCCGTGAACCCCATTGCGTCATAATAGGCGAGGCCTAGCCTGTTGTCGGCGCGGATCGTGGCGTCGATGGTCCGAACGCCGGCATTTTGGGCGGCGGCAAGGGTTTGGGAAAATAGCGCCCGACCCACGCCGCGCCCGCGCGCCGGGGCAGCGGCAAAGGTGGCGATCACGGCCCAATCGGCGGGAAGCTTGTCATCGCAGGTCCAGTTCGGATCGCACCATTCCAGCGCCTGAAAGCCAAGAATAGTGTCTGATTCCAGTGCAAGTACGCAGGATATGATCAGCGGCGGCGCGATGTAGTGGGACAGCATCCGTTCCGCATCGAACGGCGTGCAATGGGCGGTCGTGCCACCGGTTGCGATGATGCGGTTCAGCATGGCGGCCATGCCCGAGGCATCATCGGCAATCGCCGGACGGAGCGTCAGGGACATTGTGCCAGAAGTTCCGCGTGGCGCGCCAGGAAATCGGCACGCACCTCGGCGGGCGCGCGCAGCGCGATCTGCTCGTCGCGAATGTCATCGTGGTGCGGCGCGCCAAAGAATTTGTCGGCTTCTTCGCGGGTGAACCCGGCAATCTGGGTGGCTTCGAGCCATGCTGATATGCGATCTGCCTTCTTGATGGCTTTCTTGATGGGTGCCGGCACCTTGGCCGGCAGGCCAAAGCGGATGTGAATGGCCGCGGCAAGCCGATCATCCAACGCGCCATATCCCGGGCCGACCGCAGCCTTGACCGGGCTGATCATGTCGCCAATGACATATTCCGGCGCATCGTGCAGCAGTGCGGCCAAGCGCCATTTAGGGTCTAGCGCTGGGTCTTTCTTGGAAAACAACCTTTCGACCAAGAGCGAATGTTCCGCGACAGAATAAGGAAAGTCGCCAAAGGTCTGACCGTTCCAACGCGCAACAAAGGCCAACCCGTGCGCGATATCTTCGACTTCGATATCGACAGGGGTCGGGTCCAGCAGGTCCAGCCTGCGACCCGAAAGCATTCGTTGCCAAGCGCGGGGCGGTTTCATGGATTGATCCGGTTTGTTTCGAAATTCGTAATGCCTTGGCGCCCAAGCATTGTCGAGGCTGGGTGTCAGTGTTATCTGCCCGCCAAACCATGAAACAGGAGCCACGCCCCAAGATGGCAAACGATTACATCGTCAAAGACATTTCACTGGCCGAATTCGGTCGCAAGGAACTTGATATCGCCGAAACCGAAATGCCGGGTCTGATGGCCCTGCGCGAAGAATATGGTGCATCGAAGCCGCTGAAGGGCGCGCGCATCGTCGGATCGCTGCACATGACAATCCAGACCGGCGTGCTGATTGAAACCTTGGTGGCGCTGGGTGCCGATGTGCGCTGGGCGTCGTGCAACATCTTTTCGACTCAGGACCACGCAGCGGCGGCGATCGCGGCGGCGGGCGTGCCTGTTTTTGCTATCAAGGGCCAGACCCTGGAAGAGCATTGGGATTACGTGGACAAGTCTTTCATGTTCGCCGACGGGCCCAACATGATCCTGGACGATGGCGGCGACGCCACGCTTTACGTTCTGTTGGGTGCGCGCGCCGAAGCGGGCGAAGACGTGATCCCCGTTCCGAAGTCCGAAGAAGAAGCCGTGATCAAGGCGCAGATTGCCAAGCGCATGGCTGAAAGCCCCGGCTGGTTCACCAAGGTACGCGACCAGATCAAGGGTGTGTCCGAAGAAACCACCACCGGCGTGAACCGGCTGTATCAACTGGTGCGTGACGGGCAGCTGCCGTTCCCGGCGATCAACGTCAATGACAGCGTCACCAAGTCGAAATTCGACAACAAATATGGCTGCAAGGAATCACTGGTCGACGGCATCCGTCGCGCCACCGACACGATGATGGCCGGCAAGGTCGCGGTGGTTTGCGGCTACGGTGATGTGGGCAAAGGGTCAGCAGCATCGCTGCGCGGCGCTGGCGCACGGGTCAAAGTCACCGAAATCGACCCTATCTGCGCGCTTCAGGCCGCAATGGACGGGTTCGAGGTCGTGTTGCTGGAAGATGAACTGGAGACCGCCGATATCTTCATCACCACCACCGGCAACCGCGACGTCATCCGGATCGAGCATATGCGCGAGATGAAGGATATGGCGATCGTCGGCAACATCGGCCATTTCGACAACGAAATTCAGGTGGCAGCCCTCAAGAACCACAAGTGGACCAATATCAAGGAACAGGTGGATATGATCGAGATGCCCTCGGGCAACCGTCTGATCCTTCTGTCCGAGGGCCGCCTGCTGAACCTCGGCAACGCAACCGGCCACCCGTCCTTCGTGATGTCGGCCTCGTTCACCAACCAGACGCTGGCGCAGATGGAGCTGTGGACGCGCGGGCACGAGTACGAGAACAAGGTCTACACGCTGCCCAAGCACCTGGATGAGAAGGTCGCCATGTTGCACCTTGAAAAGCTTGGGGTTCAGCTGACAGAACTCTCGCGTGAACAGGCAGACTATATCGGCGTGAAACTGA
>JBNKYL010000048.1:0-8286 GCA_050300875.1 Paracoccaceae bacterium
GAATACGACCGCCCATGGGAGCCGACCCCGGCCCCTGCGCCCCTCGGCGATGTCGTGGGCGTGAACCCCATCGACGGGCTGAAGGCGCTGATCGGCAGCCCGAACTATGCGGGCAAGCAATGGGTCTATGAACAATACGACAGTCAGGTGATGGCTGACACCGCCCGCATCCCCGGCAAGGGCGCGGGCATCGTGCGGGTGCACGGGACGGAAAAGGCGCTGGCTTTCACCAGCGACGTGACCCCGCGCTACGTCAAGGCGAACCCGGTGGAGGGCGGCAAACAGGCCGTGGCCGAAGCCTATCGCAACCTGACAGCCGTGGGGGCGACCCCGCTGGCGACGACCGACAACATGAATTTCGGCAACCCCGAAAAACCCGGCATCATGGGGCAATTCGTCGGCGCCATTCAGGGCATCGGCGCCGCCTGCACGGCGCTCGACATGCCCATCGTGTCCGGCAACGTGTCGCTTTACAACGAAACCGATGGCCAGGGCATCCTGCCCACGCCAACCATCGGCGCGGTCGGGCTGATCGACAACGAGACTCACCTGATCGACGGCGCAGCCCGCGAAGGCCATGTGGCCCTGCTGGTCGGCGAAAGCCACGGCCATCTTGGGCAATCCGCCCTGCTGGCCGAGGTCTTCGGGCGCGAAGATGGCGACGCCCCGCACGTCGATCTGGATGCCGAACGCCGCAACGGCGATTTCATCCGCGACAATGCGGAACTGATCCGCGCCTGCACCGATTTGTCCGATGGCGGCCTTGCATTGGCGGCCTTTGAAATGGCCGAAGCAGGCGGCGTTGGTGTGACGCTCGACAGCGGCGACACAGCCGAACTGTTCGGCGAAGATCAGGCCCGCTACCTGGTCGCCTGCAATTTCGATCAGGCCGAAGCCTTGATGGTCGCCGCCGGTCAGGCCGGTGTGCCCATCGCCTCAATCGGCCGCTTCACCGGCGATCAGGTCAGCTTTGGCGGCACCTCTGCTCCACTTGCCGACCTTGCCGCGCTCTATCGCGCCAGTTTCGCAACCGCGCTCGCCTGACGCCCCGGCGCAAGCCACTTGCAGGCCTTCGGCCCGCGGCTTACATGTATTCCAAGTTTTGAATGGAGACCTGTTTTGGCCGTCGACCCCAGCGAGATTGAAAAACTGATCCAGGATGCCTTCCCCGGCGCGTCCGTACGCGTCGAAGGCGATGACGGGGTTCACCTGTCGGCGGAAGTGATCGCCGAACAGTTTCGCGGCCAGAACCGGGTGCAACAGCAACGCATGGTCTATGCAGCCCTGCAGGGGTTGATGGATGGCCCCAACGGCGCCCTGCATGCGCTGGCGTTGACCACGAAGGTACCTGAGTGAAGGGTGCTGCCGGGCTTTTTCTGATCGCTTGGATCGGACTTGGATTCCTTGTCGTGATTGGGCTCCCTGGCATCATCGTTCGTTACATTAGAAAATGGAAAAGCGCTGGCGTAGAAGCGCAGGAGACCAGGAGAAACGCTAAATGACCGACGCCAAGACCCGTATCGACGAAACCGTCAAAGCCAATGACGTGGTGCTCTATATGAAAGGCACCAAGATGATGCCGCAATGCGGGTTTTCTTCCCGCGTGGCCGGTGTGCTGAATTTCATGGGGGTCGAGTTCGCAGATGTGAACGTGCTGGCCGATGATGAAATTCGCCAGGGCATCAAGGAATATTCCGACTGGCCGACCATCCCGCAGCTTTACGTGAAGGGCGAATTTGTCGGCGGTTGCGACATCGTCACCGAAATGACCCTGTCGGGTGAGTTGGACCAATTGTTCGCCGACAAGGGCGTGGCCTTTGACAAAGACGCCGCCGACAAGATCCGCGAAGCCAACGCCTGATATCAGATCTTTACCGAGGGAGGCGCCGCCGCCCTCGGTATTTCCGACGAGACAACGTCAAGTCCCCACTATCTGCTGGACATTCCGCAAGCGCCGGATTTTTCTGGGCACAGTTCAGAACCACAGATTTGGGGGCATCTCGATGAAGATTTCCATGCTTATGACCGGTGCGGCCATCGTCGCACTGACCGCAGGGGCCGCGACGGCCCAGAACGATTGCGCGGCCGGCAAGACGCTGACCGACGGCACGCTGACCATCGCCACCGGCAACCCGGCCTATTTCCCTTGGGTGATCGACGATGCGCCCGAAAGCGGCCAGGGGTTTGAGGCCGCCGTTGCCTATGCCGTGGCCCGCGCGATGGGGTTCGAAGCCGAACAGGTCGAATGGACCCGGTCGTCCTTCGATCAGGCGATCCAGCCCGGCGCCAAGGATTTCGATTTCAACCTGCAGCAATATTCGATCACCCCGGAACGGGAAGAAGTGATCGATTTCTCCGTCCCCTATTATTCCGCCGCCGCTGCGGTCCTTTCGCGGCAATCGGTGGCTGATGCCGGGGCGTCGAACGACATTGCCAGCCTCAAAGGGCTGATCTGGGGCGCAGCAGCTTCGACCACTGCACCGGGGATGATCGAAACCCTGATCGCACCGGAAAAATCAATGCTGCTTTACGATGACAGCGCCGATGTGGTCGCCGCCATGCAGGCAGGCCAGATCGACGCCGCGCTGTTCGACCTGCCCACCGCGCTGTACCTAGCCGCCGTGGAAATGGATGATGGCACGCTTCTGGGCCAGTTCCCGGCAGATCAAAGCGAAAACCCCGATCAGTTCGGGCTGCTGATGGCCGATGGCAACCCGCTGAAGGAATGCGTGGACGCCGCCATTGCCGAGATCACCGCCAGCGGTGAATTGGCCGAAATCGAAGCCGAGTGGCTGCAGGCCACGACCGGCGTTCCGGTCATCGAATAGGCCTTGGCCACCACTGAAAACATGCCGTCGGCCCCGACCAAGGGGCTGACCCGGCGCGCTGCGTTCGAAGCGCGCGTGCGCCGAAGGTCGATGATGATCGCGGCAGCCAGTACGGCAGCGGTCGTTTTGGCCGTGATCGTCCTGGTGCCGCTGGCCCCTGGATGGGAAGCGGTTCAGAAGAGCTTCTTCAACGGCGAGGTCTTTGCCAAGACATTCCCAAAACTGTTGAAAGCCTTCCTGCTGGACATCGCCATCTTCGCCTGGTCGGCGCCGATGATCGCCATCGTCGGGCTGACCATCGCACTTATGCGCGATGCGGCATCGCCTGCCTCCTACCCGCTGAAGCTGTTCGCGATGCTGTTCACCGACATCTTCCGCGGCCTGCCAGTGATCCTTGTGATTTACCTTGTCGGCTTCGGCATCCCCGGCCTTGGCCTGCCGCGCCCGTGGAACAGCCCTTATATTTGGGGGACCGTGGCGCTGGTGCTAACCTATTCGGCCTATGTCGCCGAAATCTTCCGGTCCGGCATCGAATCGATCCATGCCAGCCAGCGATCCGCTGCCGTGTCGCTGGGCCTGAAGCAATCCGACGTGATGCGCTACGTGATCCTGCCACAGGCGATCCGGCGCGTCGTGCCCGCCAATATGAATATGCTGATCGCCCTGCAAAAGGACGTGGCGCTGCTGTCCTTCATCGGACCGGTGGAAATCCTGCGGCAGGCCGGGGTGTTCAAATCCTTGCTGGCAAATTTTACCCCCTACGTCGCCGCCGCGGTGATCTTTCTGGCCGTCACTATCCCGGCCACACGATTTGCCGATCACCTAATGGCACGCCAGCACAAGGCGCGGAGCTGACCCATGGCCATGCTGGAACTGCGCGATGTGGAAAAGGCGTTTGGCACCAACCGGGTGCTGAACGGTATCAATCTGGATATCGACAAGGGGCAGATGGTCTGCCTGATCGGCGCGTCGGGGTCCGGTAAATCGACCCTGTTGCGCGCAATCAACCTGCTGGAGCCAATCGATGACGGCCAGATTTTTCTGGACGGCACTGACATCGCTGAACCGGGGCTGGACCCCCTGCCCGTGCGCCGCCGCATCGGCATCGTGTTTCAGTCCTTCAACTTGTTTCCGCATATGACAGCGGCTGAAAACGTCATGCTGGCCCCCCGCCGGGTCTATGGCCGCACGCGGGATGATCTGAAGCCCGAAGTGACCGAACTGTTCCGCCGTTTTGGACTGTCTGACCGGATTGACCATTACCCCGACCAGTTGTCAGGCGGCCAACAGCAACGCGTCGCAATCATCCGGGCGCTGGCGATGAAACCGGAAGTGATGCTGTTTGACGAAATCACATCCGCGTTGGACCCCGAACTGGTGGGCGAAGTGCTGGACGTGCTGCGCCAATTGCGTGCGACGGGCATGACGATGGTTCTGGCCACGCATGAAATGAAATTCGCAGCCGAGCTGGCCGACAAGATCTGCTTTCTCGACAACGGCCGGATTGCGGAAGAAGGCCCACCCGCACAGATCTTCGAAGCCCCGAAAGCAGCACGCACACGGGAATTCCTGGCGCGGGTGCTCTAGCGCTCACAAAGGGTGTCCATGCGTGGACACCTGCCTAAAGCCTTGAATTTGCTTTGTTTCGAAACCGCGATCAGGCGTTTTCTTCGATCTGGTCCGCCAATGCCTCGGCACGCGCGGCCAGTTCAGCCATCGTGCGCGAAACCTCTTCAGGGATCACCGGAACCTCGACTGTTCGGGCTTCCGGTGCGGGTTGGCTGCGCAGGGTGCGAATTTCGTTTTCAAGATTGGCGATCTGTTCATCGCGATAGCGCAGCTGTTCATCCGTGCCCGCCACTTTGTCGGCCAGCATCAGGCCAGCCATCAGCAACATGCGCGGCTCGGGCAGGCGCCCGATCTGGGCGGCCAGCACCTGCGCCTCGGCATCCAGCAGGCCGGCTGCCGATTTCAGATAGTGTTCTTCGCCTTCCTGGCAGGCGACCTCGAAATCGCGACCGCCGATGGTGATCGTCACATTAGGCACGGGCGGCTCCTTCCATCAGCGGGCGCAATTCGTTGATCACCGCTTCCAATTCCTCACGATCTTCGCGCTGGCGCAGTTGCAGCGCCTGCAATTCTGCCTCTGCCCCGGCATTGATCAGGCTGGCATCGCCAACACCATTTGCGTTGGCCGCACGCAGGGCTGCATTGTTTTCCCGCAAACGCGTGTTGACCTCGCGCAGGGCCGTCTGTTCCTGCAGCGAGCGGGCGACATCACCGCGCAGGCGCTGAACCTCGTCTTCCAGACGAGCCACGAGTTTTTCCTGCTTTTCCTTGATGGCAAGAACCCGCTCTTCCAACTGCGCATTGGCACTGCGCTCTGCTTCAAGCGCTTCGCGCAGGGCGGCATGTTCGCTCGGGTCGATGCCTCCGGCCACCCCGCCGCCCATGCGTTCCAGACCCGATCCGATACGATCCAGCGCCGCCGTAATCCGTGATTCCAACTCGTTAATGTCGGTCATTTCGTCTTGCCCCGGTCCAGTTCCTGACAATCCGGCGCGCCGGATCATGTCTTGCAGAGTTTCCCCGCAGCGCAAGCCAAGAGTCAAGCACATCGCGCATCGCCCCGCGTCCATTCAGCACGTTGCACATTCCTTTCTGGCTGGTATCACCATCCGGAGACAATTTGCGCGCCAGCGAGCGAGCCCTTGCAGGAAGGATGACAGGTTGATGGATATCGCCACCCTCAAAAAGTCGCATGCCGACCATTTCAAACGTGCCAATGCGCTGCGTGTGCTGGCAATGGATGCCGTGCAGGCTGCCAATTCGGGCCATCCCGGCATGCCGATGGGCATGGCCGACGTGGCGACGGTGCTGTTCGAAAAGCACCTGAAATTCGACGCCTCTGCGCCAGATTGGGCCGACCGTGACCGGTTCATCCTTTCGGCGGGCCACGGGTCAATGCTGCTTTACGGTCTGCTACACCTGACCGGCTACGAAGACATGACGCTGGACCAGTTGAAGAACTTCCGCCAGTGGGGCGCGAAAACCGCGGGCCACCCCGAATATGGCCATGCCAAGGGAATCGAAACCACGACCGGGCCGCTGGGCCAGGGCATTTCCAATGCCGTGGGTTTCGCCATCGCCGAAGAGGCGCTACGCGCCCGGTTTGGCAAAGCCGTGGTCGATCACCACACCTATGTCATTGCCGGTGACGGTTGCCTGATGGAAGGCATCAGCCACGAAGCCATTGGCCTGGCTGGCATGCAGCGGTTGGGCAAGCTGATCGTTCTGTGGGATGACAACAACATTTCCATCGACGGCGAGATCAGCCTGTCCGACGTCACCGACCAGAAGAAGCGGTTCGCTGCCGCAGGCTGGCATGTGCAGGCCATCGACGGACATGATCCCGATGCCATCGACGCCGCCATCACCGCCGCCAAGGCCAGCCGCAAACCGTCGCTGATCGCCTGCAAGACGCATATCGGTTTCGGTGCCCCCAACAAGCAGGACACAGCCAAGGCGCATGGTTCTCCGCTGGGGCCGGACGAGATTGCAGCAACGCGTGCCGCCTACGGCTGGACGGATGATCCGTTCGTCATACCGGCGGATGTAGCCAAGGCCTGGAAGGCGATCGGGGCGCGCGGCAGTGCAGACCGCGCCGAATGGGAAACCCGGTTGGCTGGCCTGTCCGACAGCCGGCAAAAGGAATTCGCGCGCGTGATGGCTGGCGAGGCGCCGAAGAAACTGTCCGCCCGCATCAAGGCGCTGAAAAAGCAGATTTCCGACGAAGGCCCCAAGGTCGCGACCCGGAAATCCAGCGAAATGGTGCTGGAAGTGATCAACCCGATCATGCCGGAAAATATCGGCGGCTCTGCGGACCTGACCGGGTCGAACAATACGCTGACCGGCGATCTGGGCATTTTCGATCCGTCCAACCGCAAGGGCCGGTATATCCATTACGGCATCCGCGAACATGGGATGGCCGCCGCAATGAACGGCATGGCGCTGCATGGCGGTATCCGCCCCTATGGCGGCACGTTCATGTGCTTTGTCGATTACGCGCGCGGCGCGATGCGGCTGTCGTCGCTGATGGGTATTCCGACGGTATATGTCATGACCCATGATTCCATCGGCCTGGGCGAAGACGGGCCCACCCACCAGCCGGTCGAACATCTGGCAATCTGCCGTGCAACACCCAACAGTTGGACCTTCCGCCCAGCCGATACGGTAGAAACGGCCGAAGCCTGGGAACTGGCCCTGACTTCGACCCGCACGCCGTCGGTGCTGGCATTGTCGCGTCAGGGCCTGCCAACGGTCCGCCGGGTGCACAAGAACACCAACCTGACAGCCAATGGCGCCTATGTTCTGGCCGAAGCCGAAGGCAAGCGGCAGGTGATCCTGATCGCCACCGGATCCGAGGTGGAGATCGCGCTGGCCGCCCGTAACAAGTTGCAGGAACGCGGTATCGGCACGCGGGTCGTGTCCATGCCCTGCATGGAACTGTTCGCAGCGCAGGACGAAGCCTATCGCCGCAAGATCCTGCCCGCTGGCCCGGTCCGCATCGGGATCGAGGCCGGACTGCGCGATGGCGGCTGGGATCGCTGGCCATTGGGTGAACGCGGACGCGAAGCCAAGGCGGGGTTCATCGGCATGACCGGGTTCGGCGCCTCGGCCCCGGCCGAACGGCTCTACGAAGAATTCGGCATCACTGCCGACGCCACCGTGGACATGGCAGTGGGGCTTTTGGGCTAGGCCCTTCCGCAGGTGACCATGGGCCACCCGCCACCGCCGCGCGGGGATGGATTTTTGTTAAAAATCCGCATGGTATAAGGGGGACGCGGGCTTTGCCTGCGTCGCCCTGGGTCCGATCAGGCCTCCAGTACGGCGTCCCAATACAGGAAATCCACCCAGGTCTCGTGCAGGTGATTGGGCGGGAACTTGCGGCCATTGTTGCGCAGCTCTTCCGCACCCGGCCGACGCGGCGCGCGGCGCAGGCTCATGCCGGCATGTTTCATGCTGCGCGAACCTTTCTTCAGGTTGCAGGGCGAACAGGCCGCCACGACGTTTTCCCAGCTTGTGATGCCGCCGCGGGCGCGTGGCACCACATGGTCAAAAGTCAGGTCGCCCTTGGCGCCGCAATACTGGCAACAGAACCCGTCGCGCAGGAACAGGTTGAACCGGGTGAAGGCCACGCGTTTCTGCGGGCGCACGTAATCCTTCAGGACCACCACCGACGGGATGCGGATCTCGGTCGATGGCGAATGGACGACCTGATCATATTCGGCAACGACATCGACCCGATCAAGGAACGCCGCCTTCACCGCTTCCTGCCAGGGCCAAAGCGACAGCGGGTAATAGGAAAGCGGGCGGTAATCTGCGTTCAGCACCAGGGCCGGGCAGTGTTTCAGACTGCCAGGTTCACGCACGAAACTTGTTCTGAACTCGCCTTGCA
>JBNKYL010000049.1:0-1698 GCA_050300875.1 Paracoccaceae bacterium
ATCACCATCGACTGGTTCCGTCACGGGCTGGAACGCATGGTGCCCGCCGATTACCTGTCCTACAGCTACTTCCAGAAATGGGTCACCAACTACCTGATGCTGCTGGTCGACAATGGCGCGGTCACCATGGGCGAGGTCGAACGGGGGCAAACCGATCGTCGGGCCCACCCGGCCAAAGCCCAAAGCCTTGACGAAATGCTGGAATTCCAACGCAGCCTGCATATCGACTTTTCTCGGCACATTGACGCTGCGCCGACCCATGCCGTCGGCGATCAGGTCACTACGCGCAGCCATACCACCGCCGCGCACTCCCGCTTGCCGCAATATGCCCAGGGACGGACCGGCACGGTCATCGCCCATCACGGCGCACATCTGCTGCCAGATCGCGGTGCCGAAGGGGTGCACGAGGCCGAACACCTGTACACCGTGGAATTCACCGCACGCGAATTATGGGGCGACGACGCCCATCCTGCCGACACAGTGACGCTGGAACTGTGGGAAAGCTACTTTGTCTGACCCTGCCGACACCCTGAAACCGCTTGAACCGGTCTTTGACGAGGCCTGGCAAGCACAGGTTCTCGCCATCGCCGACAGCATGGTGACCGCGGGGCATTTCACTGCGAAGGATTGGGCCGAAGCCCTGGGTGCCGAGCTGAAGAAGTCGGATCAGGCAGGCCTGCCTGACACGCTCGAAACCTATTACCTCGCCGCGCTGACCGCATTGGAAAACCTGTCTGCAAGCCGGGTCGGTATCGACGCGAACATGCAGGCCGACCGCAAAGCGACATGGACCCGCGCCTATCTGAACACACCGCATGGTTCGCCGGTCTTGCTTCAGGCGGGCGAAGCCGACTGACCAGCTTTCGCTTGCGGCTCTCCAACCACGCCCTCACACTTGGCGAATAACAATTTTTTGGAGGGACAGATCATGAGTGTTTCACTGGTATTCTTCGCGCTCGCTATGGGGGCGCTCATCGCGGTGTATTTCCCGATGATCGCGCAATCGGCGCAGATTCTCGGGTCGAAATCGCTGGCCAACGTGCCATTCTTTTTCATCGCCACCATCGCCTCGATCGTGATCGCCATTGCCAACGGCCATCGCTGGGCCGATTTCGTCCGAACCGCGACCTTGCCGCCGCTGTTGTTGTTTGCAGGCGTGATGAGCGCGGGGCTGATCATCGGATCATCCTTCCTGATCCCACGCATCGGCATCGGCGCCTATATGGTCCTGCTGGTGTCCGGTCAGGTCCTGGCCGGGCTTGCCTTTGGCTATTTCGGCCTGTTCGGCGCGGCACCTACGGCGATCACCTTTGGCAAGATCGCAGGCGTCGTATTCGTCATCCTGGGCGTCTGGCTGGTCACCTACAAATAATCCCGGGCCCCGGGGCGGCATCGCCAAACTTCCCCGATCCCGCCCCAATTTGGCCCGGTTCATTGTCCACGCTGATGGGACAATCACATTTTCCGGGGGCAACGGATTATGAATATGGGCCTAAAGCCGACACCGCATGCGGTCTACCTGCCAGAATGGCGGGTGGCACCAAAACCGCTATCTGCGCTGACCATTCGTTTGCGCGGCAAGGGATGCCTGACCACGGTCAAGATCACACTCGGTCGGGCCTGATTTCATCCGCCCCGTCGGCGCGGCAGTACGTCCTGCGCCGGAACGTATCGGTCACGTGCGGCCTGACTGTTTGC
>JBNKYL010000050.1:0-9792 GCA_050300875.1 Paracoccaceae bacterium
GATCAGGATAAGACCCAGCCCGGAATTCTGGATGCCTGTTTCGAACATCACGGCCCGCCGATCAAAGGGAGCAAGACGCAAGAGCGTCGCGGTTCCGAACCCGCCCGCGAGCGCAAGTGCATTGTGCGCGATCACCAGCCCTGCGACGGCCCCAGCGAATTGCAGGAATACGCCCCAGTTGGCGGCAAGGGCCAAGATGATGAAGGCAAAAAAGATCCCCATGGACAGGTATTGCAGCGGGTTGCGCAAACGCGACGTCAGGTCTGGCCGCCGTGCATTAAGCAGGATGCCCAATGCCAGCGGTAAAACAAGCATCAGCCCGACCGTTGTCGCCACAGAAACGGGGTCAATGGATGTACGCTTCAGGATTTCCCGCGTGGGTCCGTAGAGCCCACCCCACAGCGCGATATTGAACGGCGTCAGAACGATGGCCCCAACAGTGGCAAACCCTGTCAACGATACTGACAAGGCCGCGTTGCCGCCTGCACGATGAGTGATGAAGTTGGAAATATTGCCCCCGGGACAAGCGGCCACAAGTATCAGACCCAGTGCGATGGACGGCTGCGGGTTGGTCAACAAGATCAAGACCAGGGTTAGCGCCGGCAACACCACGAATTGCGCGAAAAGACCCGTCAAAACCGGCTTGGGCGCATGGACAAGCCGATTGAAGTCTGACGGTTTCAGGTCGATGGCGATTGAAAACATCACCACTGCCAGGATCGCGTTCAGAATCTGCAGGCTGGTGGCCGAAAAATTCAGCATGACGCCGTCCAGCCCGGTCGCTAGCGTATCGCCCATTGCCCCCCACTTCCCGGCCACCGTTTTCGGCATGCCAGCGATGTCCTTGCAATGATTTGTGACGGCAAATCCACATCCGGGCAAGCGTCACATCACTGCCGCACACATCAGCATCCTGTCGGGCGCGGTTTTCATATGGCCTGGGCGTGATATTGTGCACGCAATGATTGCACAGGATTTCGGACCGAGCTTGATCAGGCGACATACCACCGATCCCATGGACGAGCTCCTGCGCGCTCGATTGCGCGTCACCGAAGGGGCCGAATTCAGATTGGCCGCTTTACGCATTGCCATGACCAGTGTTGACGCGATCAGCCGGATCCTGACCGGTCAGGCCTTTTTCGCGTTGCGCGAGGCAAGGAAATTACTGATCGAATTGGACGGGCGCACCGGCCCGGACCTCATCGATGCCCTGTTGAACTACGGGACCGGCACGACGATCACCGCGCATGGAAAGGACAACATCCCGCCAAGTGGTCCCGTGGTTATCGGCTCTACCCATCCGATCGGAACCTTTGACTTCATAGCACATGCAGGAGCGTTGCTTGAGTACCGACCCGACCTGAAGGTCGTGGCCAATCGTGAAGCCGAGCGGTTTCTTGGCCCAGACCGCATCGTCGCGGTGGATTTGGACCGCAAGGACAAAGTATTGACCGCGCGCCTGACCCGCGAAGGAATGCAGGCGCATCTTGAAGATGACGGCGCGCTGCTGGTGTTCGGGTCCGGTCGGGTACCCGGCATGATCAATGGACGACTTGTCGAACCCCCTTGGCGCAAAGGCATAACCCGCATTTCCGCGGCAACGGGCGCGCGCATCGTGCCGGCGTCCACCGATATGCGAAATTCCAATTATTACTACACAACCCGCCGATGGGCCGGTCGCCTGTCCGGCAGCGACGATTTCGGGCGCGCTGTTGCTTCGCTGCGATACGCATCCGAGCTGATCGACAAGCTTGGCGGCAAATACGATGTGCATTACGGCCCGATCCAGCCGCCAGGCACGGCGCCCGAACGCTTGCAGCAACTGGCAGAAAGCCTTGTACCGGGGCTTTACGGCGGAAACACTGGCTGATGCTGAAACTGGCGGACACAAGCGGGAAGCGGCACCACCTTTATCCACGCTTGTGCCATCAGGCCCAACGGCCAACCGTGCAGCGTGTTTCTGCCCCAACAGCGCAGCGTGCAGCGATCCGGGCTGCAGGCCCGACGTGGCCGGAATCTGGACTGTCGAGGCAGGCGCTGACAGAACGTTGCCCGACCGTTAGCCGTCCAGCTTGAATTCGGGCAGGCTGTCCAACGCGTTCTTCAACGCATTGCCCCAGCCTTGGGCGACGGTTTGTAGATAGGGATCATCCAGTTCGATCCGATCCGCCATTTCGATGCGCAACGCATCTTTGCGATATAGCAAATAATCGAACGGCGCCCCGACCGAGAGGTTGGCTTTCACGGTCGAATCAAAACTCACCAGCAGCAACTTGACCGCTTCCTCAAAGCTCATCGCCGGATCATAGGCGCGCACCAGTATCGGGCGGCCATATTTCGTTTCGCCGATCTGGAAAAACGGCGTGTCGGCGCTGGCTTCGATGAAATTTCCTTCGGGATAGATCATGAACAGCCGTGGTGGGCCGCCGTTGATCTGCCCACCCAGGATCAGCGTCGCCTGAAAAGCACTATCGGCCTGTTGCCCTGCTTCCTTGTGCTGGGCGATCACGTCGCGCAGCGTATCGGCGACCAAGCACGCCGCTTGAAACATCGACGGCACCGCCAGAATGGAGGGGTTGCGTTCATCCGGGGACTTTGACCGTTCGTCCAACAGGCTGACGACTGCCTGTGTTGTGGCCAGGTTGCCCGACGACAACAGCGTCAGCACCCGGTCGCCCGGCGCTTCCCAGACCGTCATTTTCTTGAAAGTCGAAATATTGTCCAAACCGGCATTGGTGCGCGTGTCGGACATAAAGACCAACCCGGCATCCAGCATCATCCCCACGCAATACGTCATTCCGGCCTCACTGCTGTGCGACCTCCAGATGAACCTCCAAATGTTCGCCTGTGCCGCCTACGCGCGTGCCAGTTACAGGCGAGGCATCGGAATAGTCCAGACCGGTTGCAACACGGACGTATCGTGCATCAGGCGAAATCCCGTTTGACACGTCGAACCCGACCCAACCGATGTCGGGCACATGAGCTTCGGCCCAGGCATGCATGGCATCCTGTTCGGTCCGGTCGTTCAACATCAGATAGCCCGACACATATCGCGCGGGCAGGCCCAGCCGCCGTGCGCAGGCTACGAAAATATGCGTATGGTCCTGACAAACGCCGGACCCCGCCTCGATCGCATCCTCTGCCGACCAATCTGGATAGGATGCGCCAACTTCGTAGGAAACGGCCTCGCCGATCCGGACCGACAAGGCGTGCAGCGATGTCAGCGGCTCGGCATCGTCAAACCCTTGCACCAATGCCCGCACACCCGCCTTGGCCTCAGTGCGGGGCGTGCTCTTCTTATAGAGCCACAACGGCGCCGGTCCGCGATGGCGCCCGACAATACCATGCGTGTCGGTCATTTCGACCTCGCCCTCGCAGATCAACTCCAGTTCCGTGGTGGAATGGTCGAAACTGATCAAATCGGTGACGTTGTGATGATGATCTTCAAAGGTCAGTTCCTTGCGCCCGCCGGCCACCGCGGTCGACCAGGACAACACATTCTGCTGATGTGAATTCTTGGGCGTTTTCCGCACCTGTTGTAGGCCGAAACGCACAGGTTCGTCGAACCGGTATCTCGTGGTATGTCGGATCTTCAGACGCATGGGCCCGCTATTCATAAAACCTGAAATCGCGTTCAACCTGTGCGGACAGCTCTGTCAGCAGGCCCAGCATCTTCTGGATGAACTCGTGCAGACCATAATCGAATATCGCATCCACGTCATGTGACAGATAGTGCGATTGTATCCTCTGAACCAGTTCGCGGGATTTCGGCGGCACATCCCCGGCGGTGGTCAGATAGCCCAGATTATCTCTGATCTTGGACACGCTGAAGGCCAGACTGCGCGGCATGCGCTTGTCGAGGATCAGGAAATGGGTGATTTCCTTGGGCCCTGCCCCTGCCCCGTATTCCATCCGGAACCCACCGCGCGCCGATACCGACCGCAGAATGCTTTCCCATTGCACATTGTCCAGCGACGAACCAACCGCGCTGGCTGATGGCAAAAGCACAAAATACTTCACGTCCAGAATACGCGCGGTGTAGTCCGCCCGTTCCAGGAACGTGCCGATACGAATGAAATCGTAGATGTCATTGCGCATCATCGTGCCGTGGGTCATGCCCCGGACCAGCGCCGTCTGCTGCCTGATGCCGCGCAATACAGATGGCAGGTCACGTTCTGACACCTTGCGCGCCAGCATCTCCTGGCTGGCCATATGGGCCGAGTTGATCGCTTCCCACACCTCACTGGTGATCGCGGTCCGCACCATTCGGGCGTTCTGGCGCGCCGCCGCAATGCAGGACCGGATGGATGACGGATAGTCCGGCGACCGCAACATCCAGTCGATCGCGGCGTCCTTGGTCAGGACATCGTGATAAGCATGATACCCGTTCAGGGCGCTCGCCGATTGCAGGACCGGCCCCCATTCTTCGTCCACATCCCCCAGGCGTGTCAGCGCGATGCGCTGGCCGGTTTCGATCAAGCGGGCGGTGTTTTCGGCGCGCTCAAGGTAGCGCGCCATCCAGAACAGGCCGTTTGCGGTTTTGCCAAGCATCGCCCTAATCCTCCAGGACCCAGGTGTCCTTGGTCCCCCCCCCTTGCGACGAGTTGACCACCAGGGAACCCTTTTTCAGGGCCACGCGGGTCAGCCCACCGGGCGTGACCTTGATTGCTCCGGGACTGACCAGAACGAAGGGGCGCAGATCGACATGGCGCGGGCTCAGCCCCGCACGCGAAAAGATCGGCACCGTGGACAGGCTCAGCGTCGGCTGCGCGATGTAATTGTCCGGCCGCGCCTTCAGCTTGCGGCGAAACTCGGCCAGTTCCTTCTTGGACGAGGTCGGCCCGATCAACATGCCGTAGCCACCCGACCCATGCACTTCCTTGACCACCAGCTCTTGAAGGTTGTCCAGCACATAAGCCAGCGCATCCGGTTCCGAACAGCGCCAGGTTTGGACGTTTTTCAGCAAGGGCCGCTCGCCGGTGTAAAACTCGACGATTTCCGGCATATAGCTATAGATCGCCTTGTCATCGGCGATGCCCGTGCCCGGGGCGTTGGCAATGGTAATGCCGCCCGCGCGGTATACATCCATGATCCCCGGCACGCCCAAGGCGCTGTCTGGGTTGAAATTCAGCGGATCCAGAAATTCATCATCGACACGGCGATACAGCACGTCGATCGGTTCATAGCCGCGCGTCGTGCGCATTGCCACGCGGCCATCGACGACGCGCAAATCGTGGCCCTCGACCAGTTCGGCGCCCATCTGATCGGCCAGAAAGGCGTGTTCGAAATAGGCCGAATTGTAGATCCCGGGTGTCAGCACCGCGACAACCGGGTCACCCGTACAGGCTGGCGGCGCGCAGGCGGCAAGTGACCGGCGCAGGCTGGCCGGATAGTTCTGCACCGGTTGCACGCGGTTCTGCGAAAAGAGCTCGGGAAACATCTGCAACATGGTTTCCCGATTTTCCAACATGTAGCTTACGCCCGATGGCGTGCGCGCGTTATCTTCGAGGACAAAGAAATCGTTGGGGCCCGTGCGCACCAGATCGATGCCGACGATATGTGTGTAAACGCCACCCGGTGGTTCCACCCCGATCATATGCGGCAGGAAGGCATCGTTTGTGCTGATCATTTCCTCGGGGATGCGCCCGGCACGGATAATCTCCTGATTGTGGTAGATGTCATGCAGAAAGGCGTTGATCGCGCGAACGCGCTGGTCAATGCCGCGTGACAACCGGTGCCATTCGCTGCCCGAAATGATGCGCGGGATGATGTCGAAAGGGATCAGACGTTCTTCGGCCTCGGCCTTGCCATAGACGTTGAACGTAATGCCCGTCAGGCGAAAAAGGTCCTCGGCATCGCGCTGCTTCTTGCGCAACCGCGCCGGGTCTTCATCCTCCAGCCAATTCTGAAACAACCGGTAGGGTTCGCGCACGGCACCATCGGTGCCCAACATTTCGTCAAACTGGCCCGGTTTATCCAACAGCTCACCCAACATCCCAACGCTTGCCGCTCATGATGGGCCATTTCCGGCCAGTAGCGCAATGAATTATGCCTGCGCGGCGCGACCTGCGCCCAAGTTTCGGGCAATTCCTCCTCTCTTCGCCACAAAAAAAGGCCCCGGCGGCTTGCGGTCCGTGGCCTTGGACTGATCCGCGTTCGGGAGGTTGGCCAAAACCCGGATCAGTTTCTTTGCAAGCCGCAGCGCATCACATGGATTCCGCAGGGATCTCCAACCCGATCTCCTGATAATATTTCAGTGCGCCGGGATGCAGCGCCATGCCACCATCCTGAACGGCATATTCCAGCGTCACATCAGTCAGCCACGGATGGGTCTTGATGGCTTCGACCAAAGCCTCCCACCATTTGCGCGGATGGCGAAACTCGGGGAACAGGACCATGCACAGCGGGACAGCCACGGCCAATGCATAAGCCCCGGCATTCTGCGCCGTGCGCCCGGTCAGTAGCACCGCCACCATCGGGATGCCGAAAAACCGCCAGTTGGCATAGGTGATCAGCCCGATCGCCAGCCATGCGCAGGCATCCTGAATCGGCTGATCGACACGATGAACAGCTCTCGTGCGAACATCATGTCGATCCATTGCAGGATCAACAGAGTGATGGCGATCAGTAACCCGAAATGCAGGAATAACGGCTAGTTGGCGGCCGTCCTTTCACCATCTGGCCGCCAAGCGGCGAACCCATGGGCAACGGCCAACAGCACCGTAGGGCCGGACACCAGAACATTGTCGAATACGCCAAACGCAGCCACGTATGTCGCAAATAACGACATGGCTAAAGCGATCAGTGCCGATAAGCCGCGCAGCCCCTCATTGGGCAGGTTCGACCTGCCTGCATCCCAGTTCCTCCCGCGTGCACCTTTCAACCGCGCTGGAAGCATCTCAAGATTTCTAGCAAAACGTGCCGGTGAGTGGCACGCTACCTTTCATGACCGTGGAATTGCGCAACGAATCTTTCAACCGCGGGCTTGCCGTTCTGGAACAATTGGCCCGCGACGGCGATTGCAGTCTGGCTGAACTGCACAAGGGCACCGGCATCCCCAAATCGTCGCTCCGCCGGCTTCTGGGCACACTGATCACGCCCTTGGTGGGCGACCCCTATTTCGACCACGGGTTAAATGCCATCGCCTGCCCGATCAAGTCCGGTCCCAAATTGGCGGGCGCAATCTCGTTGGTCTGGCCCAGCCGATATCTCGACGAAGAAAACTTCGCCGCACAATACCTCGACGCATTGCAGACTACGTGCTGGAAAGTCTCGGAAGCTGTGACCGCCTGCTTGTCTCGCCGCGCATCCCCCGCTAGGTCTCGTTCCAACTGAGCCTGGGGACCACATGCTGACCGTCAATTTCCAAACCGTCTATCTGAAGAAACGTTTTCCCCTGCGCATCAGCCGCGGTGAAATGAAGGGGTCCGACAACCTTTTCCTCAGCCTCAGCGACGGTACGCACACCGGATGGGGTGAAATGGCTCCTGTCGCCAGCGAAGGCGCAGCAAGTGCCGAGATCGGCGAAACCATGCTCCGCGCCTTCTGCGGCGAGAGCTTTGCCGATGGTCCGATTCAAGACATTTGGCAACGCGGGATGGACGCAGGCGTGGCCCGCTGCGCCTTAGCCGCATTGGACATGGCGCTTTGGGACTTGCGCGCCAAACAGGCAGGAATGCCGCTCTACCGGATGCTCGGCCTTGCCCGGCGTGCTGTGGTTAGCTCGGTCACCGTCGGCATCAACCCGCCGGATGTGGTCCGCGACCGCGTACCGCTTTTGCTGGAACGCGGCGCCAGGGCGCTGAAAATCAAGCTCGGCTCGCCCGACGGGATCGAGGCCGACAAGGACATGTTCGCCGCAGTTCTGGAAAAGACAGAAGGCGTGGATGTCGTTTTGCGTGTCGACGCCAATGGCGGCTGGTCCCTGGCAGATGCACGCCACATGATGGGCTGGCTGGCTGAACGAGGTGTCGAATATATCGAACAGCCATTGGTCAAAGGCGCCGAAGACCAGCTGACCGACCTGTTCCGCGACCGCGCCCTGCCGATCTTCGTCGATGAAAGCTGCCGCCTGTCCAGCGACATCCCCGCCTTTGCCGACCGCGTCGATGGCGTGAACCTGAAACTGATGAAATCGGGCGGCATCACCGAAGCCCTGCGCATCGTCGCCACCGCCCGCGCGAATGGCCTGAAAACCATGATCGGCTGCATGGGCGAAAGTTCCGTGGCCATCGCCGCCGGCGCCTCGCTGGGCGCGCTTTTCGACTATATCGACCTTGATTCACATCTGAACCTCGACCCTGACCCGGCCAGCGGCGCGCCGTTCGAAAACGGCATCACTCTGCCCGCCGACCGGCCCGGCCACGGGGGGAAACTGACCCATGCTTGACCCGCACCTGCCCATCGCCATCTATGCCGAAGCCTATATGGGCGACCCTCATGCCAAAATGGCGGAAGGCATCTTGCGCTATGGCCGCAACCCGATCGTCGCCGTTATCGACAGCCATGCCGCTGGCAAACGCGTGCGCGACATGACTCGCATCGACAGCGATGTGCCGATCGTGACGACGCTCGACGACGCCATCGACCTCGGCGCTCAAGTGCTGGTCACCGGCACCGCACCGTCAGGTGGACGTATCCCGCCGGAATGGATCGCAATCTTCCAGGCCGCAATCGACGCGGGGCTGCACTTGGTCAACGGGCTGCACGACCGCATGAACGATTTGTTCGGGGCCAGCCTGAAGCCGGGGCAATGGATCTGGGACATCCGTACCCCGATTGGCGACATGCCCCGTATCGCCATGGGCCGGGCCCGTACCCTGACCAACAGGCGCGTTCTAATGGTCGGCACCGACATGGCCGTTGGCAAGATGACCGCCGGGCTGGAACTGCTGAAGGCGCTGACCGCCGCCGGACGTGACGCGAAATTTCTGGCTACCGGCCAGATTGGCATGACCGTCACCGGCGATGGCATCCCGCTCGACGCCTTCCGCGTCGATCACGCCGCGGGCGCGGTCGAACGTATGGTGATGAATGCGGCAGACCGCGAGATCGTCATCATCGAAGGCCAGGGATCGCTGCTCCATCCCGGCTCTACCGCCACCCTGCCGCTGATGCGCGGATCGGCCTGCACCGACATGATCCTGTGCCATATGTCCGGCATGGATCAGCTTCACGCGGTATCCGACGCCCCACCCGTCACCGTCCCGCCCCTGTCGCAGGTCGTGGCGTTGAACGAAGCCGTGGCCAGCGCAGCCGGGGCGCTCATGCCCGCCAAGGTGCGCGGCATCGCGGTCAATACCAGCGTGCTGGACAACGCCGCCGCACGTGCGGAACTCGCCGCCATTGAGGCCGAAACCGGCCTGCCGACCACCGACCCGGTGCGCTATGGCGCTGACAAACTGGCCAAGGCCGTCACGAACGCCTGATCCCGCGGGCCAAAGTCCGTGATGGCTTTCAGCGCCGCGGTCATTCCGCTGCTTCGACCTTCAGAACGCCGCGCCGGATCTGATCCTCTTCGATGGATTCGAACAACGCGCGGAAATTGCCTTCGCCGAACCCGTCATCGCCCTTGCGCTGAATGAATTCGAAGAAAATTGGCCCGATCACGGTCTTGGAAAAGATCTGCAACAGGATCCGCGTTTCACCACCGCCCACGACGCCTTCGCCGTCAATCAGGATGCCGTGTTTCTTCATCCCCTCGATGGGTTCGTCGTGACCTTTCACGCGATCATGGCTCATTTCGTAATAAGTGTCCGGCGGCCCGGGCATGAACTTCATGCCAGCCTCGGC
>JBNKYL010000051.1:0-3655 GCA_050300875.1 Paracoccaceae bacterium
ACCATCTGCGGCGGCTGGGCGTACAGTGAATGCGTCACGAGGTTGGTGGCCAGAATGCGCCCGTTGCGGTCCACGATATCCGCCCGTCCTGCCAGGATCGCGGCACCGGTCACGGCGGCAATCGGCTCTGTGGGTTCACTGGCAGCCAACGTCCCCATGCGCACGCCAACGGACACGAAGGCCAGCAACAGGAACGCGCCCACAACCAACAGGCGGCTTTCTGCGCGCTGGCGGGCCTGGTCGCGCAGCGCTTCGTTGCGCTGGCGCAGGTTTTCGCGTTCGATGGCGTCCGGGTTTTCGCCCGATTGGCGAGCCGCCAGGATGCGAGCCAATGGGCGCAGCGGTGTGCGGATCATTCGTCAGCCCCCACTTCGCCAAGGATTGCAGCCAGATCAATTGGGCTGACAGTGGCAAAGCCCAGATCTGTCGGGAATGCCACCTGATCAACTCTGCCGAAGTGATTGGGTGCGAGCGGCAGAAGCCCAAGTCGTTCGAAATTCATGTCTGCAAGTTGCCGCAGACGATCCGGGCGATTGAGGTAGGCCCATTCCGCCCGCAACACGGCCAGGCGTTCGCGCAACGCCCCGATCTCGGTTTGCAGTTGCTCAGCCTCTTTTAGTGCCGTCTGCGTCTTGTAGTTCTGGCTATAGGCCCAAAACGCCAGCGAAATGACCGCTAGACCCGAGGTTATCAACAGAAACCAACGCATTATGCTCGCCCCCCGGCGATCATCGGCAGGCCCAATTTTGACCGGTCGACGGAGGCAAAGGGCGCAACGGTGCGCCGCGCAACCCGCAGACGGGCCGACCGAGCCCGCGGATTGGCGGCAAGTTCCGTGGCGTCCGGCCCAACCGCCTTGCCGACCAGTTCAAACCCCGGTTCACGACCCGCGCGCGCCGGTTCATAGCGGCTACCACCGCCGCCCGTATCTGAACGTTCGTTCAAAAATCGCTTCACGACCCTGTCTTCCAGCGAATGGAAACTGACCACGGCCAACAGGCCACCGGGCTTCAGGGCGCGTTCCGCTGCCTCCAGCCCCTCGACAAGCTGGCCGAATTCATCGTTCACCGCGATGCGGATCGCCTGGAAGGTTCGCGTCGCGGGGTGGCTTTGCCCCGGCTTTGCGTGGCCCAGGCATTTCTGAACGATTTCCGCCAGTTGCGCCGTCGTGACGATCGGCACTTCGGTGCGTTTGGCGACGATGGCCCGCGCAATCCGGCGTGCGCCACGTTCTTCGCCGTAGTAATGGATGATGTCCGCCAATTCGCTTTCTGACGCATTGTTGACGATCTCGGCGGCACTTGGCCCCCGCACCCCCATTCGCATGTCGAGCGGCCCATCCCGCATGAAGGAAAACCCGCGTTCGGCCTGATCCAGCTGCATGGATGACACGCCCAGATCCAGCGCGACACCGTCGACGGGTTCGCCCGCCAGCGCGTCCAGGTCAGCAAATTCACCGTGAACCAATCGCAGTTTTCCCTGCCATTCGGCCACCATCGGCGCTGCCGCGGCAATCGCTGTCGGATCACGGTCAATGGCGATCACTGTATCGGCGCCAGCCTCGAGCAAGGCGCGTGAATAGCCGCCCGCCCCGAACGTGCCATCGACCCAAACACCGTGTACGGGTGATACCGCCTCGATCAGCGGTTGGAGCAAGACAGGAATGTGGGGTGCGTCGCGATTCATGGCCATGGCAGCGGCAGCCATCCCCTATTCTCCCCTATTGGCGTCCAGCAAGGACATCGGGTCAAAATCGTCGGGCAGTTCGTCCAGCCAGGCCTCGGTCCGGGCCAGTTCCTCGGCTTCATATGTTTCGGGGCGCCAAATCTGGAACGTATCGCCGGAGGCAATGAAAAACGCCTCGCCGTCCAGCCCGATCTTTTCGCGCAGTTTCTGCGGCAGCGTCAGGCGGCCGTCGCCATCGACCTCGGTCGGATGCGACTGACCGTGGATCAGGCGTTCCAGCATCCGCCGTTCCATCGATCCGCGTGGCAGGGCATCGATCTTGGCATCGACCTCGTCAATCGCCTCGATCGTGAAACATTCCAGGAATTTGCGGCGATGATCGCCATAGACAATGACCAACTGCGGCCGCAGTCCATCGGTCCAATCGGGGTCACCGGCTTCCAGAACACGGCGAAACAGGGCCGGGATCGACACCCTGCCCTTGCCATCCACCTTATGGTGGCTCTCGCCTCTGAACCGTCTCGCCACTTAAGCGGCCTTCTCATCCATGCGTCAGAGATGGGAACGGCGGAACGAGCTGCTGCCACTGCTCGATCCGCCGCCCACGTCCCATCTCTGGGTTTGTCCAGCAACGCGCGCCACCTGGGGGGATGTCTGCTCGCCCGCGCGCCGGATCTCTTGGTTCGATGAAAGCGAGTGCCTGTATGAAACCTGACTTGGGAGATTACCTGGGGTCTTGGTGCCCCTTTCGTCCCGTCCTCATCGTGGAAACAGGGATGACATGGGAATTCATGGAAATCAATAGGAAACTAAGGGAAAGAATTCCAGGCGGGCTTTGCTCACGGGCCATTTCAGGCCCAAAATACGCCGAGCGCTAAACTTCGCATGGCACATCTAGTGCTCAGAAAAGCTCAATCTGGCATATCTAGAGGAAATCTGGGGGAGTGACCAGTTCCCCGGATTCCCAGCAAAAATCCGCCGAACTTTCGAGTTATTCCGTCATTCATGCGATTCACGCGTAGATCTTAGCCGAATCGCCGCCGCTACCCAACCGATTCCATGAAATCCCATACCATGTGTTTCTAGGCCTGACCGACGCCTGTGCTCCTGCGTCCGGCCCGCAACAAGGCCGCCGCCCGGTCGTCATACCCGCCTTGCCCGCCAATCGTCGAAAGCAATGACAGGCTGCCCACCGCCTGCCACGCACCTGCCTGCGCATCCACGGATGCGTCGATCTCGCCAGCCGCCTGCCCCGCCTCGACGCAACGCCCAATGGCTGCCACGAGGTCGCGAATATAGTCATCAAATGCCGCCTGAACGATTGCATCGGCGCGCATATCCCCCGATGCAGACCGAAACAGGTAACAGCCACACCAGTTTTCATCCTGCGCTGCCCGGTCCAGCTTATCCCAGAATTCCACCAAGGCCGCACGTCCAGGAATGCCCAAGACATCCAGCAAGGGCTGTAATATTTCGGCGCGGTAAAGGGCAATCGCATCATGGATCAAGGACGTCTTGTCTGACCAAAGCTCATACAGGGCCTTTCGGCTGAGCCCGGTTGTTCGAACGATGTCGGGGTAACTCGTCACGGCAGAACCCTGCGCCCAGAACGCGCCCATTGCTTTGCGCAGCGCTTGTTGCCGGGTGTCCATCACAGAAATTTCATCCATGCCGATTGCGCTCCTCTTGTCACGAGAACGGTCATTCTCTATCTCTACTCGTGAGAACGATCATTCTTGGGAGAAACATAATGTCAGTTCTGGAAGTATCAATCCAATCCTCCGCCGACCCGGCGAAGGCCTGGGCGCTGTTGGCGAATTTCGGTGCCATCGATGCGTTCAACCCGAACCTGAAACGGTCCTACGTGGTGGGCGACGGTCCCGACCACGGCAACGGCGCACAGCGCCGTTGCGATCTCGCCGACGGTCGCAACTATATCAAGGAACGCGTAATTGATTGGCAGGATGGC
>JBNKYL010000052.1:0-10597 GCA_050300875.1 Paracoccaceae bacterium
AGGCGCGATGCGTAATGCACGACGCTTTCAACCAGCGTCATGCCCTGCGCGCCGCCACTGGCGCGACCAAGGCGCAAAGTGTCGACAGGGGTCGGCACCGTGCCTGCTGTGTCCGTGGCCGGGGCAGCCCCGTTCATCGACACCGCAAAGTCGTTGGCCGCAAAGGCAATCGCCACCCGGAAATGATCGCCCAGCGCAATCGCGTTGCCGGTCGGCGCAATGGCCGCCTGCAAGCTGCCGCCGCTCCAGATCTGGAACTGCGGTTTGCCCAGTACGGAATTCCACAGAACCGACAGGCGCGTGCCATTGTCGCCTGCTTCAATTTCGATCACCCGATCATTTGCCGCGGCGTGCAAAAGTGAGCCGGAAAAGACCAAAGTTCCCGCCGATTGGTCATACCACGTGCCAAGTGCCACGCTGGCATTATCGGCGTCACGCACGCCAGGCGCGCCGCCGGTCGCGATGTAGGACGACGCTGATACGCCTTCTTCCAGTTGCGGCGCGGTGACATCACCGGCAAAGGTCAGGGTCAGCAGGCCCGCAGTGGGCGTGAAGCTGACCGTGGTCCGGTCGGGATAGGCGGCAACCCCCGTCACAACAGCCGTATGGGCGCCGCTTAGCGTGATGCTGCCATCGCCATAAAAGGACAGGTGATGTTCCACCGCGTTGACGGTGATGTCCTGATCCACCGGCGCCGACGAATTGAGGATCAGGTTCGTGCGACCGGCTTCGAGCAGCAGACCCTGCGGCGCCAGGCTGTTGGGGTCGAAGGTCACGCGCGGCTGGTTGATGCCGGCGATCGCAAGCGCACCGGCGTTGCTTACATAGCCGCCGTTCGAATTGCGCCCCAGCGACAAGGTCGAACCGATCGTGCCGCGAAGGCCATCGGCACCGTAGATCCCGGCGGCAAAATCCATCACCAGTGCGGGCTGTGTTTGCGTCAGCGGCGAGCCCCAGGGTTGATCCCAGGCGACCGGGCTGCTCTTGCCCGAAACGGCGGTTACGGAAAGATCGCGGACCACCTTCATGCGATCACCAGCGCATGAATGCCGACCGCAGTCGTGCCGGTCGCGTTGACGCGACGCGCGCCAACGGGAAGGATCTGATTGTCGGTCACGTTGACGGTCCGGGCCGCGCCGCGGACGGTCACCAGCGAAATGGTCCCGCCGGTTTCCACGTAAAGCGCGATGGCGGTTTCGGTCAGATCAGTCACATCATCCGGGGTCACGGCGATGATATCGGTCGCCGGGCCGGAAAGCGAAGGGGTGCGGTTAGCAAACGGATTGCTCAAGTCACTTACTCCTGAATGAGAAACGCGAAAGAGCAGGGTCCGGGGGGCATGATGACCCGCCGCGAAGACGCCTGCTCTTTCGGAATGGCGCGGAGCCTAGGTGAAAGCGGTGAACAATCGGTTAAGATTTTTTGAAAATTCCGTCTTCATGCAAAAAGCTGGTCCTGAGTTGCCTGCCCGACGCCACCTGCGATGGCTTCGCAATCACGAACGTACCGGGTCAGCAATGCCATTCGGAATTGCAATTCGTCCGCATGTTCCTGCATCTCGATCAGCCTTGCCTGAACGGCTGCAGCCTGCCGCGCTGTCAGCCGGGGATCATCGCGGGGCAGGGTGGCAAGCTGGATCATCGGGGCAAGGATATCTTCCAGCGCATCGACCGCGATGCGTTCGCGTTGTTGCTGGAAGGTATTGCCGAATGGCAGGCCGCGATTCAAAAGATCCTCGGGCTCACCTTCGAAAGTGCCGAAATGGATATGTGCGGCGCGCGTGCCGGTGGGAAGAACTTGCCCGTGTGCGCGTAACCCAGTCAGTATCATTGTACCGGCAGCCGCACGAAATCTTTCATCGACGACAGGCTCCGAACTGGCCATGACCAGGCGCCATACAGCGTTCAGCGTTCGGGCAAAGGATGGCCTTGCAACTTCGTGAACCACATTCAGCCGCCTGAAGCGCAGACGTGTTCTGACCGACGCGTGATCGAATTCCAGCATCGTCAAGGTGATGGGGCCCCTTGATGAGGCGCGAAGATTGACGGTCAGTCCGCATGTACGTGGCGACAATTGTGATTTCGTCATTACGAATCCCTCAATATATGCCGCAACGCTCGCGTCGCTGTGGTTAACGGGTGGTTAATGCCAGCGCGAGCATGCGGATTGCGGCAGGTCATCGCCCAAGACCGACCTTCAACTAGCGCTGCGACATTCCATTATTGCGGGATAGAACAAACCCGGCGTATCACCGATGCAAAACCGCCCGTCAGGCGGCACAATCAGGGAGCCAGAACCATGTCCGCGCTATTCGTTCAGATCAGATGCACCCCCGGCACGGCCTATCAGGTCGCCAACGAAATCGCCCTGCGCGAAATTCATTCCGAGCTTTATTCGACATCCGGCGAATACGACCTGCTGATGAAGCTCTACCCGCCCGAAGGCGAAGATATCGGCAAATACATCAATGAAAACCTGCTGAACATCAAAGGCATCGAACGGACGCTGACGACCCTGACATTCAAGGCATTTTGAGGTGGGTCGCCCGAATTTCCTGATCCTGATGGTGGATCAGCTGAACGGCACCCTGTTTCCCGACGGACCCGCTGACTGGCTTCACGCCCCGAACCTGAAGAAACTGGCCGAAAGGTCCACGCGTTTCGCCAACACCTACACAGCCAGCCCACTTTGCGCGCCGGGCCGCGCGTCGTTCATGTCGGGCCAGTTGCCAAGCCGCACCCGCGTCTATGACAACGCGGCCGAATTTGCCTCTGACATCCCCACCTATGCCCATCACCTGCGCCGCGCGGGTTACCAGACCTGCCTTTCGGGCAAGATGCATTTCGTAGGCCCCGACCAGTTGCACGGGTTCGAGGAACGCCTGACGACCGATATCTACCCGGCCGATTTCGGGTGGACGCCGGACTATCGCAGGCCAGGCGAACGGATCGACTGGTGGTATCACAACATGGGGTCTGTCACCGGCGCGGGCGTGGCCGAGATCACCAACCAGATGGAGTATGACGACGAGGTTGCCTTCAACGCCTGCCGCAAGCTTTATGACCTTTCGCGCGGGCATGACGAACGCCCCTGGGCGTTGACCGTCAGCTTCACCCACCCGCATGACCCCTATGTGGCCCGCAAGAAATATTGGGACCTCTACGAAGACTGCGACCACCTGCTGCCGGAAATTCCGGCCATGGCCTACGAAGACCATGACGCCCATGCGCAACGCATCTTCGACGCCAATGACTGGCGCAATTTCAACATCACCGAAGACGACATCCGCCGATCCCGCCGCGCCTATTTCGCCAATATCAGCTATCTCGACGACAAGATCGGGGAAATCCTGCAAGTGCTCGACGATACGCGTCAGGATGCGACGATCCTGTTCGTGTCCGACCATGGCGATATGCTGGGTGAACGCGGCCTGTGGTTCAAGATGAACTTCTATGACGGATCGGCGCGCGTGCCGCTGATGGTTGCCTCGCCCGACCTGCCTGCGGGCCGCATTGACACGCCTGTTTCGACCATCGACGTGACGCCGACGCTCTGCGATCTGGCTGGCGTCGATATGTCCGAAGTCATGGATTGGACCGATGGCGAAAGCCTTGTGCCAACAGGCCAAGGTACAGAACGCACCGCCCCCGTGGCGATGGAATACGCCGCCGAGGCGTCCTATGCGCCGCTCGTGTCGCTGCGCTATGGCAAGTGGAAATACAACCGCTGCGCGCTGGACCCAGACCAGCTGTTCGACATGGACGCTGACCCGCACGAGCTGACCAACCTGGCAGGTGACCCCGCACACGCCGGAACATTGGCCAGCCTGCGCGCAAAATCCGAAGCCCGCTGGGACCTTGCCCGTTTCGATGCCGAGGTGCGCCAATCCCAGGCCCGCCGCTGGGTGGTCTACGAGGCGCTGCGCAACGGCGATTATTTCCCATGGGACTATCAGCCTCTGCAAAAAGCATCCGAACGCTACATGCGCAACCACATGGACCTGAACGTGCTGGAAGAGGGGCAAAGGTTCCCCAGGGGCGAATGATGATCACCATCTATGGCCGCCGTGACAGTTCAAACGTTCAGGCCGTCATGTGGGGCGCGGCGGAATTGGGACTGACCATCGAACAGATCGATGTCGGCCACCGATTTGGCGGAACCGACACCCGGCATTTCCGGGCAATGAACCCTAACGGCACCGTTCCCGTCCTGTGCGATGGCGATCTGACGATGTTCGAAAGCTGCGCCATCCTGCGCTACCTGGCGGCGAACTACGGCGACGGCGGACCGTTCTGGCCCGAACAACCGATCATGCGTGCCCCGGTGGATCAATGGGCCGAATGGGCCAAGCACACGGCGGCCAGCTGGTTCACCGAGCCGATCTTTTGGCTGAAGGTCCGTACCAGGGCCGCTGACAGGGACGAAGCGGCGCTCACCCGCAATATCGCGGCCTTCGAAGACCGGCTTGCGATCCTCGCCGACCAGATCGGCGACAAGAACTTTGTCATGGGGCTTGACCTGTCGCTTGCCGATATCCTGGCCGGCCATATCCTGTTCCGTTGGTTCGACATGGACATCCCGCGCAAACCCAACCCGGTGATCGAGGCATATTTCGCCCGGCTGACCGAACGCGCAGCCTATCGGCTGCATGTCATGGTGCCTTACAATGCGCTGCGGGCGGAATAGCTATTATTCACCCCAGCCGGGCGAGGTCATTTCCACCAACCGGCTCGCCGTCCGCTTGAATTCGAACGTGCCTTCGCCTTCCAGATAAAGCATCTCCGGCTCTGCCGCCGCCGAACAGATCAGCCGCACCCGCGCCTCGTAAAGCACGTCGATCAGCGTGACGAAACGTTTGGCTTCGTTGAAATTCGCGCGGCTCAGTGTCGGGATGTTTTCCAGGATCATCACCCGGATGTGGTCGGCAACCGCAAGGTAATCCCCCGGGCCCAAGTGGTGCGCACACAAGTCGTAAAACGTGGCCCGCGCAACGCCGTTATTGAACGCAGGCACCTCGACATCGCGGCCCTTCACACGCAGCACCAGAACTTCGGACCTGCCGCCAGACAGATCCGCCCAGATCGCGGCGATCGCGTCGCGTGCGGTGGCATCGATGGGGGTGAAATACAGCCGTTCGCCGGATAGTCGGGTCTGCCGGTAATCAGTCGGGCTGGCCAGTTCCAGTACGTCGAACCGGTCTTTCAGCAGAGCGATGAAGGGCAAGAACAACTGCCGGTTCAGCCCGTTTTGATACAGATCGTCGGGTGGCCGGTTCGACGTGGTGACAATCGTCACCCCGCGATCCGACAGGCCTTGGAACAGACGTCCCACGATCATAGCGTCGGCGATGTCGGAAATCTGCATTTCATCGAAAGCCAGCAGGCGGATATCCTTGCCCACCTGGTCCAGGAACGGCTTCAGCGCATCCTCGATGCCGTCCTGCCGCGCCCGATGCATCGCGTCGTGCAGTTCCTGCATGAAGGCATGAAAATGCACTCGCCTGCGTGGCACGTCCGTGGCATCCACGAACATATCCATCAACATGGATTTGCCGCGCCCGACATCGCCCCAGATATACAGACCCGGCACCGTTTCCGCCTTGCGAAAGAAGCCGCGCTTCACGGGTTGCGCCAAGGCTACGGCCAACCGGTCCAGTGCGGCGATCACCTGCGCCTGGCCCGCATCGGCTGTAATCTCGCCGGACCGGACGCGGGTATCATAGGCTTGCCTGACGCTCTGCACGTTTCAAATTCTCCTGCGGCGTGGGCGTCATACGGGCAATCGTGGCCAAGTAAAAGCGCCCGCATTGATGTTCGGTTTCACATTTCTTGATTTGACGCGCCCACGCAAATCCACCAATTTCCGCCGACGCAAAGTGGAAGACCGGTCATGACCGAAACACGCACGCCTCTGATGACACCGGTGCTTGTCACCGGTTGCCTGATTATCCTTGTCAGCTTTGCCATCCGCGCATCCTTCGGCGTGTTCCAGATCCCCATCGCAGATGAATTCGGTTGGCTGCGTGCCGATTTTTCCATGGCCATCGCGATTCAGAACCTCGCCTGGGGTATCGGCCAGCCGATCTTTGGCGCTTTGGCCGAAAAGATCGGTGACCGGCGTGCCATTGTCCTTGGCGCCGTGACCTATGCGGCGGGCCTTCTGATGTCGTCCGTGTCGACAACGCCGCTGGCCCACCAGTTCTGGGAAATCGCCGTTGGTTTCGGCATCGCCGGCACTGGGCTGGGCGTGATCCTGGCCGTGGTTGGTCGGGCCGCATCGGACGAGCACCGGTCCATGTCGCTGGCCATTGTCACCGCTGCCGGATCGGGCGGGCAGGTCGTGGGCGCACCGACGGCCAATTGGCTTCTAGGGTTCATGCCCTGGCAGTCGGTCTTCGTCGTCTTTGCCGCGGCCATTATCGTCGTGCTCCTCGCCTTGCCGATGATGCGCAGCCCGACCCGAGCCACGAAACAGGAACTGGAAGAAAGTCTTGGCGCCGTGCTGGTGAAAGCATTCCGCGACCCCAGCTACACGCTGATCTTCCTGGGCTTCTTTTCCTGCGGCTATCAGCTGTCCTTCGTCACCGCGCATTTCCCGGCCATGGTTACCGAAATGTGCGGGGCGATCGATCCGTCTGGCACGCTTGCCTCGCTTGGCGTCGCCTCAACCTCTGCGCTGGGCGCCATTTCGCTGTCGCTCATTGGCTTGGCCAATATCGTGGGCACGCTGACGGCGGGCTGGTTGGGCAAACGCTATTCCAAGAAATACCTGCTGGCGGGCATCTACACAGCCCGTACGATCATCGCCGCGCTTTTCATCATGTTCCCCATCACGCCCACGACCGTGGTGCTGTTCTCGGTCGCGATGGGTTCGCTCTGGCTCGCCACGGTGCCGCTGACCAGCGGATTGGTCGCCTATATCTACGGGTTGCGCTACATGGGCACGCTTTACGGTATCGTCTTCTTCTCGCACCAGCTTGGGTCCTTCCTGGGCGTCTGGCTGGGCGGGCGCATGTACGACATCTATGGCGATTACACTGCCGTCTGGTGGGTCGGTGTCGGGGTAGGGGCGTTTTCGGCGATCGTACATCTGCCGATCAGGGAACGACCCTATGGCGAGAGGATGGCGGCCTAGCTAGCCGTTTTCGGCCAAAACCGTCCCCGCCAGATAAAGCGACCCGCAGATCAGCACCCGCGCATTCGCGTCATCTGCCACGATCTGCGCCAGCGCCTCGCTGACCGACCCGGCGGGCGCGGCGCGCAAACCGGCAGCCAGGGCCGCTTCGGTGGTTTCCTCTGCCGTCAGGGTTGCGGTTTCGCCGGGGATGGAAACGGCCAGCAATTGCTCGACCAACCCGAGGAAATTCACCATGTAGCCCTTGACGTCCTTGGTATTCATCATCCCGCAGATCAGATGCGTGGGCCGGGCGGGCAGGGTGGCCAGATGTGCGGCAATGGCCTGCCCGCAATGGGCGTTGTGGCCGCCGTCCAGCCACAGTTCAACCCCCGGCGCCGCATCGACCAGCGGACCGCGCGTCAGCCGCTGCATCCGTGCAGGCCACTCCGCCTGTGTAACCGCCGCTGTGCAGGCGTCTTCGCCAAATCCCAGGTGGCGAAGCCCCGCGATGGCCGCCCCGGCATTGTCGAACTGATGCGCACCGGGCAGCACCGGTGGTGGCAGATCCAGCAGGCCGGCTTCATCCTGATAGACCAGCCGCCCGCGTTCTTCCCAGACCTGCCAGTGCTGACCCCGCACCAGAAGGGGGGCGCCCAGCTTTTCCGCGCGCGCTTCGATTACGTCCAGCCCGTCGGGCGCCTGCGCGCCGACCACGCAGGCGACCCCGCGCTTCAGTATCCCTGCCTTTTCCCCGGCAATTTCGGCCACGGTATTGCCCAGGAATTGCGGGTGGTCGAAGGCGACCGGCGTGATGACCGTCAGCGCCGGTTTGTCAATCACGTTGGTGGCGTCCAGACGCCCGCCAAGCCCGACTTCGAGCAGCGTGTAGTCGGCCGGCGTCCGGGCGAAGGCCAACAGGGCGGCGCAGGTGGTAATCTCGAAATAGGTTATCGGCTCGCCGCCATTGGCGTCATAGCATTCGTCAAGAATTTCAGTCAGGTAGGGTTCCGAAATCAGATCACCCGCCAGCCGGATGCGTTCATGGAACCGCACCAGATGCGGGCTGGTATAGGCGTGACAGGTCTTGCCCGCCCCTTCCAGCCCGGCGCGCAGCATCGCCAACGTCGATCCCTTGCCATTGGTGCCCGCGATATGGATCACCGGGGGCAGGTCATTCTGCGGATTGCCCAGCCGGTCCAGCAACCGCCAAACCCGATCAAGCGTCAGGTCGATCACCTTCGGGTGCAGCGCCATCATGCGTTCCAGAATGGCGTCAGAGGATTTGGGTGTCATGGATGGGCCAGTCATTCGGGAATTTGCCTGCCATTTAATACGGATGACCGGGCTTCGAAAGTGGTGTCAGTTCCCGGATTTGGTCGGTTTGCGAAATCGTGCTATGGTGGCATTCGTGGAACACGAGATCGGAGAGTTCGACAATGCTCAAGACTATCACTGTTGCCGCGATTCTAGCCCTTTCGCCTGTTGCCTCATTCGCCATGTGCGGCGGTCATTCGAATGAAGAAACCGCCAGCGCCTGTACCGAAGGCATGGTCTGGGATCAGGACACCGGCACCTGCATCGATCAGGTGACGGGCTGATTTGACAGCATGGCACGCTTCACGGCGTGCCACGTCTTGCTTGATCTTATTCTATGGCGGGCTTGACCCGTTACTTTTCGGCTGCCGTTTCTTTGGCGGCCTTGTCTGGCGCGGGCAAATCCCCCTTCACCGCCGCCGATTGCCCGGTCAGCATACGGATGATCGTGACCAACTCGTCCTTCATGGCGCGCCTGTGCGTCACGCGGTCCAGCATGCCGTGATCCAGCAAGTATTCGGCGCGTTGGAAGCCTTCGGGCAGTTTTTCGCGGATCGTCTGTTCGATCACGCGTGGACCGGCGAAACAGATCAAGGCGTTGGGTTCGGCGATCTGTACGTCGCCCAGCATGGCATACGATGCCGTGACCCCGCCCGTGGTCGGATGGGTCAGCACCACCACATAGGGCAGGCCCGCTTCCTTGAGCATCTGAACGGCGATGGTGGTGCGCGGCATTTGCATCAGGGCCAGGATGCCCTCCTGCATCCGCGCGCCACCGGCAGCGGAAAACAGCACCAGTGGACGTTTCAGTTTCACCGCGCGTTCGGCGGCAGCGATCACGGCATTGCCAACAAACATCGACATCGACCCGCCCATGAAGGAAAAATCCTGTGCGGCGGCCACGATGGGCGTGCGCCCAATCTCACCCTCGGCGACCAGCATCGCCTCTTTCTCGCCCGTGGCCTTCTGTGCGGCCTTCATCCGGTCGGGGTATTTCTTTTGATCGCGGAAATGCAGCGGATCGGTGATGGGTTCGGGCACCGCCACCTCGGTGAAGATACCGCCATCGAACAGCGCTTCGAACCGGTCGCGCGGGGTGAACGCCATATGATGGTCACATGACGTGCAGACGTTCAGGTTTTCCTTAAGCTCCCGGTGGAAAAGCATCGTCCCGCATTCGGGGCATTTCGACCAAAGGTTTTCCGGCACTTCCCGACGCGAGAAGAGCGAGTTGATCGTCGGCCGGACGTAGTTGGATATCCAGTTCATCGAACCCCGTGTGTTTTTCTGCCTGCCCAATCCAACAGATACGCGCTGCCCTGCCTATTTGCAATCTGCCGCAGCCTGCGATCCGATCTGCGCTTGTCTTGTCCCGCCTTGCCCCTTATCCCCGGTTTCCGACCGGATATATGCCCAAGGGAGGGGCAACATGCGCAACACACCCATCGACAAGTCGAAACTTCCCAGCCGTCACGTGACCGAAGGCCCGGCCCGCGCGCCGCACCGGTCTTACTACTACGCGATGGGCATGACGGATGCCGAAATTCATCAGCCGCTGGTCGGTGTGGCCACGTGCTGGAACGAAGCCGCCCCCTGCAACATCGCTCTGAACCGTCAGGCCCAGGCCGCCAAGATGGGCGTCAAGGAAGCGCACGGCACGCCGCGCGAATTCACCACCATCACCGTCACCGACGGCATCGCGATGGGCCACGAAGGCATGCGGTCGTCGCTGGCGTCGCGCGAGGCGATTGCCGACACGGTCGAATTGACGATGCGTGGCCATTGCTATGATGCGCTGGTGGGTCTTGCCGGTTGTGACAAATCGCTGCCTGGCATGATGATGGCCATGGTTCGCCTTAATGTGCCGTCCGTGTTCATCTATGGCGGGTCGATCCTGCCTGGTCGGCTGAACGGGCAGGACGTGACCGTGCAGGACGTGTTCGAAGCCGTGGGCAAGCATCAGGCGGGCAACATGTCGGATGCGGAACTGGAGATCCTGGAACGCGTGGCTTGCCCCTCGGCGGGCGCCTGTGGGGGCCAGTTCACCGCCAACACCATGGCCTGCGTGTCCGAAGCCATCGGCCTGGCGCTGTTCAACTCGTCTGGCGCGCCCGCGCCTTACGAAAGCCGCGACGCCTATGGCGAGGCATCCGGCGCCGCCGTCATG
>JBNKYL010000053.1:0-15994 GCA_050300875.1 Paracoccaceae bacterium
AGCAATGCTTGAGCACATGCTAAGCGAATTTACGGGAAGCCCTGCCGAACCTGAGATCTACCACGTAGAGAAGAGTTCCTACGAGCATCAAAAGCGCGAGCGCGAGAGCCTTTCGCCCAACGGACTTTTGGCCTTCTTCCACGACCGCCTCAAGGTCTACCTCCGCGACCGGGGCATACGCCATGACGTCATCGATGCCTGCATCGCCATGCCCGGCAATGATGACCTGACGCTGCTGGCCAAACGGGCCACGGCGCTGTCCGACTTCCTGAAAACCGAAGACGGGGAAAACCTGCTGCTTGGCTTCCGTCGCGCCAATAACATCGTCACGCAGGCTGAAGAGGCCGATGGCGTCGAATATTCCTATGGCGGTGATGTGAAATTCGCCGAAATGGACGAAGAAAAGCAGCTGTTCAAAGCGCTCGAAACCGAAGGCGCGCGAATTGCCGCCGCCATCAACGGCGAAGATTTCGCCGCCGCCATGGCCGGGCTCGCCACCCTGCGCGCCCCGGTCGATGCCTTTTTCGAAGCGGTGCAGGTCAATACCGACAATCAGGTGGTGCGCCGCAACCGCCTGAACCTGTTGGCCGAAATCCGAAAGCTCTGCCTTGGCACCGCCGATCTGACCCGTATCGAAGGCGCATAAGCAGAATTCGCGAACTGCGCCATTGCTTTGCCGCAAAGCAGCGCTATTCTGCCGGTGCTAACGATATGGTGCCGCAGTGCAGAAAATGGTCGAACCCACGGGCTTTACCCGCGTCAGGCGCGTTGCGCCGATTGACACGGCGACGCATGGTGGCCGGGCCAAATGTCTGCAACGCCTGATCCGGCTAGACCTGCCGGTACCCACGACCGTGGCGCTGTCCTTCGATACCGTCGAAAAGATCGCCGCCGGGCAGATGCCCGACCTTGCCGCGCTGATCGGCGTGTTTGGCGACGATGCGCTGCTGTCCGTGCGCCCGTCCAGCGAAGACCCCGATTGGGGCGGGCCGGGCGCGATGCTGAACATAGGCATGAATGACGCGACCCACGCGGCGTTGGCCGAAACGCGCGGGCAGGATATCGCAGACGCCGTATATCTGCGATTTGTGCAAAACTTCGCCATGAATGTCGCGCGTCTGGACCCTGAAATGTTCGAAACGTGCAAGGACGCGGCCAGTGCCTTGGCGGCCTACGAGGCCGAAACCGAAGAACCCTTCCCGCAGAACCCCGCCGAACAGTTGGGCGAGGTGCTGCGATCCATGGCCCGCGCATGGACCGGCACCACCGCCCGCCTGCTGCGCCAGGCGCGGGGTGCGCCGGCCGAGGCCGGGCTTGGGCTGGTCGTGCAACGCATGTCTCTGGGCCTTGGCCCGGGCGAAAGCGGGCAGGGCGTGATCCGCTTCATTGACATGGACACGGGCGAACCCGTCATCCGGGGTCGTTACATCGCCCAAAGCCTCGGGTTCCCGGGCCAGGTCCCGGCAGGCCAGCCCAATGGACTGACCGACAAGGATGGTCTGGCGGCGCGTCATCCCGAGGTCATGGAACAACTCATGGAAATCGGCGCGATCTGCCGCGCTCGCCTGCGCGAAGAAATGCAGGTCGAATTCACGCTGGAAAATGGCGAATTGTCGGTGCTGGACGCGATCCGCGTGCAACGGTCGAACCGCGCCGCCATCCGCGTCGCCGTTGCATTGGCCGAGGACGAGGTTATCAGCCGGGAAGAGGCCGTGTTGCGCGTCGAACCGCATGCGCTGTCCGAATTGCTGCACCCGCAGATCGACCCGTCAGCCACCCGCGACACCATCTTGACCGGCATCGCCGCCAGCCCCGGCGCCGCGTCGGGCCGCATCGTATTTTCGTCCGAGGAAGCGCAAGCCACCGCCGCGCGCGGTGAAGCCTGCATTCTCGTCACCCGTGAAACCAGCCCCGAAGACATTCGCGGCATGCACGCCGCCGCCGGCATCCTGACGCAGCGCGGCGGCATGACAAGCCACGCCGCCGTGATCGCGCGCGGCCTTGGCCTGCCGGGCGTCGTCGGCGCAACGGAAATGCGGATATCGCACAAGGATCGCACCATTCAGGTGCCGGGCGGGCGCACCTTCGGTGAAGGCGAAGTCATCACCGTTGACGGAACGTCCGGCACGGCGCTGGCCGGGACCGCGATCATGTTGCCCGGCGGGCAGGACGACGCCTTTCAATCGTTGCTGAACTGGGCGGATGAATTCCGCGATATCGGCGTTCGCGCCAACGCTGACAGCGTCGCGGAAGCCAGGACTGCCCGCGATTTCGGCGCCGAAGGCATCGGACTGTCGCGGACCGAGCACATGTTCTTTGAACCGGAACGCCTGGTGGTCATGCGGGAAATGATTTTCACCGACGATCCCGATGATCGCGCTGCCGCCGTCGAACGCTTGCTGCCGATGCAACGGGCGGATTTCATTGATATTTTTAAGGCTATGGCGGGCCTGCCGGTCTGCATCCGCCTGTTCGACCCGCCGCTGCATGAATTCTTGCCCGGCGATCGTGAAGGAATCCGCGACCTGGCCGATGCGCTGGACATGAATGCCTCTGACGTTGCGCGCCGGGTCAATGACCTGACCGAGGTCAACCCGATGCTGGGGATGCGTGGTGTTCGACTGGGCATCGCCTATCCGGAAATCTACGACATGCAGGCGCGTGCGATCTTTGAGGCGACGTTGGAAGCCAGCCGCGACGATGCGCCGGTGGTGCCGGAAATCATGATCCCGCTGGTATCAGCAAAGCGCGAGGTTGAACTGGTGCGCGCCCGCGTCGATGCGGTCGCGGCATCCGTTCAGGCGGAAAAGGGCCGCAAACTGAATTACCGTCTGGGCGTGATGGTCGAAACGCCGCGCGCGGCCTTGCGGGCAGCGGAAATCTCGCAACAGGTCAGCTTCCTGTCTTTCGGCACGAACGACCTGACGCAGATGACCTATGGGCTGTCGCGCGACGATGCCGGGCGGTTCATGAATGACTATGTCCACAAGGGCGTGTTTGCCGAAGACCCGTTCCACATTCTCGACACCGAAGGTGTGGGCGAGCTGTTGTCGCTTGGGGCCGAACGCGGACGGGCGACCAAGCCGGACATCACCTTGTCGGTCTGCGGCGAACATGGGGGCAACCCCGAAAGCATCGAATTCTGTCGCAATGCGGGGTTTGATTACGTGTCCTGTTCCCCTTATCGGGTGCCGGTCGCGCGGCTGGCTGCGGCCCATTTGCGGCTGAAACAAACCGGGTCCCGATAGGCGACAATCGGGTTTAAACCAACCCTGGTTAGCTGCGCCATAGATTGTGCCAAATGGGGTCCAACCCCACAGGTATGGACCTTTCGCGATTTTTTTCATAAAGACGTCGGTCATTATCCGGCGCGCTATGCCGGGGCATCACCTGGAGGGGGCATGCGACAGCTTAAGCTGGCTACGCTCAGCGCTGCGCTTTTGCTTTTCGGTGTCTGCAATACTGCCGTTGCGGACGTCACCTTGAGCAAGTCGAACAGCGATGCCGCTGTGTTCGGCAGCGAGCTGACAAAGTTGCTGGATCAGGAAAAATTGGTCCTGAAGTCGGTCACACCCGGTGACCTGGAACGCCTGGTGCGCAAGCCGCTGGCACCGCGCGACATGGACCGGATCCATACGCGGGAATACCTGGCGGGTCTTCCGAACGTCGAAGGCGGCAGCCAATGGCACTGCCTGGCTGAAGCCATCTATTTCGAAGCGCGGGGCGAAGACGTGACCGGGCAGTTCGCGGTGGCTGAGGTCATCATGAACCGCGTCGACAGCAACCGTTATCCGGCTACGGTTTGCAAGGTCGTGAACCAGGGGACAGGCGAACGCTTCCGTTGCCAGTTCACCTATACCTGCGACGGACGTGCTGAAACGATCACCGAAAAATCCGCCTGGCAGCGTGCTGGCAAGATCGCGCGGATCATGCTGAATGGCGGGCCGCGTAACCTGACCGGTGGCGCGACGCACTACCACACTCTGGATGTGCGCCCGAAATGGTCACGCGTCTTTCACCTGACCGCCACGGTAGGCCAGCACCGTTTCTACATCACCGATCGGCAATATGCGGCACGCAGCTGACGGTTTGTGATGCCTGCCAGATTGCACTAGCTAGGACGCAAGAGGTGTGGTGCAAAGGTTGGGCGACAAATGACCGCGAATGAAACGCGACAGGCTTTTGGCCCGCTCGAAGCGCGCGCGGAAGGCAGCGGGTTGGACCGCATTTCACTGCGCGACCACATCCGATCCGTGGAAATCGGGGCGTTTCAATCCGAACGCGGCATGACGCAGCGATTGGCCTTCAATGTCGTGGTCGAAGTGTGCCCATCGGGCCCCGCCGATGACGATGTTGACCTGATCCTGTCCTACGACTCGATCACCGAAGCCATCGACGAAAGCCTGGCCGAAGAACGACTTAACCTACTGGAAACATTGGCAGAACGCGTTGCGGATCGAATCCTGGCGCAGCCTTTGGCCGCACGGGTTTTCGTGCGTGTTGAAAAGCTCGACCGCGGCCCGGGCAAGTTGGGGGTCGAGATTGTCCGCCTTCCCGGCGATGCCGGCGCGGGGGCGAAAACCGGGTCGGCGACGGCGCCTCATGTTGTTTTCTGGGATGGCGAGTTTGGGCCCGGATCACAACTTTCGGCTTGGCTCGATGCCTGGGCCGGGCAGCCGGTGGTCCTATGTGTTGAACCGGTAGATGGCAAGTTGCCCAGTGCGGTGACGCAGGTGGCCCGCGATCAGGTGGCGCTGTTGTCGATCGGCCAGAATGCTTGGATCACTGCGGCGCGCGATGCGCGTCTGGCCGTCGTTGCGACACGCACGGAACTCGATCACATCACGCGCATCGCTGGGGCAGCCGTCTGGTCGCCAGCCAAAATGGTGACCGATGCCACGCCCGGCACCGGACCCAAAGAAATGGATCCGATCATGCTTGCCTGCTGGCTGGCGCAAGAATTGGGTTCGAAGCCCCCGGTCGGGATCGGCGCGGCGCGGCCCGGTATCGAAACCTGGCTGGACGAGCAAGCACCGCAGCCATTTGGGGCCTGATCCATGACCCGCCTCTACTATCGCCCGTTGGTCCAGACAGGCCGAAACCGCCCAGCCGAAGCTGTGGCGCTGGCGGGCGGTTGGGGCTGGTTCACGCAGGTGGAAATCCTGCGCCGCAATGGCGTGTCCGACTGGGTCAGGGCAGATGCCTTGCCAGCGGAAATCCTGACCCGCCTGACCGCGCCACGCGCGCCGATTGCCGGGTTGGATATGTCCACCCCACGCCTGATGGGCATTCTCAACGTAACGCCAGACAGTTTCTCGGATGGCGGGCAATTCGCCGATCAAGGCCCGGCCATCGCGCAGGGTCAAGCGATGGTGGGGGTAGGGGCCGATCTGGTGGATATCGGAGGCGAAAGCACCAGACCTGGTGCTGACCTTGTCCCGGCAGAGGACGAATCAGCGCGAATCCTGCCAGTGATTCGCGGCCTCGCAGGCATGGTTCCAATTTCGGTCGATACGCGAAAGGCCAGTGTCGGGCAGGCGGCACTGGACGCCGGGGCCACGCTGCTGAACGATGTGTCAGCCATGAGCTTTGATGCTGACATGGCGCCGCTCGCGGCGCGCACTGGCGCACCGATCTGCCTGATGCATGCGCAGGGCGATCCCAAGACCATGCAGGCCGCACCTGAATACGATGACGTGCTGCTGGATGTTTACGACTACCTAGAAACGCGCATTGACGCTGCCACCTCGGCGGGCATCTCGCCTGACCGCATCATCGCCGATCCCGGCATTGGTTTCGGAAAGACGCTGGATCACAATCTGCGCTTGATCCAGAACCTGTCGCTATTCCACGGGCTCGGCGTGCCGATCCTGCTGGGGGCCTCGCGCAAGCGGTTCATCGGCACCATCGGCAATGCGCCCGAAGCAAGCGAAAGAATGCCGGGTTCTGTTGCAGTCGCTCTCGCGGGCATTGCGCAGGGTGTTCAGATCACCCGCGTTCATGATATTGCAGCGACAAAACAGGCGATGGCCCTTTGGCAGGCCGTGACAGGATAAGAGCATGAGCAGAAAACTCTTCGGAACAGATGGCGTGCGCGGGCAGGCCAACATGGCCCCGATGACGGCCGAAATGGCATTGAAATTGGGGGCCGCGGCCGGGCGCTATTTTCGCCGCGACGGATCGGCAGCCCATCGCGTCGTGATCGGCAAGGACACCCGATTGTCAGGCTATATGTTCGAAAACGCGCTGACTGCAGGATTTACGTCCACCGGCATGAACGTGCTTTTGCTGGGTCCGGTGCCGACCCCCGCCGTTGGCATGATCACGACATCCATGCGCGCCGATGTCGGCGTGATGATTTCAGCCAGCCACAACCCGGCCACCGACAACGGCATCAAGTTCTTTGGCCCTGATGGCTATAAACTTTCGGACGAGGCCGAGGCGGAAATCGAATCCCTCGTCTTCGGCGGGACGGAACCCGTGCAGGCCGAAAATATCGGGCGGGCCAAGCGTATTGACGATGGCCGTTTCCGCTATGGTGAACGGGTCAAGTCATCCTTGCCCAGCGGTCAGAACCTGAACGGGCTGAAGGTCGTGATCGACTGCGCCAACGGTGCGGCTTACCGTACCGCGCCCGAAGTCCTGTGGGAATTGGGGGCCGATGTGATCCCCGTGGGCGTCAGCCCCGATGGCACCAATATCAACCTGGGCTGCGGGTCAACCGATACGCGCGCGGCTGCAGAAACCGTGGTTGCCCATGGTGCCGATATCGGCATCTGTCTCGACGGCGACGCGGACCGCGTCATGATCATCGACGAAAAGGGCCGCGTGGCGGATGGCGACCAGATCATGGCGCTGCTGGCCGAACGCTGGGCCGCCGCCGGACGCCTGAAAGGCGGGGCGCTGGTGGCCACCGTCATGTCCAACCTTGGGCTGGAACGGCATCTGACCGGGCAGGGTCTGACGCTGGAACGCACTGCCGTGGGCGACCGATATGTTGTTGAACGGATGCGTGCAGGCGGGTTCAATCTGGGCGGCGAGCAGTCGGGCCACATCGTCATGACCGACCATGCGACCACCGGCGATGGGTTGCTGGCTGGCTTGCAGGTTCTGACCGCCATGGTGGAAACCCAGCAGTCGGCATCTGACCTGACCAACCGCTTTCAGACCGTCCCGCAAAGACTTGATAACGTGCGGTTTTCGGCAGGTCAGGATCCTCTCTCGACCAACAGCGTCAAGCGCGCCATCGAAGCCGCCGAATCGCGCCTGTCCGGCACCGGTCGCCTGTTGATCCGCAAATCCGGGACCGAACCGCTGATCCGCGTCATGGCCGAATGCGAAGACGAGGCGGTGCTGAACGAGGTTGTCGGCGGCCTGTCGGACGAAATTCGAGCCGCTGTCAGCTAGGGTCAGCAGGCCACCGTCGGTCCCCTTTCCTGAGGCAAGCCGCGCTGGTAAGACCGCCCGGCGCAGACAGGTGTTGCCCCCATGACAGACGATTCCCTTTTGGGCGATGCACCGCCCGTTGCCGTCGACCATTCGGCGCGCGATCGGCAGGTGATTGCGATCCTGCTGGTGGGCACGTTCGTTGTCATCCTGAATGAAACCATCATGTCGGTGGCTCTTCCGCCGTTGATGGCGGCCTTCGACGCGCCCGCCAGTGCGGTCCAATGGCTGACGACGGCCTTCCTTTTGACCATGGCTGTGGTGATCCCGGTCACGGGCTTTCTGATTCAACGCGTCAACACCCGCCCGCTCTTTACGCTGGCCATGGGCCTTTTCAGCCTCGGCACGCTGGCCGCAGCCCTGTCGCCCAGCCTTGGTTTCCTGGTCGGGGCGCGGGTCATCCAGGCGCTTGGCACTGCGATCATGATGCCGCTTCTGATGACGACGGTCATGACGCTGGTCGCGCACGACCGGCGCGGGCCGGTGATGGGCAATATTTCCATGGTGATCTCGGTCGCGCCCGCTATCGGTCCGGCGTTGTCGGGTATCATCCTGAACTACCTGGGCTGGCCGTGGCTCTTCTGGCTGGTTCTGCCGATCTCGCTTGCAGTGCTCTGGTTCGGCACACGGATGATTTCCAACGTCACCACCCCGCGCTACGCCCCGGTCGATTATGCCTCGGTCCCGCTTTCCGCGCTGGCCTTCGGCGGGATCGTCTATGGCCTGTCCAGCCTTGGTGAACCGGGCCATGCCGAGGCCGCCCGAAATGGCACCTACGCGGTCGCCATCGGCGCGGTTGCCATGATCGCCTTTGTCTGGCGGCAGTTGGTGCTGCAACGCGATGACCGCGCCTTGCTGGATTTCCGCACCTTCCTGTCGCGGAATTTTTCCATTTCCGTGGCGATGATGGCGGTATCCATGATGGCGCTTTTCGGCACCGTCATCCTGTTGCCGATCTACATGCAAAACGTGCTGGGCTTTGACACCCTAAAAACCGGGCTGCTCTTGCTGCCCGGCGGGTTGCTCATGGGGTTGATGGGCCCGCAGGTCGGCAAGCTCTATGAGAGGTTCGGCCCGACCTGGCTGCTGGTGCCGGGGGCGATCATCGTCAGCATCGTGCTCTGGGCCATGACGCTTTTGTCGCCAGACAGCTGGTGGGTCAATATCCTGGCCGGGCACCTTCTGATTTCCGTGGGTCTTGCCATGGTCTTCACACCACTCTTCACCGTCAGCCTTTCTTCGGTCCGGCCAGAGCTATATTCCCACGGCAGTGCCATGCTTGGGTCGATCCAGCAGGTGGCCGGCGCGGCGGGTGTGGCCCTGTTGGTGGCGATCATGGCCGCAAAAAGCGCATCACATGCTGACGCTGGTCTTGGCCCCGTTCAAGCCCTGTCGAATGGCATCACGTCCGCCTTCACCATGGGGGCAGCCCTGTCCCTTCTGGCCGTCTTGGCTGCGTTTTTCATCCGGCGCCCGCCCGATTTCGGGCCGCCAGGTGCAGGGCATTAGCCACTCAAGCCGGTTTTCGCAAAATCCGCGACAGGTTCACCCACTGGCTGACCGCCGCACCGGCAAGGATCAGCGCCAGCGCGATGAAAATGGCGGGCGGCAGAAGCTCGTTGAGGAAAACCACACCGAAGATGACCGACCAGACCGGAACCTGGTAATTGACCAATGAAAGAAAGGTCGGCCCGGCGCTGCGGATCACCGCAACCAACAGCAGATTGGCCCCGGCTGTCGGAACCGCGCCCAGGTATACGGCGGACAGGACCGCCAGCGGCGGGGCATCTGCAGGCAGACCTTCGACCATCAGGGCCACTGGCAGAAGCATCAGCGCGGCAAGGCCTGTCGCGCCCGTAGCCAAAGCGATGGGGTCCACCGGCGGGGCCAGCCGGGTGACGACCCCGCCAATCGCATAACAGGCCGCAGCGGTCAGGCAGGCGGCACGCGCCAAGGGCTCCAAAGACCCGCCATGGCTTTCGAAGGCGCCGGGGCCGATCAGGATCCAGACGCCGACAAAGCCCAGTGCCATGCCGATGGATTTGAGCACCGTCATCCGGTCACCCGGCACGAAGATATGGGCCAGCGGCAAGACAAGCAGCGGCACCGCCGCCATCGTCACGCCAGCAAAGCCAGAGGTCACGTATTTCTGGCCCCAGCTTAGCAGCGTGAACGGGAAGGCCATGGAAAAACACGCAAAACCAAGAATGTAGAACCACAGCTTCCGGTCGCTCGGTCGCCGAAACCCCGGCAGCCCCATGCCCATGATGCGGGTCAGGATCAGCAACAGCGCCGCCGCTACGGCCAGACGCGACCCGGCGACCATCAACGGCCCGACCGATTGCACGGCAACGCTGACTGCCATGAAGGACGATCCCCAGATCATGCCCAACAGGCCAACCTGCAGCCAGTTTTTCAGTGCAGGTTCCACTGGGTCCTCGGATTATCAGGGGCGCGTGGCGCGCTTGGTCAGGTCAACGCACAGAAAATCTCTGTCCGCAGCTGATCAGGCGCGGTGCTTTGCGGATCGTCGACATAGATTTCCCAGACAGCCCCGCCGGTCAAGCCCTGTTCGCCCATATACCCCCAAAGCGCCTGATGCGTGGCGCCAAGCTTGTCATAGGGCCCGACATGCGTCGTGGTCATGGCGTCACAGGCAGGCAGGACGTCGGCCCGAACCTCGCCCGACGCCTTGGCGGCATCCTCGGCCGATACGAACACGGCGGATCGAAAGGTCATCGTGGGTCCTGGTTCTCCCAGATAGATCGACATCGGCATGCTTTGTGGCGCAATGCCGTTTTGGCCCAGAAATCCGAAAAGCGCGGGCAGGGACGACGCCATCGCCGATCCCATTTCAGCCATGGGCACGGTCTTTTCGATGAAGAGATAGGGTTGTTCGTTCAAAGTGACGCGTTTGAAATCCATAGTAACCTCGCTGTCCAAATCCGCGCAGATGCTAGCGGATTTTCGAACCATGCCAACCCTGGGGAAGAAATTCCCTGGCGTGGGTTGACTTATCCGTAAGGAAATTCTAACGGTAAGAAATGTCTTACCGAGAACCCGAAACCCTATTCTTCGCCCTGTCCGACACAACCCGTCGGCGGATGTTCGAAAGGCTCATGGATCAGCCGTCCTCGGTTGGCGTTCTGGCCGAAGCTTTCCCGATCAGCCGCCCGGCCGTGTCACAGCACCTGAAGATCCTGAACGATGCGGGATTGGTCGTGGTGCGCGCTGAAGGCACGCGCCGCATCTACGCGGCCCGGCCCGAAAAACTGGCCGAATTGCGGGCCTGGCTGGATCGGTACTGGGATGGTGTCCTGTCCAGTTTCGGAAATGAAATCAAAAAGATGAAGGAGGGTGGTGCGTGACCGACCCGATTGTCAAAACGATCATTGTAGACTGCGACGCGGCAACCGCGTTCGAGGTCTTTGTGACCCGGATAGCGGGCTGGTGGCCGCTCGATGGCCATACCGCATCGGCCGCAGATGGCAAGGCGGCGCAGGCCGTCACCATTGAACCGCGTGTGGGTGGGGCGTTTTACGAAACCACCCATGATGGCGGCCGCAATGAATGGGGTGAGGTGCTGGAATACGACCCGGGCCGCCGTATCGCCACGACATGGCACCCCGGCAACAACAAGGACGCGCCGACCCATCTGGCGGTGGATTTCGAAGACCATGGCGCAAACGAAACCCGTGTGACCCTGACCCATTCCGGGTGGGAAATCTGGGGCGAAAAGGCCGACGAGATGCGTGAAAACTACGACAAGGGCTGGAATTTCGTCTTTGGCGAACGCTACATGGGTGGCTGCCGCTAGCCGACCGGCTGGGCTTCAGTTTTGCCCAAAGGAAGCCCGCGATATCTGAATTTGACTGCGATCAAACCCGTTTGTCCAAGGATGCCGTATAATTGTGACATGGCGCGCGAACGCGTCTTGTGAGGGAGGAATAACCTTGAGACAGATAGCGAAAACAGTCGTTGCCGTTGCTTTGGCGCTTTCGGCGGGCTCAGGAGCCGTTCAGGCCGATGAGATCGGTGAAGCGTTGTTCGGCCAATATTGTGCAACCTGCCACGGTGCCGATGCGGCCGGGGCGGGGCCACTGGCGGAAATGATCACCGACCAGGTGCCTGACCTGATGATGCTGGCCACAAACAATGACGGAGAATTCCCGTTGCTTCGGGTAATTCACGTTATTGATGGTCGGACAGGGCTGCGCAGCCATGGTGGGCCCATGCCTGTCTATGGCGCGCTCTTTTCCGAGGATGCGGCCGGGCTTGGCACATATGGTGAAGTTCTGGCGGTGCGCGGAAGGATTCTGTCCATCGCGCAGTATCTGGAAAGCGTCCAAAAGTAGCCCAAGGGCTGTTCCCGGCGCCGTTTCGGCGCCGGGACGTCTTTGTCGTGTGGTCTAGTTCTTCGCCTTGTCCACCATTTTGCCGGCGGAAATCCACGGCATCATGCCGCGCAGGGTTTCGCCCACGGCCTCGATCTGGTGGGCGTCGTTGTTGCGGCGGATTGCCTTGAACGACGGCTGACCAACGGCACATTCGACCATCCAGTCGCGTACGAAACGGCCCTGCTGGATATCGTCCAGCACCGCCTTCATCCGCGCCTTGGTTTCGTCATAAGGCAGGATGCGCGGGCCGCTGACATATTCGCCGTATTCGGCGGTGTTGGAGATCGAGTAGTTCATGTTGGCGATGCCGCCTTCGTAGATCAGGTCGACGATCAGCTTCACTTCGTGCAGGCATTCGAAATAAGCCATTTCGGGTGCATAGCCCGCCTCGACCAGGGTTTCGAAGCCCATACGGATCAGCTCGACCAGGCCGCCGCAAAGCACCGCCTGCTCGCCGAACAGGTCGGTTTCGCATTCTTCCTTGAAATCGGTTTCGATGATGCCCGAACGTCCGCCACCGATGGCAGAGCAATAGGACAGGCCGATTTCCAACGCCTTGCCCGATGCGTCATTGTGAACGGCCACAAGGCAGGGCACGCCGCCGCCCTTGACGTATTCGCCGCGCACGGTGTGGCCGGGGCCTTTGGGGGCCATCATGATCACGTCCACGTTGCTGGGGGCTTCGATCAGGCCGAAATGCACGTTCAGGCCGTGCGCGAATGCGATCGCGGCACCGGGGCGGATGTTGTCACGCACGTACTTGTTCCAGGTGTCGGCCTGCAATTCGTCGGGCATGGTGAACATCATCAGGTCACACCAGGCGGCGGCCTCGGCGATGCCCATGACCTGCAAGCCTTCGCCTTCGGCCTTCTTGGCGCTGGCGGACCCTTCGCGCAGGGCGACGACGAAGTTCTTGGCGCCTGAATCCCGCAGGTTCAGCGCATGGGCGTGGCCTTGCGAGCCATAGCCCAGGATGGCCACTTTCTTGTCCTTGATCAGGTTGATATCGCAATCGCGATCGTAATAGACGCGCATCGTGTGCTTCCTTCCGGTTGGCGTTTGTCTGGGCGTGACCATAGTGGGCGGGTCGCGAATTGGCAGAGTGATGTTACGAATATTTGGCATAATTTTGTGACTCGCATTCGAAAAAGGCCAATGTTATGGAGTATTCATGCTTGACGATGCCGACCGCCGCCTGCTGCGATACTTGCAATCCGACCCGTCCGCGCCATTGACGGAGTTGGCAGAACGCGCGCGGTTGCCGGTGGCGACGGCGACGCGACGACTGGAAAAACTGCGCGCAAGCGGCATCATCCGCGGTCAGCGCGCGGTGATCCACTGGCCTGCGCTGGGATATGCCGTGGAGGTTTCATTGCGCCTGACGCTGGACAAGACCCAGCCGCGCGCCTTTGATGAATTCACCGATGCCGCCCGCGCGATACCTGAAGTGGTCGAGATCCAGACCTTTCTGGGCCGCGTTGACCTGCGCTTGTCGGTGATCGCCCGCGATATGGCCCACTACCAGGAGATCTACCGGGCCAAGATCCTGACCCTGCCGCATATCGCAGATATCGAAACGCTCATGCATGTGGCCGCGATAAAGTCAGACGAGAGCCTGCCGATATGATCGACCTAGACGACACTGACCGGGCCATCCTGCGCGAGCTCGTGGTCGATGCCACGCAGAATGCCGGACATCTGGGCCGCAAGGTCGGCCTGTCGCAACCTGCCTGCTGGCGGCGGATCAAACGGTTGCAGGATGCGGGCGTGATCGCAGGTCGGCGGGTCGAGTTCGACCGCGAAAAGTTGGGCTTTGGCGTGACCGTGTTTCTGGGTGTGAAACTGGCCACCAAGGGCCGGGTCAGCCTGGAAGACTTCGAACGTGCCGTAACCGCGATCCCCGAGGTGCAGACGGTGCAGCATGTCCTGGGTCTTTACGATTACAGGCTACGTGTCGTGGCGCGTGACGTGTCCGATTTCGAACGCGTTTTGCGGCGGCGGATCATGACCTTGCCCGGCGTCGGCAATGTCGAGGCCAATGTGCTGCTGAGCGAGGAACGTCGTCCGGGGCCGATCTGAATTGCTGCGCGACGATTTTTCCTGCGAATGGTCTTGGGCTGTTGTGACGGGATTTGCCGAAATGGGCGAATATGCTAGAATTCCCGAAAAAACATGGATCGGGCAGGTTTGATGATCCGCATATTGGCAATGGTGATGGGGCTGACGGGCGCATTGGGTCTGTCCCAATTCCCAGAGTTCTCGCAGCAATATTTGCAGCGTCTGTCTGGCGCTGTGAATGAATTGCAGCTGATGGCGACCGGTTTCGACATGGCTGCGGCGGCGGCCGGGAAATCGCGCGATGAAGCCCTGGCCGAGATGCCGGATGACGGATTCGAAGGCGGGTTGAAAGCCACCTTTTCCAGTTCCTTCCGCCGCTATGACCGGCTGTCGGGCGATCTTGAAGCGCTGCAAGCGGCGTCGCCACTTGGTCGGCTGGCCCAGCCATGGCGGTTGGCCGATCGCGATCTGGTGCAGGCGACCTGGTCCGATTTCCGGCCAGCCGTGCCCGCCACCGTCGACGGCGCATTGTCGGCGGGCATCGGATATGCCGGGGGTTGGGCATTGGTTATGGTGTTCTTCGGTTTTCTGGGGCAATTATTCGGCATCAGGCGAAGACGGCGCCGCAACGCATAGATTTTTCCACGGGGAGCAAGAGTGAAAATGACGCGCCATGCGATGATTACATGGGGCGGCTGGGACGGGCATGAGCCCGAGAAAGTCGCGGGGATATTCAGGGATATTCTGGAAGCTGACGGGATGTCAGTGGAGGTCCATGACACTCTGGAATGCTTTGACGATCAGGACCATTTGAACAGCATGGACCTGATCGTGCCGGTCTGGACCATGTCGAAACTTTCAAAGGAAGCCGCCGAAAGGGTCGGCGAAGCCGTGGCGCGTGGCACCGGTCTGGCCGGGTGCCATGGCGGCATGTGCGACGCTTTCCGCGAAAACGTGTTATGGCAGTTCATTACCGGCGGCAATTGGGTGGCGCATCCGCATGGCGATGGCGTCGACTACCGGGTCAAGATCACGCAGCCCGGTCACGAATTGGTCGAAGGCATTGACGATTTCGACGTGTCGTCAGAACAGTATTACCTGCATGTCGATCCTGCCGTGGACGTGCTGGCCGTGACTGAGTTCCCGACCAAGACCTGGTTCCATTCGGCCAACGGCACGGTGCAGATGCCTGTGGCCTGGACGAAGCGCTGGGGCATGGGCCGGGTCTACTACAATGCTCTGGGTCACCATGCCGATGTGATCGACCACGGCGCGCCGCTTGAGATGCTGAAACGCGGATTGATCTGGGCGAGCCACGGGCGATCTGCGGCTGTGGCGGCCGGTGAGCGGTACGAGGATTATGCTGCCACGGGCAAACATTTCTGAGCCTTTGCTGTGCTTGACCCGCCCGGCGTTTGCGCGCAGGTTCTCCGCCAATCACGAGGCACCCGAGCAACATGGCCCAGACCCGACCGTTTTCGCGATTTGAATGGATGATCGCCTGGCGCTACCTGCGTGCGCGGCGCGCCGAGGGCGGGGTCAGCGTGATGACCTGGATCAGCCTGATCGGGATCGCCCTGGCCGTGTTCGCGTTGATTGCGACCATGTCGGTGCGAGCAGGATTTCGGGCCGAGTTTCTGGATACTGTTTTGGGTGCAAATGCCCATGTGACTGTCTATTCGGCCTCGTATCTCGACGAAAACGGTGTGCGCACCGACACGTTGCGTGACTACCCCGCGTTGTCAGAACGGATTGCTGCAATCGAGGGTGTTACCCGAGCCGCCCCGCTGGTGCGCGGACAGGTGATGGCCAATATGGGCGAGAACACGAAGCCCGCCGATGTTTATGGCATCACGGCAGAGGACCTTGCGGGGATCCCGCGCGTGGCGCAGTCGGATCGCACGGCCGGTGATATTTCTGGCTTTGATCCCGGCATTGCCATTGGATCCGGGCTGGCGCGCGGGCTTGGGGTCACCGTCGGAGACCGTATCAAGCTGATCTCGCCCAATGGCGTTCGTACGGCTTTTGGGACAAGTCCGCGCGTGAGCGCCTATGAGATTGGGTATATCTTCAGCGCCGGGCGCTACGACATC
>JBNKYL010000054.1:0-16203 GCA_050300875.1 Paracoccaceae bacterium
GGATCAGCGAGGCACGGTGCGGCACTGCGACCCCTGTCAGCCGTTCGATGGCCAGACACCAGGCATGTTCCTGGTTCATCGGCGCCACGTAATCCAGACGGTCCAAATAGGGCAGGTTCTGCAGATAGGTGCGGCTTTCCATCAGCTTTTCGGTGCCGCGATGCAGCAGACCGATATGCGGGTCGCAGCGTTCGACGACTTCGCCGTCCAGTTCCAAAACCAAACGCAAAACACCATGCGCAGCAGGGTGTTGCGGTCCGAAGTTGATGTTGAAATTGCGGATCTGTTGCTGGCCCGTCTGGGCGTCGTTGAACTTGGAGCCGTCCATCATTTCGCAGCCTCCTTTTCATCGCCGGGCAGGATGTATTCAGCACCCTCCCAAGGCGACATGAAATCGAACTGCCGGTATTCCTGAACCAACGACACCGGTTCATAGACCACCTTCTTTTCGACCTCGTCATACCGGACCTCGGTATACCCCGTGGTCGGAAAATCCTTGCGCAGCGGATGGCCGGTGAACCCGTAATCAGTCAGCAGGCGGCGCATATCCGGATGGCCGGAAAAGGCGATACCAAACATGTCGAACACTTCGCGTTCGAACCAGCCGGCAGACGGATGAATGGACGTGATCGACGGCGCCATGTCACCTTCGCGCACCGCAACACGCAGTCGGATGCGGTGGTTACGATACATCGACAGGAAGTGATAGACGACATCGAACCGGGCTTCGCGGCCCGGGTAATCGACGGCGGTGATATCGACCAGCGACGAGAACCGGCAAGCGGCATCGGTGCGCAGGAAGTCGACGAAATCGGCTAGGCCAGTGGCAGTCACATCCAGCGTCAGCTCGCCAAATGCGACCTGATGGCCCAGCACATGGTCTGGCCGTTTCAGTTCGATATGCGCGGCAAGTTCGTTCAAGGCTTCGCTCATCACTACCTCACGATCGTGCCGGTGCGGCGCATCTTGCGTTGAAGTTGCAGGATGCCGTAAAGCAGCGCCTCGGCCGTCGGCGGGCAGCCCGGAACGTAGATGTCCACGGGCACGATGCGGTCGCAGCCGCGCACCACCGAATAGCTGTAGTGGTAATAGCCGCCGCCATTGGCGCAGGACCCCATCGACAACACGTAACGCGGTTCGGGCATCTGGTCATAGACCTTGCGCAAAGCCGGGGCCATCTTGTTGGTCAACGTGCCCGCAACGATCATCAGGTCGGACTGGCGCGGGGACGCGCGCGGGGCGATCCCGAAGCGTTCGGCATCATAGCGCGGCATGGAGGTGTGCATCATTTCGACAGCGCAGCAGGCCAGCCCGAAGGTCATCCAGTGCAACGACCCGGTACGCGCCCAGTTGATCACGTCTTCGGTCGTGGTCAGCAAGAAGCCCTTGTCCTGCAATTCACGGTTCACCGCGGCGGTGACAACTTCCTTGTCGGCGCCGACCTGGTTTCCGGTCATCACTCCCATTCCAGGGCCCCTTTCTTCCATTCATAGGCAAAGCCGATGGTCAGAACGGCCAGGAACACCATCATCGACCAGAAGCCCACAAGCCCCACATCCTTGAAGGCCACGGCCCAAGGGAAGAGGAAAGCGATTTCCAGATCGAAGATGATGAAAAGGATCGAAACGAGGTAGAACCGCACGTCGAACTTCATACGCGCATCATCGAAGGCGTTGAAACCGCATTCGTAGGCGCTGAGTTTTTCGGGATCGGGGTTGCGCACCGCGATGATGACGGCGGCCAACACCAGCAGCAATCCGATGCCACCGGCGACCACGAGAAAAATGACAATGGGAAGGTATTCTCTGAGCAGATCTTCCAACGCGTTGCTCCTTGACCAGTGCCGCAGTGCAGCGGCCTTCGGGTTGGTCAGGGTTTATCCCCGCCCTTTGGCAGGGTCAACGGCTTGGGGGTGAAGAATCAGTTAATTCAACAGTTGGAATTTGTTCAGGAAGCGTGCGGCACTTCAGGGGCCAGCACGACGATCGCTGCCCCTGCCTCGGCCTGGGTGCCGGGCATGGCCGCAACCTCGGCTACGATACCGTCACGCGGGGCGGTCAGGGCGTGTTCCATCTTCATGGCTTCCATGATCGCCAGCTTCTGACCGGCAGTCACCGTGTCGCCGGCCACCACGAAAACATCGCGCACCAGACCCGGCATCGGGGCCAGCACAGCATCACCCGAAGCCGCACCCTGCCCGCCCACATCCAGCGGGTCATGCAAGGTAAAATGATGGCTAGGGGCACCGAAAACACTGACATTTTCGCCGATCCGCGCAATGCGCATGGGCTGTCCGCCGATGCGCCATCCCTGCCCGTCATGACTGGCGGTCAGATCGACGTCATCGACGGTGATGATCACCTGTCCGGGCCGTTCAATGCGAACTTTTCCGCTGATTTCGCCGACCGAGACGGCCTGCGCCATGCCGGGCCAGATCGCGAACCCAGCCAACGGCGCGCGCGCCGCGTCTTCGCCAAACGCCGCCAAAAGGGCAGCGGCCTGAACCTGCGGTGTCGGCTGGGGCGCGGCGGCAAGGTTCGGGTTGCGCCCGATCAGGCCGGTATCGACGCGTGCCGCGATAAAATCGGCATCGGTTGCCAGCGCGTGCAGGAAATTCAGGTTGGTAACAGTGCCCGCAATCTCGGTCTGCTCCAGCGCCCCCGCCAGGCGGGCCAGCGCCGTTGCGCGGTCGGGACCGTGAACGGTCAGCTTGGCGATCATCGGGTCGTAGTGCGGGGTGATCGTGTCGCCGGGGCGCACACCAGTATCGATGCGCGCATCTGGCGCGAATTTCAGATGGTCCAGCCGACCCGTGGCAGGCAGGAAACCCGCAGCGGCATCTTCGGCATATAGACGCGCTTCGAAAGCGTGGCCGTTCAGGGGGATTTGGTCCTGCATCAAGGGCAATGGCGCGCCAGCGGCGAAGCGCAGCTGCCATTCGACCAGATCGATCCCGGTGATCGCCTCGGTCACCGGATGTTCGACCTGCAACCGCGTGTTCATTTCCATGAACCAGAAACGGTCGGGGCGCAGCCCGTCCGACCCGTCGACGATGAATTCAACGGTGCCCGCGCCCTTGTAACCTATCGCTTCGGCTGCCCGCACGGCGGCTAGCCCCATGGCGTTGCGCATCGCAGCGGTCATGCCGGGCGCCGGGGCTTCCTCGATCACCTTCTGGTGGCGTCGCTGCAAGGAACAGTCGCGTTCATACAGGTGCACAGCCTTCTGACCGTCGCCAAAGACCTGCACCTCGATATGGCGGGGCTTTTGGACGAATTTCTCGATCAGCACCGCGTCATTGCCGAACGCCGCCCGCGCTTCGTTGCGCGCCGATGCCAGCGCATCGGTGAAATCGGCAGGGGTTTCGACAAGCCGCATCCCCTTGCCGCCGCCACCGGCAACCGCCTTGATCAGCACCGGGTAGCCAATCGTATCGGCAGCACCCGACAGGTGTTCCGGGTCCTGGTTTTCGCCATGATAGCCGGGCACGATCGGCACGCCCGCCTTTTCCATCAACGCCTTTGCCGCGTCCTTCAGTCCCATCGCGCGGATCGCATCTGCCGAGGGGCCAATGAATGTGATGCCCGCCGCATCGCAGGCTTCTACAAAATCAGGGTTTTCCGACAGGAAACCATAGCCTGGATGGATTGCCTGCGCACCGGTGGCTTTTGCCGCTTCGATGATGCGGTCCGCTTTGAGATAGCTTTCGGCCGGGGCCGGTGGGCCGATATGCACCGCCTCGTCGGCCAGTGCGACATGTCGCGCCTGCGCGTCAGCGTCGGAATAGACGGCCACGGTTTTCACGCCCAGTTTACGGGCAGTGTCGATGACACGGCAGGCAATTTCGCCGCGATTGGCGATGAGGATCTTGTCAAACATCGGCCTACATCCTGAACACACCGAAACGCGTTTCTTCGATGGGGGCGTTCAGAGATGCCATCAGCGATAACCCCAGCACCTCGCGCGATTTGCGCGGGTCGATGATGCCGTCATCCCATAGCCGGGCCGATGCGTAGAGCGGGTGCGACTGGCGTTCGAACATGTCCAAGGTTGGACGCTTGAACTCGACCTCGTCTTGCGCCGACCATGATCCCCCCGCACGTTCGATCCCGTCGCGTTTGACGGTCGCAAGAACACCTGCCGCCTGTTCGCCCCCCATCACAGAAATACGCGAATTGGGCCAGGTCCACAGGAAACGCGGGTCATAGGCCCGACCTGCCATGCCGTAATTACCTGCACCAAACGAGCCGCCGACCAGCATTGTGATCTTGGGCACCGAGGTCGTTGCCACAGCTGTGACCATCTTGGCGCCATGCCGCGCAATGCCTTCGTTTTCGTATTTCCGACCGACCATGAACCCCGTGATGTTCTGCAGGAAAACCAACGGGACATGACGCTGCGAACAAAGCTCGACAAAATGCGCAGCCTTCTGAGCGCTTTCGGAAAACAGCACGCCATTATTGGCGATGATCCCGACCGGGCAGCCCAAAACATGGGCGAAACCTGTCACAAGTGTTTCACCGAACCGCGCCTTGAATTCATCGAAACGCGAGCCATCGACCATGCGCGCAATCACCTCGCGGATATCATAGGGCGTACGCAGGTCGGCGGGCACGACGCCAAGGATTTCTTCGGGGTCATAGGCCGGGTCTTCGGGTGTGGCCAATTGTAGGGTAGGTCCTGATCCAACCCCCAAATTCGCTACCGCCCGCCGCGCGAGCGCCAGAGCATGCGCATCGTTTTCGGCCAGGTAATCTGCAACGCCGGACAGGCGAGTATGCACATCGCCACCGCCCAGGTCTTCGGCGGTTACAACCTCGCCCGTGGCGGCCTTGACCAATGGCGGGCCGGCCAGAAAGATCGTGCCCTGGTCTTTCACGATGATCGACACATCGGACATGGCAGGCACATATGCACCGCCCGCTGTACACGACCCCATGACCACCGCAATCTGGGCGATGCCCTTGGCCGACATCTGCGCCTGATTGAAAAAGATGCGCCCAAAATGGTCACGGTCGGGGAAGACCTCGTCCTGGTTGGGTAGGTTCGCGCCACCGCTATCGACCAGATAGATGCAGGGCAGATGGCATTCCGCCGCGATCTGTTGCGCGCGCAAGTGCTTTTTGACTGTCATCGGGTAATAGGTGCCGCCTTTGACCGTGGCGTCATTGGCCACGATCATGCAGTCGCGTCCGCTGACCCTGCCGATCCCTGCAATCACACCCGCGCCGGGGGCGGCGCCTTCATACATTCCATGGGCGGCCGTGGCGGCAATTTCCAAGAAGGGCGATCCGGGGTCCAACAGGTTTGCCACCCGATCTCGCGGCAGCATCTTGCCACGCGAAGTATGACGGTCACGGGACTTCTGGCCGCCGCCAGCTGCGGCGATTGCTGCAGCTTCGCGGACCTGTTCAAGGGCGGTAACATGGGCGGCGCGGTTTGCAGTGGCCTGCTCCGACCCCGGAACGAAACTTGATGATAGCTTGGTCATAGGTTCAGCCCCCGACCATACGCATGCAAATGGCTTGTTTCGAATCGGCACCGGACCTATGGCTGCCCGCCTGATCCAACCGCTTCAATGAGGTCGACATGCTTGTCAGATCCCACATTGAGACTTCAAGGCCACCCGCAGCTCGCGACTGAGCTTCGCGGGCCGAGGGCCCTATTCCCAATTCAGTGAACGGAAGGCCCCGCGCGCGGCGCGGGTTTGGATCATGTATGTTCGTTTTGTTACGCCCAAGCGCGACAGCTGCGCCCGGTGCGAGGTCGGTATTTTTGGACCCGCTTACGCCATTCGCCGGCTGTAAACCCCGACCAATGCACCTTGGCAGGTGCGCGAAATCCATGCTGAATTGTGCTGGTTTGAACAAAACTTGCGCATCCCGCGCCGTTTTGCGGTTCAGCGCAACCGTGGGCGCGGATACCGCCGGGGGGTCTGTTGGTTCGTTGACGACGCGCGCCAGCATGTCTCGCATGGCCGCTATCTGGCCTGGCTGATCGAAGAAATGGGCGCACCGGTTGTCGAAATCGTCGCCGATGCCCCGGGCACGGTCTTGTGGCGAGACGATCATCAGGTCGTCGCCCTGCCGCGTGCGGACCACCCGGTCGTATTCCACTGAGCCGGGGCGGTGCATCATCGCATCGCCCCCATCAATTCACGTCCGATCAGCATGCGGCGGATTTCGGACGTGCCCGCCCCGATCTCCATCAGCTTGGCGTCACGGAAAATGCGGGACACGGCACTGTCATTCATGAAACCGGCGCCTCCCATGGCCTGAACGGCCTGATGGGCCACTTTCATCGCCTCTTCGGACGCATAAAGCACACAAGCGGCAGCATCCTGGCGGGTCACTTCGCCTCGGTCACAGGACCGGGCAACCTCGTAGACATAGGCGCGGGCAGAATTCATCGCAGTATACATGTCAGCGATCTTGCCCTGCATCAGCTGGAAATCCCCGATCGGCCGTCCGAACTGCTTGCGTTCTGCCAGATAGGGCATGACCTCGTCCAAACAGGCGGCCATGATCCCGGTCCCGATCCCAGACAGCACAACGCGTTCATAGTCCAGCCCAGACATCAGAACGCGCACGCCGCGGCCTTCTTCGCCCAGTACATTGTCAAAGGGAACCTCGACATCTTCAAAGATCAGTTCGGCGGTGTTTGAACCGCGCATGCCCATCTTGTCGAAATGCGGGGATGTCGAAAAACCCGTCATTTCCTTTTCGATCAGAAAGGCAGTGATACCCTTGCTTCCCGCATCCGGATCGGTCTTGGCATAGACGACCAGGGTATCGGCATCTGGCCCGTTGGTGATCCAGTACTTGTTGCCGTTCAGAACGTAGCGGTCGTTTTTCTTTTCTGCCCTGAGCGTCATCGACACCACGTCCGACCCGGCCCCGGCCTCTGACATGGCAAGGGCGCCGACATGTTCGCCAGATACAAGGCCCGGCAGGTATTTCGCCTTTTGCGCCTCGGTCCCGTTAAGTCGGATCTGATTGACGCACAGGTTGGAATGAGCGCCGTAAGACAGCGACACGCTGGCCGAAGCCCGTGCGATTTCCTCGACCGCCACAACATGGGCAAGATATCCCATATCGGACCCGCCGAATTCTTCTGGCACAGTGATACCGAGCAAGCCCAACTGGCCCATTTCCCGCCAAAGCTCGGCGGGGAAATTGTTTGACCGGTCGATGTCGACTGCCATCGGCTTCAGACGTTCCTGCGCCCAACGATAGACCATGTCACGCAAAGCGTTGACATCATCGCCAAGATCGAAACGCATCGAATGGTTGAACATGGGTCAAATCCCGCCATTATTGAACGCTTGTTCATTTAGGCAGATTTAGTGGAGCCTGTCCAGAATTTCGAACCGGGCCCTAAAACGAAAAAAACGCCGCCCGACGAGGGGCGGCATTTCCAAAATGGTCAAGTCCTTGCGCGGCAACTAGGCTTTGTCGCCCTCGATCACTTGATCCATTGACAGGGCAGGTTGTTCGCAGCCGGCTTCTCCGACGATCTTGGCCGGGACACCAGCCACGGTCTTGCAGCACGGCACTTCGTGCAACACCACCGACCCGGCCGCAATGCGACTGCGCTCTCCGACCTTGATATTGCCAAGGACCTTGGCCCCGGCCCCAATCAGCACGCAATTGCCGATCTTTGGATGGCGGTCCTCTTCTTCCTTTCCGGTCCCGCCCAGGGTCACGGAATGCAGCATCGACACGTTGTCACCCACGACCGCCGTTTCACCGATCACGATGGAATGGGCGTGGTCGATCATGATACCTTTGCCTATTTTGGCCGCGGGATGAATGTCGATACCAAACTGTTCCGAACAACGCATCTGAATGAAGCGCGCCAAATCCTTGCGCCCTGTCCGCCACAGCCAATGCGCTACGCGATAGGACTGAACACCTTGGAAGCCTTTGAAAAACAAAACAGGTTCAATGTAGCGATGGCATGCTGGATCGCGCTCGAAGACCGCCATGATATCAGCACGAGCGTCAAGACCCAGCGTTTCGTCAGACGCATAGGCCTCGTCTGTGATTTCGCGAAGTAGTTGCTCCGACATTTCCGGCGACGCGAGCTTCTGCGCAATTCGATATGCGAGCGCACTTTCCAGGGAAGAATGATGCAATACGCATGCATGAACCAATCCACCCAGCAGCGGCTCGTCCAGAACGGCTTTTTGGCCCTCATCCCGGATTCGTGTCCAGACCGGGTCGATTTGGTGAAGTTTGCGTTTTTCCTGTGCCATGTGCGTAGCCTATCCCGACAAAAACGGTTTGACCAGCCACTGTGGCGTGAACGGTCAGGGATGGACATGGGAAATCAGGAAGAAACCGTCAAGGCCGTTCTACCCGAAATGCCTTCCGACTTGGACGACGAAGACCATGTAGGCAAGCCCGCCCAAATGCCGACCGAGCCTAGTATGGCACTTCCAATTGCATCAGGTGAATGGCCATTCGGACATCGCCCGACGCAAACGCCCCACCCTCACCTGTGAGGATCAGGTCCGTGTCGCTGTAGTAGGCAACTGGGCTTCCAGTCAGGCCGCGCGCCCAGGAGCCCTGCGCAAGGCCGTAGCTGGTGCCATATCGGTCATCCGAACCGGGCACCCCGACACGCCAGGATGTCAGTGTCCCGCTGAACGACGTCATCACGCGGGCTGTCACACCGATGACCACCGCGCCCGAGGGAATAGCGCCCGCTACGGTGTTGGTTCCGCCCGGTACGATCACATGATCCAGGTTTATGACCTTTAGCACGGTCGTTGCGCCATTGCCCGAAATCGTGCTAGCCCCCAAACGCCAGGCCAGTCCGTCAAAAATGGCATGTTGGCCGACGTCCTCAATCCATCCGCGCCAACCAATCTTCGGCGTGACGAAAAGCCAACCGCCGTTCGAAAATACGGCAACCGCGCCATCCTGACCAAACCAGCCATTTGTGGCGCCAGCAGGCAGAAAATAGCTATCCCCATCCGCCGGCGAGGTCGGCGGGTTCGCGACGGTTACGGACTTCAGGTTAAGACAGGCAACACCGTCAAGGATCGCCAAGGCCTCGTTGACCGTAACGTGCTTTTGGGCCTGCGCAGGCTGCAACAATGGCAGCCCAAGGTTTGAAGTATTAGACATTGATGCTCACCTCACTGATGCTTCCGGGTCCAAATTGTGTGGACAACTGGGCCACCTGAACAACGATGGGTCCAGACACACCACCATCCAGGGCTTGCTCGTTCGGGCCATAGGTCCAGTTCGCCTGCCCCACGACGGCCTCCCTTAGCATGGCACCGCCCGCCCAAACGCGAACCAGATATTGCTCCGTTTCCTCGCCAAGCGGCACGTCCATGCCCTGCCAACTGTCGCCGTCCACCCGTGTCCGTCGGACCCAACGCGCCTCGATTTCACCATTGGCGAGTTTTCGGACGCGCAGATGCGCGGGTGCAAATGGGCGCAAGGCAACGCCATCCACCGCCTCAACAATATGCTCATAGACCGGATCAGAGATGGGCCGATTGGATGGACCGATCAGATAGTGCCGTGCCAGTCCGCGCGACCCTGAAGGCAGCCCGATTTCCACCGGCAATGGGTCCAACGCGACCACAATGCTGCCCGTGGGCCATACCTGCTTGGCCAGTCCGTCGGTTCCTGCCTGTCCACGCAGTCTCTTGGACAGTTCGTAGGTGCCATCTGGCAGCAGAACTGCCTGCTCAAACTGGAATATCTCCCAGTTCCGCGCCGACCCGTCACCAATTGCCATGAGGTTTCGGCCATTCAGAACGTCAACGTCCGCTTGTGAACTCAGGGTTCCGTGAACAAGGCGCACCTTTAATGCAGCACCACGATCCCACAGGCCCGGTTGTGCGGGGGCAAGATCGGATTCTGTGACTCCCAGCGTGGCACGCTGGTTCAACAAGGTTGCCAGCTCGTACCCGTTGTCGTTCGGGGCAGTGTAGACGGCGACTTCACCCGGCCAAGGATCGGACACGACGGCAAGGCGCGGGTTCTGTGGCTGTTCCGTCCCGGTAATGTGCGGCAGGTCCATTAGGAACGACGCGACAGGCGTCGGCGGAACAAATGCGGCCACCGGTGGCGCCTTATCGTCCGTGTCGGATGAGGTGTAGACCGATTGATCGACGCGCACAGCTTCGATCTCACGTCCCTCACCGAACGTGATGCGGTCAATCCGGTATCGAATTGCCTCGCCACTCTCTTCTACCGAAATGACGTCGCCTGCCCCCAATTCACTGCGCGACGGCGGCAGTGCAAAATGCAGCGTTTCGTTTGCGAGGCGCGCCTCCGCCAACCACCTTTGCGCCATGGACCGCGCTGCGCTGCCCGTCATCACCAAACCAATTTCGGCATCTTCATCGCCGCCTGCCAACCCAGGTTCGATCGACGCCTCTGCCAGTTTCAGATCGAAACTTCCATCGGCGTCGACATAGGAAACTCGCAACCTGTTCAACGCCTCGGCACCAGCCAAGCGCATTCGCTTCACCGGTACATCAGTTGCGTCAGTAGCCAACATGTCTGCTTCGGCCACCTGCGACCTGGCCTCGCCATCGCGACTGCGAAACTCTAGCTGACCGTCCACCTCGATGGCATCCACGCCATGGGCAAGAAGGATCGGTTGCATCGCCTCTCGTCCGGAACCAACCTGGGTCACCGAATAGCCCCGGACCAGCCCATAAGCCCGTTCTGTTACGGGTTCCACCACGCCGGACTGCGCGCAGATTTCGCGTAAGACCCCGGCCACAGTTCGTGCGCCGACACGGCCGTTCAACCAATGGCCACGATAATAATTATCGCCGTCAGACCACCGTGCCACGTCATTTGGAAACTGCGGGTAGGGCCGCGCATCCCACGCCCAAACGTGCATCCTGCCGGTGTCGACCATGGGCGCACCATATGCCGTCGAGACCGGATTGTTGGCTGCGTCCGCCCAGAAATCATGTATTGCTGAAAGACATTGATACTGGGCCAGTTCATCACGTCGCCCATTCGAATACCGCGGCAGATCGGATTCCGATGACTTCACATCGACGAACTTGTTCGGTTCGTTTGGCCCCTTGTCGACCGCCGCGCACCCAATCTCATCCACCCATGCGGCATCGAATTGCGGTCCCCGCAACGATTCCGGCTGCTGCGCGGAAATCAACTGCGCCGTCGCACCGTTGGGCCATTCCAACACCTTCCTCGTGGCGTGCCACAAAGGTGTCCGATCCGGCGGTGTGCAGGCCATGATTCCGCTTTCGCCGAACACCATAACCTCGCGCGCCTGTTCGATGGTTTCACCTACCAAGGCCACACGGCGCGCCTGCCCCGGATCACTCGGCTTGTCCCCTTCGACCTGCGCCCGGATCCACTCGGCGCCAGCACGCGTCTTGCCTGCGCCACGCCCGCCCATCACAACCCACGTGCGCCAGTCGCCATCCGGCGGCAATTGGTGCGGCATCGCCCAGAAGTCGAACAGGTAGGGCAAGGCCCGCATCGTTTCGTCATCAAGACCCGCCAGGAAGGCCTCTCGGGTTTCCGGCGTCGCGCAGGCTATCCATTCGGCGTTTGACCTCGGCACGCGCGTCCCCAAGGTCCATGGCTGGGCTCCGGCGCCCGGCAACAAAGCCGTGGATGAGTTTTTCAATCTTATCCCTTTCAAGAAAAAGCATCTTGATTGTCTTGGTCAGTTCACCTGCGGTTTTCTCAAGCTCGTTGAGCTCTGCGAAATTCCCTTCCCGAAGATGGCGTTTGCAGCGGTGAAGATCCTCAATCGTTTCAACAACCAAATTCTTCGCAATACGTGCCAGGCGCTCGACTTCCTCAGCGCTTGCCACCTCCAGCCCCAGTTCGTCTGGGACTGTGCCACCGGTTTCCATTTGACGGATGCACCTCGCTAGCCTGTCCGTTGGAGCAAAATGAAAAGCGGCTGACCCTTTCGGTTCAACCGCTCGCCCACTTCTTCTAGCTTGGATGAATGTATATCTCGGTGCGTGCGCCAAGTCAAGGCCGCTCAACGCTAGGTTGCGTGCGGTCGCCTTAACAAAGCCTTTACATGGCCGAGCTCAGTCGCTTCCCTGACTTGCCTCGATCTCGCGCCACTTGGCCACATTGGCGTTGTGTTCCGCCAGGGTTTCAGCAAACGCATGACCACCCGTCCCATCGGCAACGAAGAAAAGATAATCCGTCTCCGCAGGGTTCAGAACCGCCTGGATGCTGTCCAGGCCCGGGTTCGAAATCGGGCCAACCGGCAATCCGTCGATGACATAGGTGTTGTATGGCGTCTCACGCCGCAACTCGCTCTGTCTGATACCCCGATCCAGCACGCCCTGACCATCCGTCACGCCATAGATCACGGTCGGATCGGACTGAAGCCGGATCCCCTGTTTCAACCGGTTGACAAAGACACTCGCAACTTGCCGGCGTTCCTCGGCCAGCCCGGTTTCCTTTTCGACAATGGATGCCAGGATCAGCGCCTGTTCCGGCGTTTCTATCGGCAGGCCGTCAGCCCGGTCCCGCCAGGCGTCGGCCAGCCGTTCATCCTGAAGCGCTGTCATTTCAGCGTAAAGCTCCGACAACGAAGCACCCGCAGCGACTTCATATCCAAATGGCGCGATCCGCCCCTCGGCAGGCCGTGTGGTCACGTCATTGTTCAGGAAATCAACGGCGGCCAGCGCATTCCCGACCTGCCAGACTGTCGCCCCTTCGGCGATGGAAATCCGGTATCGCGTATCCTGATCGCCGCGCGCTTCGCCATAGGCTTGCGGTATATCCTCGGCGCCAACATCGAATTCCGCCATCTCCACAAAGCGGTTGGTTTCCGGGTCCAGCTCGCGCACCTGCATCTGAGCGTTGCTGACACCGATGCGCAGAACAATCTCGGTCCCACAGGTGCTGGCGCCGCTACGGGTAATTGTCTCGACAATCTGATTCATGGGCATGCCAGCCGGGATCAGAAAACTCCCAGCCTTCAGCGCCTCCGACTTGCCGGCATAATCTGCCCCAAGCCGAAAAATCATGTCACTGCTGATCGCACCGCGCTCGGCCAGTTCCGCCGAAACGGACCGCATCGTGCTGCCGCGCGGCACCTTCAGGCAAATCGCCGATTCCAGATTGCTTTCGGCGCGGTATTGCGCCTGCGCCCAGGCAAGAATACCCGCGCCGACAATCAACCCCACGATCAGCAAGGTCAGGGCATTGCTGGCGACATGGCGCCACATCAATCGGCCACCCGCTTCATGACCAGCGACGCATTCGTGCCGCCGAACCCGAATGAATTGGACAGCGCCACATCCACCTTCCGCTTGCGCGCGGCGTTTGGCGCAAGATCCAGTTTCGGCTCGATCGCCGGGTTGTCCAGGTTGATCGTCGGCGGCGCGATTTGATCGCGAATGGCCAGGATACAGAAAATCGCCTCCACGGCCCCTGCCGCCCCCAGAAGATGCCCAATCGACGACTTGGTCGACGACATCGTCGCCCCGGCCGCCGCATCGCCCATCAGCCGCTCGACCGCGCCCAGTTCGATCGTATCGGCCATCGTCGATGTGCCGTGCGCATTGATGTAATCGATATCAGCAGGCGTCATGCCCGCCCGCTCGATGGCCGCTTTCATCGACCGATACCCGCCATCGCCATCCTCGGACGGCGCGGTGATGTGATAGGCGTCGCCCGACAGCCCATAACCTGCCACTTCGGCATAAATCTTCGCGCCGCGCGCCTTAGCGTGTTCATATTCTTCCAGAACCACGACACCCGCGCCTTCGCCCATGACGAACCCATCCCGGTCCGCATCATAGGGTCGGCTTGCTTTCTGCGGTTCTTCCCCGCGTTTCGTCGACAAAGCCTTGCAGGCATTGAAACCGGCGATACCAATCTCGGAAATCGGGCTTTCCGCCCCACCGGCCACCATCACATCGGCATCCCCCCACTGGATCAGCCGCGCCGCGTCACCAATCGCATGGGCCCCCGTCGAACAAGCCGTCACAACCGCATGGTTCGGGCCCTTGAACCCGAACCGAATGCTGACTTGCCCCGATACAAGGTTGATCAACGCACCTGGAATGAAAAACGGCGACACGCGCCGCGGCCCGCGTTCTTTCAGCGTGATCGCCGTTTCCGCAATCGAACTCAGCCCGCCAATGCCCGAACCGATCATCACACCAGTGCGCAGCCGGCTTTCTTCGTCTTCGGGCGTCCAGCCCGCATCCTGGACCGCTTGAACCGCCGCTGCCATACCATAAAGGATGAATTCATCGACCTTGCGTTGTTCCTTGGGTTCCATCCAGTCATCGGGATTGAACGTGCCGTCAGACCCATCGCCGCGCGGGATCTCGCACGCATAAGTCGTCGCCAAATGGCTTGCATCAAACCGCGTTATGGTCCCCGCCGCCGATTGCCCCGCCAAAAGCCGCTTCCAGCTTTCTTCAACGCCACATGCCAGGGGGCTGACCATACCCAGCCCGGTCACAACAACTCGCCTCATGTTCCGCATCCTGTTGACTGTTCACGGTTGGCACCCGTGATACTTGCCCCGCCAAAGCTGGGCAACCCATCGCCCGCGCTCGGGCCACCCACAAATGAAAAGGACGGCCGCACCGCGACCGTCCTTTCAAATTCTGTCCCGAAAAATCAGGAAGCTTCGGTAATAAATTTCACCGCGTCGCCAAAGGTCTGAATGGTTTCAGCCGCGTCGTCGGGAATTTCGATGCCAAATTCTTCTTCGAACGCCATAACCAATTCGACGGTGTCCAGGCTGTCCGCGCCCAGATCATCGATGAAGGACGCAGAATCGGTTACGCGGTCTTCGTCAACGCTCAGGTGCTCGACAACAATCTTTTTCACGCGATCAGAAATGTCGCTCATGTTCTTTCCTCACTTTTTCTGGGGCTTATGCCCCACTCTGTTTGACCGGATCAGCGTCCCGCAAGCCATAAGCCACACGACGATCTACGCCAAAAACCCAGTACAATTCGCGCCGCCTATACCATATCGTTTCGCCGACGCAAACGCTTTCCGATCGTCCACATCCCACCCGGGCGCAGGCCCGGCAGGGCATTCAAATTGCAGGCTATATCATAGCCATCCCACCGTTCACGTGCAGTGTGGTTCCGGTGACATAGCTGGCCTCGTCGCTTGACAAATACAAGGTCGCAGCAGCGATCTCCTCAGGGGTGCCCATGCGCCCGGCGGGAATCTGCGCATTGATCCGCGCTTTCTGATCGTCGTTCAGCTTGTCGGTCATCGCCGTGGCGATGAAGCCCGGCGCCACGCAATTCACCGTGATCCCCCGGCTCGCAACCTCGGCGGCCAAGGATTTCGACATGCCGACCATGCCCGCCTTGGACGCGGCGTAGTTCCCCTGCCCCGGGTTGCCGGTCGCACCCACGATGGACGAGATGTTCACGATCCGGCCCCAACGTGCCTTCATCATGCCACGCAAGACACCCCGGCACAGCCGCATCGTCGATGTCAGGTTCACGTCCAGGACGCTTTGCCATTCCTCGTCCGACATGCGCATGAACAGATTGTCACGCGTGATCCCGGCATTGTTGACCAGGATATCCACGCTCCCCATGGCTTCGGCCGCGCGCTTGGGCAGTGCCTCGACCTCTTGCGCATCCGAAAGGTTGCACGTCAGCACGTGAACACGATCGCCGAGCTTCGCCGCCAGCTCCTCCAGCGGTGCAATCCGGGTGCCTGACAGGGCTACAGTTGCGCCAGCGCCATGCAACACCTCGGCAATTGCCGCGCCGATTCCGCCCGACGCCCCCGTGACCAATGCGTTCTTTCCGTCCAGACTGAACATCTCCGCCCCTCCTCAGCTCAGGCTTTCGACTGCGGCGACTACGTCGTCTGGCGACCCAACCGCGCGTGTTTCCGCTTCTTTTGCGATCCGCCGCACCATCCCGGTCAGCGCCTTGCCTGACCCGATTTCCCAGAACGCATCAACGCCTTCACCGGCCATCCATTCCACACTCTCGCGCCAGCGCACCGCCCCGGTGACCTGCTGAACCAGCAGCGAACGGATCGTGCCCGGATCGCTGACGCCCGACGCCAGCACATTGGCCACGACCGGGACAACGGGCCGGGAAATCGCGACGTCGTCCAGCGCCTCGGCCATTACTTCGGCTGCGGGTTGCATCAAAGCGCAATGGAACGGGGCCGATACAGGCAACAAGACCGCCCGCCGCGCGCCGCGTGCCTTTGCGAT
>JBNKYL010000055.1:0-14988 GCA_050300875.1 Paracoccaceae bacterium
ATGTGGACGCAATCAGCGCCCGGATATTGCGTGAACTGTCGCGCGACGGACGCATGGCCAATGCGGTGTTGGCCGATAAGGTCGGGCTTTCACCATCGGCCTGCCTGCGCCGCGTGCAGGATCTAGAACGACGCGGGCTGATCGCTGGCTATCGCGCGGTGTTGTCTGAACGTGCGCGTAGGGTCGGCTTCGTGGCCTATGTCACTGTTGGGCTGAACCTGCATACCAAGAAATCGCAGCAGGATTTCGAACACGCCATGCAGGCCTGTCGCGAGGTGCGCGAATGCCATAACATCACCGGCGCGGTGGAATACCTGTTGCGTGTCGAAACCCGCGACCTTGCCGATTACAAGCGGTTCCACACCGACCGTCTGGGCACGCTGGCGCAGGTCAACCAGATCACCACCCATGTGGTTATGGGATCGCCCAAGGATCGGGAATAGGCGCAGCCGCTCTTGCTCCTTTTCGGGCCTCGGCCTATAGAACCGCGCAATTCAAATTACACCGACGGAGCAGGCACATGGCCGGCCATTCAAAATGGGCGAATATTCAGCATCGCAAAGGGCGTCAGGACGCTGCGAGATCCAAGCTGTTTTCGAAACTCGCCAAGGAAATCACCGTGGCGGCCAAAATGGGCGACCCCGATCCGGAAAAGAACCCGCGTCTGCGTCTGGCGGTCAAGGAAGCCAAGTCGAACTCCTGTCCCAAGGATGTGATCGACCGCGCGATCAAGAAAGCCATTGGCGGCGATGCCGAAAGCTATGATGAAATCCGTTACGAAGGCTACGGCCCGGGTGGCGTCGCCGTGATCGTCGAGGCCATGACCGACAATCGCAACCGGACGGCGTCGAATGTCCGGTCGACCTTTGGCAAGCATGGCGGCAATCTCGGTGAAACCGGGTCTGTCGGCTTCATGTTCGAACGCAAGGGCGAGGTCGCCTATCCCGCATCTGTCGGCGATGCCGACACAGTGATGATGGCAGCCATCGAAGCTGGAGCGGAAGATGTCGAAAGCTCTGAAGAAGGCCATATCATCTGGTGTGCCGATACGGACCTGAACGAAGTGTCGACGGCGCTTGAGGCCGAGCTTGGCGAAAGCGAATCGACCAAGCTGGTCTGGCGCCCGACCACCACCACCGAACTGGATCTGGACGGCATGCAAAAACTGATGCGTCTGGTCGATGCGCTGGAAGATGACGACGACGTGCAAACCGTCACCACCAACTTCGAAGCCTCCGACGAGGTGATGGCGCAGCTTTAACGGCTTGCACCTGCCGCCGTGGCGTCGTTCAAAGGCGCCATGGAAAGCACTCCCAACAAACCCCTGGTCGGGATCGCCTGGATGGTGGTGTCCGGGCTTCTGTTCGTCGGCGTCACCGGCGTGGTGCGGATGCTGGGCACAGGCTTGCCGGCGGCCGAAGCCGCATTTTTGCGATATGCGACGGGGCTGGTCTTTCTGATCCCGATGATCCGGCCGATCCTGCGGGCGCGCCTGACGGGGCGGGATTTGCGCCTGTTTGCGATGCGCGGCGTGGTCCACACCATTGGCGTGACCTGCTGGTTCTATGCCATGGCCCGCATTCCTGTCGCCGAGGTTACGGCAATGAGTTACATGAACCCGGTCTACGTGACGCTGGGCGCGGTCTTCGTGCTGGGCGAGGCGTTGGCGATGCGCCGGATTGCCGCCGTGGCTGCGGCGCTGATCGGGGCGCTGATCATCCTGCGCCCGGGGTTTCGTGAATTGTCATCCGGCCACATCGCAATGATCTTCGCGGCCATGGCCTTTGGCGCGTCCTATCTGACGGTCAAGGTCGCCTCGGCCCGCGCTTCGGCACCGGTGATTGTCGGCATGTTGTCGATCACTGTCACGATTGGCCTGGCGCCGCTGGCCTGGTTGGTCTGGGTGCCACCGACGGGCGAACAATTGTTCTGGACCTTCATCGTCGCCTGCCTGGCCACGGCAGCGCATTACGCTATGACGCTGGGCCTGGCCGCTGCCCCGGTCAGCGTCACCCAGCCGGTGACCTTCCTGCAACTCATTTGGGCCATACTGCTGGGCTGGTTCGCCTTCGGCGAGGCCGTGGATGGCTACGTCATCGCGGGCGGCGCACTCATCATCGGGGCGGTCAGTTATATCAGCTGGCGTGAGGCAATGCTGCGGCGCCGGTCGGTCACCCCACCAAGTCCGGCAACAAAGGTCTAACCTTTGCGCTGGATCAAGGTTTGGCCTGCTTTGTGGTGGTCTGATCCATGCCGAACAGACATGACTTGAAGGAGACGCGAATGTCACACGTACCGCACGAGATTGCCGAGGAATTCCCCGAAAAGGCCGATCTGATCCATCAATTGAAGACTTCGGACAGCCATTTCGCGCGCCTGATGGATGAATACCATGATGTAAACCGGCAGGTTCATCGCGCCGAAACCAAGGTCATGCCAACGGACGAGATCCACGAGGCAGAGTTGCGCAAGCAACGCATGGTGCTGAAGGACGAAATCTGGAAGATCCTTTCAGCGTAAGCCAAGGGGCGCGGGCCCATTGGCCTGAGCAGAGGCCCCAGATCGTTCACCACGGAAGTTTCAAACAGAATGAAGCGGCAGGCGATCTTGCCGCTTCTTTTTTCAGTCGATTTCGTAGGGCAGCAGGCCGCGTTCGTCGGGATGCACGCGCAAACGGCGCTCAAGCGGCGGCACGGATCGCTGATGACAATTCTTGCGGTCGCAAATACGGCAGGAAATGCCGATCGGTTCGAAAGCCGCTGGATTGGTCAGGTCCAACCCATCAGCATAGACGAGCTGTGTCGCATGAGCGACCTCGCACCCCAGACCAATGGCGTATCTTTTCACCGGCGCAGCGAAAGAGCCGCCGGATTTCGATACGTCGCGGGCGAGGCAGACATAGCGCGCGCCGTCGGGCGTTTCGGCCAGTTGGCGCAGGAACCGGCCGGGGGTTTCAAACGCCTGATGGACGTTCCACAGTGGGCAGGCGCCGCCAAAACGGGCAAACTGCAGCTTGGTCGCGGAATGGCGCTTGGTGATCGTGCCCGCCTGATCGACACGGACAAAGAAGAACGGCACGCCCTTGGCGCCGGGCCGTTGCAAGGTGGACAGCCGATGGGCGACCTGTTCGACCGACGCGCCGAACCGGTCGGCCAGCAGTTCCAGATCATGGCGGGCCTGCCGGGCGGCGGCATGGAAGCGTGCATAGGGAAAGAGCGCGGCACCGGCGAAGTAATTGACCAACCCGATCTTGGCGATGTCGCGGGCTTCGGGCGCCTGAAACCGGGCAAGATCCAGGGTCGCCTCGATCAGGTCGTCTTGCGTCAAGAGCGCCACCTGCATCAGCAATTGAAAGCTGGTCGACGCAGGTGGCGCGCGGCGCGAAAGTTCCAGAACCTTGCGGTCACGGTCGAAATGGCGCAGCGCGCCGGTATCGCGGTATTCGATGCGAATGCCATGTTCGGCCAGCACCGCCCGGGCCCCTGCCACCGCATCACCGCCATGGGTTTCGGCGAAACGTTCGGCGGCGCGGTCCATCGCGTCGATGTAGTTGTCGCAATAGTGGAAGAAATCGCGCACTTCTTCCCATGGGCTGGCGCGCAAACCGCTGTCGTCGCGGCCCAGGGCTTCGTCCAGGGCGGCCAGCCTTTCATGGGTCTGTCGATAGGTCCGGTGCAAGGTCAGGAAGGCGCGCGCCAGGGCGGGGGCGTTGGATGCGGTCAGGCGCAGGTCGGCCATGGGTGGGGTGTCGCCAGCAAAGATCGGGTCAGCCAGCGCCTCGCGGATGTCGGAGACCAGCCTCTCGCTGTCGCCTGCCGAAAGCTCGGTCACGTCGACGCCAAATTCGTTGGCCAGCGCCAAGATCACGGCCGCCGAAATTGGCCGGTTGTTGTTTTCCATCTGGTTCAGATAGGGCAGGGACACGCCGAGCTTTCCGGCGAAGTCCTTTTGCGTCAGTTCCAGCTTGGTGCGGATTTCCCGCAGCTTGGCGCCGGCATAGAGCTTTTGTTGAGCCATACAGGCACCTTTGCAAATCTAATTTGGCGATTTGCGTAGCATTTGCAAAGGCGTTCAAGCAAGCCCGAGCCGCTTTTCGCGGCGCATCACCCACACAATGGCGACGATTGACGACAGGATCACGGTTAGTTGGATCGATAGCAGCGGATAGGGTCCGGACTGTGGGTCCAGAAATGTCCCGGCCAAGGCCGACAGCCCGGCGCCGCCCAGGATCATCAGGGCGCCGCCCAGACCGCTGGCGGTTCCGGCCAGTTGCGGCCGAACGGACAAAAGCCCGGCCGTGGCATTCGGGATTACCAGCCCGTTGCCGAGCCCAAGAAAAGTCATCGGGGCAAAGAACGCGATGGCCGCATGATATCCGACCAGCGAAAGGATAAGTGCCGTTGCGATGCCGACCGAAGCCAGGATCGACCCCGCAAGGATCATCCGGTTGATCCCCACTCGCGCCGAATAACGGCCCGTCAGGCCATTGCCCACAAGATAGCCCAGGGCCGGGGCGCCGAAATAGAGGCCAAACACATCGGGTGCCAGCCCGTAGACCTGAACGCCGACAAAGGGTGCGCCACCGAGATAGGCAAAGAACGCCCCCGAAGACAGCGCGGCGCTGGCGGCATAGCCCCAGAACCGTTGCGATGTCAGCAAGATCGGATAATCGCGCACCTGCGCCGCCAGACTGACACTTTGGCTTTGATTGGTTTCGCCGCTGTCGGCCCAGATCAGCACAACGACCGCCAGGCCCGTTATCAGAAGCGTCCAGAAGCTGGCCTGCCAGCCAAAGTTTTCCTGAAGGACGCCGCCAAGCGCCGGTGTCAGCATCGGTACGATCGACATGCCCATCGTGACATAGCCGATGACGGAGGCTGATTTTTCCTGGTCGTACATGTCGCGCACAATTGCGCGGCTCAGGACCATCCCAACGGCAATGGATGCCTGCAACATTCGAAACATCAGGAAGACGACGACGTTTGGAGCAAAAATGCAGCCGATGGTGGCCAGCGAAAACATGCCAAATCCGGCCAAAAGTATGGGGCGTCGTCCAAAGCGGTCGGATAGCGGGCCGATCAGGATCTGCAGTACGCCGGACGAGGCCAGAAAAAGTGCCACCGACAGTTGGATGACCGAATATTCCGTACCGAAATGTTCTGCCATGGCGGGCAGGGAAGGCAGGAACATATTCACCGCCATAGCCTGGCTGCCGGCCAGGGTCACAAGAGTCAGGACATGGGGCGGGGTCGCGCGGTTCAGAAACTCGGCGCGGGGCAAATCAGTCATGCGGGGATGTAAGTCCGGTTATTCGGGATTGTCCATGCCCATATTCGTGACCGGTTTGCTGATTTGCTGTTATGCAGATTGGTTCTGCATACGATTTGCAAATTCGCCAGATCGCGCTTTGCGGTTGGCCTGCTATGCCCTAGACAGAAGCCGCAGCCGGGAGGAAAGACATGTCCGATATCCTACAGGAACTCAACGATCGCCGTGAAGTGGCGCGGATGGGCGGCGGCCAGCGCCGCATCGATGCCCAGCACGGCAAGGGCAAGCTGACTGCGCGTGAACGGATCGAGCTGTTGCTGGACGAGGACAGCTTCGAGGAATTCGACATGTTCGTGGCGCATCGCTGCACCGATTTCGGCATGGAGGAACAGCGCCCGGCAGGGGACGGGGTGGTGACCGGCTGGGGCACGATCAACGGGCGAATGGTCTACGTGTTCAGCCAGGATTTCACGGTGTTTGGCGGTTCGCTGTCGGAAACCCATGCGCAGAAGATTTGCAAGATCATGGACATGGCGGTGCAGAACGGCGCGCCGGTGATCGGGCTGAACGACAGCGGCGGGGCGCGCATCCAGGAAGGCGTGGCGTCGCTGGCCGGTTATGCCGAGGTGTTCCAGCGCAACATCATGGCATCCGGCGTGGTGCCTCAGATCAGCGTCATCATGGGGCCTTGCGCGGGCGGGGCGGTCTATTCGCCTGCCATGACCGATTTCATCTTCATGGTGCGCGATACGTCCTACATGTTCGTGACCGGGCCGGATGTGGTGAAGACGGTGACGAACGAAGTCGTGACCGCCGAGGAACTGGGCGGCGCGTCAACCCACACCAGGAAATCTTCGGTGGCCGATGGGGCATTCGACAATGATGTCGAGGCGCTGATCGAAGTGCGCCGCCTGGTCGATTTCCTGCCGCTCAACAACCGTGAAAAGCCGCCGGTGCGGCCGTTCTTTGACGACCCGTCGCGGATTGACAGGTCGCTGGACACTTTGGTGCCTGCCAACCCCAACACGCCCTATGACATGAAAGAGCTGATCGAGAAGCTGGCGGACGAGGGCGATTTCTACGAAATTCAGGCCGACTATGCCAAGAACATCATCACCGGCTTCATCCGGCTGGAAGGCCAGACCGTGGGCGTGGTGGGCAATCAGCCGATGGTGCTGGCGGGCTGTCTGGACATCGACAGCAGCCGCAAGGCCGCGCGGTTCGTGCGGTTCTGCGATGCGTTTGAAATCCCGATCCTGACGCTGGTCGATGTGCCGGGCTTTCTGCCGGGCACGTCACAGGAATATGGCGGCGTCATCAAGCATGGCGCGAAGCTCTTGTTTGCTTATGGCGAAGCGACGGTGCCGAAGGTCACGGTCATTACCCGCAAGGCCTATGGCGGGGCCTATGACGTGATGGCGTCCAAGCACCTGCGCGGCGATTTCAACTATGCCTGGCCCACCGCAGAGATTGCGGTGATGGGGGCCAAGGGCGCGGTCGAGATCCTGTATCGGTCGGAACTGGACGACAAGGACAAGATCGCCGAGCGCACGAAAAACTACGAGGACCGGTTCGCCAACCCGTTCGTGGCGGCGGAAAAAGGGTTCATCGACGAAGTCATCCAGCCGCATGGCACCCGCAAGCGCGTTGCGCGGGCTTTTGCCAGCTTGCGGGGCAAGCAGTTGAAGAACCCGTGGAAAAAGCACGACAACATTCCGCTGTAATGCAATTCGCCGCAAAATATCGGCGAGGTGCGGGCAACATGCCGCAGCAAACGTTTCCCGTAGGTAACGTATGTTGGGCGCATGTGGAACCGATTGCCCAAGCTTGTACGCTTCCTGCTGGTCCATGCCGTGATCGGCATGGCGCTGGGCGTCGTGGTGACCGTACTGATCATCTGGAAGAATATCTTTGGGTTGGGCGATCTGTTCGGAAAGACGCCGCTGGCCATGTTCGTGTTCGGGTTCCAGATGGCGCTGACCTTCGGGGCAGTGCAGATCGGCGTGGCGGTTCTGTCGATGGACAGGGACGACGACTGACCTGGCGAGGGGTATCCTGATGCCCAAGCTGCCGGAAATGACCAAGCATCGCGGGTTCCCCGGGCGTTTGCAGGGCACGGATTACCAGTTTACCATCCGGCGGGCCAATCCCAAGGGGGTCACGCCGCTTGTGGCCCGCGAACGGCGCAAGGATCGCAAGCCCGCGGACAAGCGCGCGGATGCCGCGTTTTTGTCCGCGCTGATCCAGCATTTCGGGGAATCACCGTTTGAACGCGGGAATCTGGATGCAGGCCGGCTAGGCTGGTTGTTCGGGCGCGAGGTTCTTCCGGCAGAAGAACCTTTTGACCCAGCGAATTACGAGGCAATGTTAAGGTTGGATATGCGGGCTGCGGCCCTCAGTTTCCCGGAGCTGTTCGAATGAGCCGCCCCGGCGCAAATCCGCTCGCCCTGCGCGTGTTTCGGCGTTTTTTGGCCGATTTGCCCATGGGCTTGGCAATGCATTTGGGGATTCGCGAGACTCACGGCAATGTTCAGTCAGCGGCGGGCCTCACCAGTCATGGGCCCGTTGCAGAACGTCAAAACCGTTACCCTTCCCCATTGCAGGGGTTTGGTCTGATCCCGGCCAAACCCCTGCAGTCTTTCTGGTCTGCGGATTTGACCCGATATGTCCCGCATCCCACACAGAATGTTATTGAATATCAGCCCGCCAAGCGCGATGGTCTGGACATCGAGGCAACAAGCAGGGGCATTGATCAATGCACAAGAAAATCTGGATTGCAGCCGTGGCTGGCGTGTTCACGCTGTCGGCCTGCGGCGACACGGTTCTGGAACAGGGGCTTTTGGGCGCAGGCGCTGGCGCCGGGACGGCCATGGTTCTGGGCGGCGACACGACGACCAGCGCTGTCGTTGGTGCGGGCGTCAACATCTATTGCCAGAACAACCCAGGCAAATGCCCGGATCTGTAATCGACAGCCAGGATCAAGGCCAAACTGGGGGAGCTGGTCATGCATAAGAGAATTTGGATCGCAATGGTTGGCGCGGTGCTTGCGCTTTCCGCCTGCGGCGACACGTTCGGCGAACAAGCCATTCTGGGTGGCGGTGCAGGGGCCGGTATCGGCCTTGTCGCCGGTGTCAGCCCACTTGGCGCGGCGCTGGTCGGTGCGGGCACCAATATTTACTGTCAGGAGTATTCCGGCAGCTGCTGAACCTTGCGCCGCGCATCGCGCGACACAGCTGAAATCAATCGAAACCATCCTGTCGGCCTTCCGGCAGGGTGGTTTTTTCGTGCCGATCCGCTGGGCGGACGGGATCTGAAAAGGATGGGGACATGTTCAAGAAAATCCTGATCGCCAACCGGGGGGAAATTGCCTGCCGGGTCATCAAGACCGCCCGCAAGATGGGCATCAAGACGGTCGCCATCTATTCCGATGCCGACGCGCAGGCGCTGCACGTGCAAATGGCCGACGAGGCCGTCCATATCGGCCCGCCGCCGGCCAACCAGTCCTATATCGTCATCGACAAGGTAATGGACGCCATTCGCCAGACCGGGGCCGAGGCGGTGCATCCGGGCTATGGCTTCTTGTCGGAAAACCCGAAATTCGCCGAGGCGCTGGAAGCCGAGGGCGTCGCTTTCATCGGGCCACCGAAAGGTGCCATCGAAGCGATGGGCGACAAGATCACGTCGAAAAAGATCGCGCAGGATGCGAATGTGTCGACGGTGCCGGGCTATATGGGCCTGATTGAGGATGCTGATGAGGCGGTGAAGATCAGCCAGCAAATCGGCTATCCGGTGATGATCAAGGCATCCGCCGGCGGCGGAGGCAAGGGGATGCGGATTGCCTGGAACGACCAGGAGGCCCGCGAAGGGTTCCAGTCGTCCAAGAACGAGGCGGCCAGTTCCTTTGGCGATGACCGGATTTTCATCGAGAAATTCGTGACGCAGCCGCGTCACATCGAAATACAGGTGCTGTGCGACAAGCACGGAAATGGCGTCTATCTGCACGAACGCGAATGTTCCATCCAGCGGCGCAACCAGAAGGTCGTAGAAGAAGCGCCAAGCCCGTTTCTGGACGAAGCCACGCGCAAGGCGATGGGCGAACAGGCGGTCGCGTTGGCCCATGCCGTGGGGTACGCCAGCGCCGGGACGGTGGAATTCATCGTCGATGGCGACAAGAATTTCTATTTCCTGGAAATGAACACGCGCCTGCAGGTTGAGCATCCGGTGACCGAGCTGATCACCGGGGTCGACCTTGTCGAACAGATGATCCGTGTGGCCAATGGTGAAAAACTTCCCTTCGCGCAGAAGGACCTGAAGATCAACGGTTGGGCCATTGAAAACCGGTTGTATGCCGAAGACCCCTATCGCGGGTTCCTGCCCTCGATCGGGCGGCTGACGCGGTATCGGCCACCAGCGGAAGTGGTTCGGGAAGACAACATCGTTCGCAACGACACCGGCGTCTATGAAGGCGGCGAGATCAGCATGTATTACGATCCGATGATCGCCAAGCTCTGCACCTGGGGGCCGACGCGGGAACAGGCCATCGAAAACATGCGCGTGGCACTGGATGGGTTCGAATTGGAAGGGATCGGGCATAACCTGCCATTCCTGTCGGCGGTGATGGATCATCCGAAATTCGTATCGGGCGATATGACGACGGCCTTTATTGCCGAAGAATACCCCGATGGGTTCGAAGGCGTCACGCTGAAGGAACGCACGTTGCGCCGGGTGGCGGCGGCTTCGTCGGCCATGCACCGGGTCGCCGAAATTCGCCGGACGCGCGTGTCGGGCCGGATGGACAACCACGAACGGCGGGTCGGAACGGACTGGTCCGTGCTGGTGCAAGGCCACCGCTTTGACTTGACCATCGAGGCTGACCGTGACGGATCGACGATCCGCTTTGAAGGCGGCGAAGAGATGCGCGTAACCTCGGACTGGGTGCCGGGCGACAAGCTTGCGACCCTGTCGGTGGATGGAGCGCCCTTGGTTCTGAAGGTCGGCAAGGCCACGGGTGGTTATCGGATCCGCACGCGCGGCGCCGATCTGCGCGTGCATGTGCTGACCCCACGGCAGGCCGATCTGTTCGCGCTGATGCCGGAAAAGGTTGCGCCGGATACGTCCAAGCTGCTGCTGTGCCCGATGCCCGGTCTGATCGTGAAGGTCGATGTCGAAGTCGGCGACGAGGTGCAAGAAGGTCAGGCGCTGTGCACGGTCGAGGCGATGAAGATGGAAAACATCCTGCGCGCGGAAAAGAAGGGCAGAGTGTCCAAGATCAACGCGGCGGCAGGCGACAGCCTGGCCGTCGATGACGTGATCATGGAGTTCGAATAGGAGCGCATGGAACTGATCCTGCATCTGGGCGCCCATCGAACGGGCACGACCGCCTTGCAGCGGGCGCTGATGCGACGGCGAAAGGCGCTTGCCGCGCAGGGCGTGGCGATCTGGGGGCCAACGGTGATGCGGGACGCGATCAGCGGTCCGGCCATGCGGATCACGCGAGTCGGCATTCCGAATGCGACGATGCGCGCCGCGCGCGATGCCGCGCGGCAGGAGTTGGCGAAACGGCTGCAACAGGACCGCGCACGTGGGATCGTGCGGGTGATCGTCAGTGATGAAAATCTGATCGGCAATATGTCGGGCAACATCCGGGCGGCGGCGCTGTATCCTGACGCTGCGAAACGGCTGACGGTCTTGGCCGACCTGCTGCCGGTCGCGCCGACACGCATCTACTTTGCGGTGCGCGGCTATACCGAATATTGGGCGTCGATCTATGCGCATACGGCCCTGCGCCAAGGTGTGCCGGATTTCGCGGATGTCGGACCTGATGTCCTTGGTTCGCCGCGAGGCTGGCCACAGGTATTGTCAGATACCCATGCGGCCTTTCCCAAGTCAGATATCCGCGTCTGGGTCTATTCCGGTGCCAAAGGCGCGCTGGACAAGCTGATCCATGACATGGTCGGCCCGGTCGAGGCGCCGTTCCCCCGGATCAGGGCAGACAAACGTAACCAGCGCCTGGGGGCTGTTGCCATGCAGCATGCGCTGGAGCTTCGCGAATCCGCCCCGTCCATGGGGACCGAGACGTTGATCAACAGGGCGATGCAAGCTGCGGGCGATGACCAGGAGCGTTTCATGCCGTTTCGGCGCCGGGCGCGGCTTGCCTTGCGTGAACGCTATGCCAATGATCTGGCAGCGTTGAAGGCCGGCGGCGTTCCCGCTGTGTCTGTCTTGGGGGCGGCGGCATGACAGGGGTTGCGGTTCAGCGGTCCTGGCGCAGTTCCTGCTGGCGCAACTCGGTCTTGTCGATGGACCGAACTATTTCGCGCACATGCCAGGGCGTTGGTTTGCGCAGCTTGATAACGCCGTCCTTGTCGATGAACAGCAGCACGAAGCCGCGCGGACGCAGGTCCTTGCGAATGTCGGACGGGCTGCGCGGATCAGTATCGGTGATGATGACGACGTCGCGTTCCAGCAGATCGCCGGGCCGGTCGGCCAGCAGGTCCATCTGTTCGATGAATTTCGGATCGCGGTCGGTATCGGCGAAAACGACGATGACGCGATTGACCCACAGGAAATCATCCAGAACGACTTCATTGGCAGGACGAATGTCCAGCACGGGTGGTTCCGCGTCCTGCGCCAAGGCGGACAGCGGCATCAGCAAGGCTGTGGTCAACAGGACGAACAGAAATCTCATCATCACCTCTCGTCAGACGAATATAGGTCTGGCGAGCCCCAAAACGAAGCATGAAGGGGCTGAATTTTCGAAGAAAGTTCAATCTCTGACGGAACAGAGCTAAGGAGCGGGCACATGAGCGCCTTTGACGATTGGAAAGCCCTTGCCGAAAAGGAATTGCGGGGGCGGTCGCTGGACGATCTGACCTGGCACACGCCGGAAGGCATCGACGTTTACCCCATTTATGACGTTTGCGACGGGCAGGGTCATCCGCATCAGGCGGTAACGTTGCCGGGGCTGCCCCCGTTCACACGTGGCCCGCGTGCCACGATGTACACGGGCCGGCCATGGACGATCCGCCAATATGCCGGGTTTTCGACGGCCGAGGAATCCAATGCCTTTTACCGCAAGGCTTTGGCCGCCGGGCAGCAGGGCGTGTCGGTCGCTTTCGATCTGGCCACGCATCGCGGCTATGACAGCGATCACGAACGGGTCGTGGGCGATGTAGGAAAGGCCGGTGTGGCCATCGACAGCGTCGAGGACATGAAGATCCTGTTTGACGGTATCCCGCTGGGCGAGGTCAGCGTGTCGATGACCATGAACGGGGCGGTGATCCCGGTTCTGGCGTCCTTCATCGTCGCGGGCGAAGAACAGGGCGTCGAACGGGCGGCACTGTCGGGCACCATTCAGAATGACATTCTGAAAGAATTCATGGTGCGCAACACCTATATCTATCCGCCCGAACCTAGCATGAGGATCGTGTCGGATATCATTGAATATACGTCGAAAGAGATGCCGAAGTTCAATTCGATTTCCATTTCCGGCTACCACATGCAGGAGGCGGGTGCGAACCTTGTTCAGGAGCTTGCCTTCACGCTTGCCGATGGCAAGGAATACGTGAAAGCGGCGGTAGAGCGGGGCATGGATGTCGATGCTTTCGCCGGGCGGCTCTCGTTCTTTTTCGCCATCGGCATGAATTTCTTCATGGAATCCGCCAAGCTTCGCGCTGCGCGCTTCCTGTGGCACCGGATCATGTCGGAGTTCAACCCGAAGAAGCCAGGCAGCCTGATGCTGCGGACGCATTGCCAGACCTCGGGCGTGTCCTTGCAGGAACAGGACCCCTACAACAACATCGTGCGCACCGCCTATGAAGCGATGAGCGCGGTGCTTGGCGGGACGCAGTCGCTGCACACGAACTCCTTTGACGAAGCCATTGCTTTGCCTACGGAATTTTCCGCCCGAATCGCGCGTAATACGCAGCTGATCCTGCAGAATGAAACCGGCGTGACCAAGGTCGTCGATCCATTGGCAGGATCCTACTACGTCGAAAAGCTGACCGCCGATCTGGCGGATGCGGCGTGGAAGCTGATCGAAGAGGTCGATGCGATGGGCGGCATGACCAAGGCGGTCGCGTCCGGTATGCCGAAGCTGCGAATAGAAGAGGCTGCAGCGCGGCGGCAGGCGGCGGTAGACCGGGGCGATGAGGTGATCGTGGGGGTCAACAAGTTCCGGCTGGCACAGGAAGACCAGATCGAGGTGCGCGAGATCGACAATACCGCCGTGCGCGATGCGCAGATTGCGCGGCTGGAACGGATCAAGGCCAGCCGCGATCAGGCGGGCTGTGACGCGGCGTTGGCGGCCCTGGAAAGCGGTGCGGCGAGCGGGCAGGGCAACTTGTTGGGGCTGGCGGTCGAAGCGGCGCGGGCGCGTGCCACGGTTGGAGAAATTTCGATGGCGATGGAAAAGGCATTCGGGCGGCACCGGGCGGAAGTGAAGACCCTGGCGGGTGTCTATGGCGCGGCCTATGAGGGCGACGCGGAATTCGCGGCGATCCAGGCCGATGTCGAGAAGTTCGCAGAAGAGGAAGGCCGCCGGCCACGGATGCTGGTGGTCAAGATGGGCCAGGACGGGCATGACCGGGGTGCGAAAGTGATCGCCACGGCGTTTGCCGACATCGGGTTTGACGTCGATGTCGGCCCATTGTTCCAGACCCCGGAAGAGGCGGCACAGGATGCGATCGACAACGATGTGCACATCGTGGGGATCTCGTCGCAGGCTGCGGGCCACAAGACCTTGGCGCCGAAGCTGATCGAGGCGCTTGAGGCGCAGGGCGCGGGCGATATCATCGTGATCTGCGGGGGCGTGATCCCGAGCCAGGATTACGAGTTCCTGAAAGCGGCGGGGGTCAAGGCCATCTTCGGGCCCGGAACGAACATTCCGGACGCAGCGCGCGATATCCTTTCGCTGGTTCGGTCAGCACGGGGGTAAGGGCGCTTTCGGCCCCCTTTGCGCCCTTGGCGGGCGCATTCACCACCGATGGCATTTTTGTAAGCCAAAGAAGGCCGGTTGTCAGGCCGGGGTGGCTTCTGCGGTCTCTTCGCTGCGCGAGGCCATCATCAGCACGGTATAGCCAAGGATGGCCGATATCAGCGAGCCGCTGAGCACGCCAAGGCGGACATCGTTCATTGCGCTGTCGGCGTCAAAACTGAGTCCGCCGATGAAGAGCGACATGGTAAACCCGATCCCGGCCAGACAGGCGATGCCATAGATATGGGCCCAATTGGCCCCATGTGGCAGGCGCGCCCAGCCCAGTTTAGCCATCGCCCACGTGATCCCGAACACACCGATCTGCTTGCCCAGAACCAGCCCAAGTGCAATGCCCAGCGGCACGGGGGCGAACAGGTCCGTAAAGGACAGGCCGGTCAGCACCACGCCGGCATTGGCGAAGGCGAAGATCGGAATGATCAGGAAATTCACATAGGGCGTCAGCGCATGTTCCAACGCGTGCAGCGGCGATTTCCCCCATTTGTCGCGGATCGGGATCAGGAAGGCCGTGACCACACCGGCCAAGGTCGCATGAACGCCGGATTTCAGCACCAGAACCCACAAGATCGTGCCAAGCAGGACCATTGGCGCAATGCGGTGGATGCCGCGCAGGTTCAGAACCAGCATGGCGATCAGCGGGGCGAGCGCCAGGATCAGGTAGCTGACTTTGAGCGTTTTCGGATAGAACAGCGCGATGATCAGGATGGCGCCAAGGTCATCAAGGATCG
>JBNKYL010000056.1:0-3788 GCA_050300875.1 Paracoccaceae bacterium
AGGCCATTCGACGGGTCGGCCGATCCACAGCCCCTGCCCGACCGCGCGGAACAACGCGTCCTGGCCAAGCCGGCTGTCGCACAGAATGCCGTGGCCAGGCTGACCGGCGGTCACTTGCAGGGTCGCGTCGAGGCAGAGTTGCTTGAACGCGCCGATCTTGGCAGGCGTCGCGCCCGGCATCTCTTCGAATTGTGACCGGTGGTCAAAGGCAAAGACCCGCATCACTGGCCAGTCGCCCGCGCGGTTGGTGGCCCAGTGCACCTGTTCCAGTTCGGCATCCTTGCGCAACGCCTTGTTGCGCACACCGCGCCTGAGGAAAAACTGCAACTCGTCCCAGCTTGGATAGGCGGGCGTGCAGCCGTGGCGGCTGACCGCAAAGGCCCCGCAGGCATTGGCATAGGTCAGTGCGGTCGGCCAATCGGCCCCGTCAAGCCAGCCCTTCAGCAGACCCGACATGAAACCGTCACCGGCCCCAAGCACGTTGAAAACCTCGATCGGGAATCCCGGCCCGCTTTGGCCTTCGTCCAGCGTGTCGGCCACGTCGCCGGTGAATGCGACGGCGCCCATTGGCCCGCGTTTGCAGACCAGGGTGGCACCCGACACGGCACGCACGGCGCGCAGCGCCGCGATGGTGTCGGTCGTGCCGCCGGCAATGTGAAATTCTTCCTCGGTTCCGACGATCAGATCGAAAAGATGCAGCGTTGACAGCAACTTGGCAGTCACTCTTGCACTTTCGACAAAGCGGCTTTCGCCGTCGCCGTGGCCCGCCACACCCCAAAGGTTGGGGCGATAATCGATGTCCAGCGCCGTCTGCATGCCATTGGCGCGTGCGATTTCCAACGCCTTGATCGTGGCCGATTCGACCTGCGGGTGAGACAGATGCGTGCCTGTGGCGACCACAGCACGGGCTTCGGTGATGAACTCCTCGTCGATGTCATCGACGGTCAGCCCCATATCTGCACAGTTTTCACGGTAGAAGATCAGCGGAAACTGTTCCTGATCACGAATGCCCAGCAGCACCAGAGCCGTCAAACGGTCAGGGTCGATCTTGACCCCGCGCGTATCGACCCCTTCGCGTGCCAGCTGTTCGCGGATGAAACGGCCCATATGTTCGTCGCCGACGCCGGTGATGACGGCCGATTTTAGACCCAAGCGGGCCGTGCCGCAGGCGATATTGGTCGGGCTGCCACCTATATACTTGTCGAATGACCGCATATCTTCCAACCGGCCCCCGATCTGAGCGCCGTAAAGGTCGACAGACGAACGGCCAATTGTGATCAGGTCCAGTGGCTTGCGCATCATTCCTAACCCAAGACCTCGCTGACCCTGACCACCCGGCCTTCGGCGACAGATTTCACCGCAGCGTCCGCCAGAGCCAGCGCCAGCAATCCGTCCTGCCCGGTCGTGGGCACCGGCACGCCGTTGTCCAGAACCGCAACAAACGCCGCAATTTCGGCCTTGTAGGCGGGCATGTAGCGTTCGAGGAAGAAATTCATCACCGGTGTGCGGGTGTATCCGCTTGCATCTGCCACGACTATATTCGCCTCGTGCAGGTTTTCGGCAGCAACCGCGCCCTTCGATCCGTGCACTTCCAGACGCTGATCGTAGCCATAGGTCGCGCGGCGGGAATTGGTGATCGTCGCCTGCTTGCCGCTGGCAGTTTTCAGGATCACGTTGACGCTGTCGAAATCGCCTGCTTCGCCAATGGCCGGATCGACAAGCACGGAGCCTGCTGCCTGGACGGTTTCAACCTCTTCCCCCAGCAACCAGCGGGCAATGTCGAAATCGTGGATGGTCATGTCGCGGAAGATGCCGCCCGAGCGTTCGATATAGGACACAGGGGGCGCGCCGGGATCGCGGCTGGTGATGGTGACCATTTCCACATCGCCGATGCGACCGGCGTCAATGGCCCCTTTCAACGCGCGAAAATGTGGGTCGAAGCGACGGTTGAACCCGACCATCAGCGTCGCCCCTGTATTTTCGACGACCTTCAGGCAGTCGTGCACACGCCGGACCGACAGATCGATCGGCTTTTCGCAGAACACCGCCTTGCCGGCACGCGCGAATTTTTCGATCAGATCGGCATGCGTGTCTGTCGGTGTGCAGATCGCCACAGCGTCGACATCATCGGATGCGGCGATTTCGTCGATACTGAGTATGTCACAACCATAGCTGTCGCGTATGGCTTCTGCGGCTGCGTCAACGGTATCGAAAACCGCCACCAGACGCGCGCCCGGCGTTTCAGCCACGGCGCGGGCATGGACATGGCCGATGCGGCCTGCGCCCAGAATTGCGAAAGAAACGGACATGACGCGTGAACTCCTCCCCGGTCGCCCCTGTGGCGGTGCCTGTTGCCGTTCAAAGGGCAAATGGCGGGTCTGGGTCAAGCGTCGGCCACGACTTTGAAAGATTTCATGTCATTTTGTGTCAACTCGTCAGAATGCGTACGTCATATACTTTCATGGCGTCGCTTTTGCGATTGTCGTGATCATGGCCAACCCTCATCATGGCCGTGAACGTAAATAACGGAGCCCGGACAAGTGCCCACCCATGTTTCAACCCATGAAGCCGAACAGGATGCGCGCAATGACAGCATCCTGATCCATGTAGACGGGCAATTGCTGCCGCGCGATCAGGCCGTAGTTTCGGTCTATGACAGTGGTTTCATGCTGGGTGACGGGATCTGGGAGGGCCTGCGCCTGCATGATGGTGTGATCCCATTTCTGGACGACCATTTGGACCGGCTTTATGAGGCCGCGCTTTATGTGGACATGGAGATCGGCAAGACGCGCGACGAGCTGAAATCGGCCATATCCGAGCTGCTGGCGGCCAATGCCATGGTGACCGATGTTCACCTGCGCCTGATGGTGACGCGCGGGCGCAAGGCAAAACCGTTCCAGCACCCGCATTTGTCGCGCTGGGGCACGACGATTGTCATCATTGCCGAACATTCCAAACCCGTCGCGCATCCGGCAGGGATCCGGCTGCATACGGTGCCGCATCATCGCGGGTTGCCATTGACGCAGGACGCCAAACTGAACAGCCATTCGAAGCTGAACTGCATCATCGCATTGAACCACGCGATCCGGGCGGGTGCGGATGAGGCGCTGATGCTGGACCCGTTCGGGTTCGTGAACACCACGAATGCATGCAATTTCTTTATCGTGCGCAAGGGGCAGGTCTGGACCAGTACAGGCGACTATTGCATGAACGGCATCACGCGCCAGAAGGTGATCGACCTGTGCCGCGACATCGGCATTCCGGTTTTCGAACGCAACTATTCGCTGATCGACACCTATGGCGCGGACGAGGCTTTTCTGACCGGCACATTTGGCGCGCAGACGCCGGTGTCGGAGATTGACGGGCGCGTGATTGGCGGCGGCAAGCCGGGGCCGGTCTTTGCCCAGTTGCGGGCGGCCTATTCCGACCTGATCGCGCGCGAGGTGACCGGCGGTCAGCGGCTGGTGTAGTCGCGGGCCAGGGTTGTCGGGTCCGCGCCGGCCAGAAACCGAACCTGTCGCACCATATTGCGCGCGCCGTGGCGCAGCCAGCCGCCAGCGCGATAGCGCGTTGCGTCGGTTTCGACGGCTGCGGGTAGCAGCGCGATGCGTCTGCGCCCAAGCGCGCGGGCAATGGCAAGGTCTTCCATCAGCGGGATGTCAGGGTATCCGCCAACCTGATCATAGAGCGAACGCGAGATCAGCAGGCCCTGATCGCCGAATGGCATGCCGAAGACCTGCGTACGCAGGTTGGCCCAGCCAGCAACGATGCGCGGCATCATGCCTGGC
>JBNKYL010000057.1:0-4561 GCA_050300875.1 Paracoccaceae bacterium
TGAACTCAACAAACCCTTCCAACACCGCAGGGGCCCCGGCCATATCGGCCAGCGCGGCGGGGCTGTCGGCGGGCGTTTTCAGCCGCGCCTGGCCCTTGCCGTCATAGCCGAAACGCCGGGTCTTCAGGATCGACGGCGTGCCGATCCTCGCCACGGCCTCGGCCATGTGATCGGCGGTTTCGACCGCGGCATAGGGCGCGACCGTCAGGCCCAGATCGGTCAGAAAATCCTTTTCCGTCAACCGGTCCTGGCTGATCCGTAACGCTTCACGGCCGGGCCGGATCGGCGCGTGGCCTTCCAACAGGTCAAGCGCGGCGGTTGGGACGTTTTCGAATTCGTAGGTGACGACATCGACCGACCGGCCGAAGGCGTCAAGTGCGGCCACATTGTCATAGCCTGCCGTGGTGCAGGCGTGCGCGATCTGGCCCGCAGGGCAATCGGCGCCGGGCTCAAAAATATGGGTCTTGAACCCCAGCCTCGATGCGGCGACGGCCAGCATCCGGCCCAGTTGTCCGCCACCCAGGATGCCGATGGTTGCGCCAAGCGGCAGGGGGTCAGTCGTCACTGGGCACCTCGGGGATCGAAGCTGACAGGTCGGCGCGCCATTTGTCCAGCCGCGCGGCAAGGGCGGGGTCGTGCATGGCCAATATCTGGGCGGCCATCAGCCCGGCATTGGCGGCCCCGGCGGCCCCAATGGCCATGGTCGCCACGGGGAAGCCGCGGGGCATCTGGACAATGGAATAAAGCGAATCGACGCCCGACAGCGCACGGGTTTGGATCGGCACGCCGATCACCGGCACGCGGGTTTTTGACGCCATCATGCCGGGAAGGTGCGCGGCCCCGCCTGCGCCCGCGATGATGACCTGCAGCCCGGCATTCACCGCGCCCTTACCATAGTCCCATAACCGGTCAGGCGTGCGATGGGCCGAAACGATGCGCGCCTCATAGGCCACGCCAAGCTCGTCTAGGATATCGGCGGCTTCCTTCATCGTGGGCCAGTCTGATTGACTGCCCATGATGATGCCGACAGGTGGTTTGGTCATCGCCAGATTGCCCCTTGGTGATCAGAGGTTTTCTATACAATGGCTGTGGCGCGGGGGGAACCGGGGAACGTGATCAGACGGGATTGAATGACCGCCGGTTCAACATAGTCCGGCGTCATGACAGGTCAGGCGATAATGTCAGGGGTCAATTCGTCTTCGATCGCGGCAATCTGGTCCTTGAGCGCCAGTTTCTTTTTCTTCAGCCGTTTCAGAGTCAGCGCATCCGGTGCGGGTGCGGCTTGAAGGGCGTCGATGGCTTCGTCCAAATCACGGTGTTCGCGGCGTAGAACTTCCAGTTTCACGCGCAGAACCTCCTGATGGTCCAGGGTATGCGGTTCTGTCATGGTTTGGTTCCGTGTCCCCCAAGTACCGATGCGGCGATGAAACAGGCCGACCGGCATTGCTGTCAATCGTAACTTTGGGCGCCAGCCTTGCAGGCATGGTGTCTGCGCCCCATATTGCCCCTGTGGTTGCCGTAGCACGGGGCCATGCAGAACCGCAATGTCGCTTGGGATAAGGGCATAGTCGATGACCAAACTCAACCTGTCCACACACCCGTTCCTTCTGGGTTTCGAACAGCTTGAACGCCTTGTTGAACGCACGTCCAAGGCCGATCTGGGTGGCTATCCACCCTTCAATATCGAACAGACGGGCACGCATGCGTTTCGGATCACGCTGGCCGTGGCCGGATTTGCCGAAGAAGACCTGTCAATCACCGTCGAAGACCGGCAACTTATCATTCGCGGCCGCCAGGATGAGGCCGAAGATGGCCGCATCTTCCTGCATCGCGGCATCGCGGCGCGCCAGTTTCAGCGGTCTTTCGTGCTGGCCGAAGGCGTCGAGGTTGCCGGGGCGGCGATGGAAAACGGGTTGCTGCATGTCGATCTGAAGCAGGCGCAGCCGGAAAAGGTGGTTCAGACGATCAAGATCAACAACGGATAGGGCAGAGCAATGGACACGAAATTCGACAAACTTCCCGGGGGCGAGGATCGGATCGTCTATGTGCGGCCCGTGGCCGTGGCCGACTTGCCTGAGGACGTGCGCGCCCATGCGGATGGGCTGGACGAGATTTACGCGGTGCACAACGCCGATGGCGAAAGGCTGGCACTGGTGCGTGACAGGCGGCTTGCATTTATGCTTGCAAGGCAGAATGATCTGGCTCCAGTGAACGTCCATTAACCAGGGAATCCCCCCATGTCTTCACCGGCTGGCTATTCGCGCACGCAGATTGCGCTGCATTGGATCATTGCGTTGCTGATCCTGCTGCAATTCATCTTTCACGATGCCATTGAGGAGGCGTTCGCAGCCATCGAACAAGGTCAGGCGGAACCGGGTGGGTTCCATCCTCATGCGCTGATCGGGATCGTGACACTCGTTCTGGTGATCTGGCGGCTGTTCCTGCGCGGTCGGCGTGGCGCGCCTGCGCTGCCGGATGGCGGCAACCCGTTGCAGGATCTGGTGGCAGTCTGGACGCATCGTATCCTGTATGCACTGATGGTGCTGATCCCGATTTCGGGCGCGGTGGCATGGAATACCGGCGCAGGGGCGCCAGCGGCGGCGCATGGCGCCATGTTCTTTCTGGCCGTGGCGCTGATCCTTCTGCATATCGCGGCTGCCATTTATCATCAGGTCGTGCTGAAAGACGGGTTGATGGACCGGATGAAGCGGGCGGGCTGATGGGCCTTCCCTGCGACTGGGTCGACGCCTTTACCGATACGCCGTTCGGCGGCAATGGCTGTGTGGTTGTCCATGATGCGGCGGGCGTATCGGTCGAGGACCGGCTGCGGCTGGTGCGCGAAACCTCGCTGGCGGAATGTGCCTATCTGGTGGGGTCGGATCGCGCCGATTTCGGTGCGCGCTACTACCTTGCAGATAAAGAAATCCCGATGGCGGGCCATCCCACGGTGGCCACGGTTGCGTCGCTGATGCATCGCGGGCTGGTGGGGCCAGGGGATCGTTTCACGCTGGAAGTCGGCGCGGGCGTCATGCCGATCGAGATTTCAGGCGACGGCGCGATCACCATGACGCAAGCCGCACCGGAGTTCGGGCGCGTCTTTGAACCGTCTGAAATTGCTGCAATTTATCACGGCGTGGATGCGTCTGATATTGTCGGGGCGCCGCAGGTTGTTTCCACGGGCACGCCTTTCGTGATCACGGTTCTGGCGGACAAGGCGGCGCTACGGCAGGCGCGATTGAAGGTTGCAGCCTTGCAGGCGTTTCGTGCAACCAGCGGCACGACGCGTGCCGATGTGATGGAACCGTTCCTCGTGACGCTGGGTGGCGAAACCCCGGCAGGCGACACGTTTTCGCGGTTGTTACTGGCACCGCCATCGCTGCCCGAAGACCCGTTCACCGGGTCTGCCACAGGCTGCATGGCGGCCTATCTTTGGGCGCACGGACTGATTGATGGCCCCCGTTTCGTGGCGGAACAAGGCCATTGGATGGGCCGTCCGGGGCGTGCGCAGGTCGAGGTTTTAGGGCCGTCAGATGCGATCACTGGCGTGAGGGTCGGCGGGCGCGGGGTTGTCCTGATGTCCGGCGAGTTGCTGATCTAATGCTATTTTCGCGCGACGAATTGGCGGCGGCAGCGGGGCTGGTCCAGGGTGCCATCGGGCAAAGCCCGCAGATCGAATGGCCTTTGCTGGGCCAAGCCTTGGGTGCCACAGTCGTGGTCAAGCATGAAAACCACCTGCCCACGGGGGCCTTCAAGGCGCGCGGTGGTGTGACATTCATCGACTGGTTGCGCCGCGAACATCCAGACACCCCCGGCATCATTTCGGCCACGCGTGGCAATCACGGACAATCCCAGGCGCGCGCTGCGGTGGCGGCGGGCTTGCGGGCGCTGATCTACGTGCCGCGCGGCAATTCGGTGGAAAAGAACGCGGCCATGCGGGGCTACGGTGCGGAACTTGTTGAATTCGGGGATGATTTCGACGAGGCGCGCGAGGAAGTGTTTCGGGTGGCGGGGGAAACCGGGCTGTTCCCGGTGCCGCCATTCCATACCGAATTGGTGCGAGGCGTGGCGACCTACGGGTACGAGTTGTTCAGCGCGCATCCCGATCTGGACGTGGTCTATGTGCCCATCGGCTGCGGGTCGGGGATTTGCGGGACCATCGCGGCGCGTGATGCGCTTGGCGTGGATTGCGAAATCGTGGGCGTGGTCAGCGAAAACGCGGCGGGCGCCAAGCTGTCGGTAGAAGCCGGGCGGCTGATCGAGACGAATTCGGCCAATACAATCGCCGATGGGATGGCAGTGCGAGTACCTGTGCAGGCAGCGTTCGACATCTACAGGACGGGAGCGTCGCGGATCGTGGCGGTGTCCGAAGATGAAATCCGGGCCGCGATGCGCTTGTATTTTAAATCAATTCACCAAGTGGCCGAAGGCGCCGGGGCAGCCCCGCTTGCCGCCGCCATGCAGGAAATGGATCGCAATGCGGGCCGCAAGGTCGGGTTGGTGCTGTCAGGCGGCAATGTCGATTTGCCAATCTATCGTGCCGTTTTGGCCGGCGACTAGCGCC
>JBNKYL010000058.1:0-10761 GCA_050300875.1 Paracoccaceae bacterium
AGCGTCGGCTGGTCACCGGTATAGGAATGCACCGTCGTCATGATCCCGGTTTCGATACCGACCGCATCATTCAGCGTCTTGGCCAACGGCGCCAGGCAATTGGTGGTGCAGGACCCGTTCGACACGAATACCTCATCGGCCTTCAGCTCGCGGTGGTTCACGCCGAACACGACCGTGCGGTCCACATTCTTGCCTGGCGCTGAAATCAGCACCTTGCGCGCACCGTTTTTCACGTGGATTTCAGTCGCTTCACGCGAGTTGAACTTGCCCGAACATTCCAGCACCACGTCGACATCTTCCCAGTCCAGTTCCGTCGGGTCATAGGTCGAAAACACTTTCATCGGCCCGCGCCCAACGTCCATCGTGTCGCCATTGACCGTGATCTGCCCGCCAAACCGCCCATGGACGGAATCGTACTTCAACAGATGCGCATTCGTTTCGATCGGTCCTGTCGCGTTGATCTTGACCACCTCGATATCGTTGCGCCCGCTTTCCACGATATGGCCCAACGTGCAGCGCCCGATGCGACCGAAACCGTTGATGGCAACACGAACTGTCATGGTTAACTCCTTGCTTGCGGCATCTGACCGCTATGGCCTGTCATGCCCGTTTCGCCTGCTGAACGAGGCGGTCGATCATCGGGGTGAAGATCAGCTGCATCGCCAGGTCCATCTTGCCGCCCGGTATGACGATGGAATTGGCCCGGCTCATCCAGCTGTCATGGATCATTGAAGTGAGATACGGAAAGTCGATGCCGCGCGGGTTCTTGAACCGGATCACAACCAAGCTTTCGTCGGCAGTCGGAATCCATCGGGCGATGAATGGATCGGACGTATCGACCACGGGAACACGTTGAAAATTCACGTCCGTCTGGATGAATTGCGGCGTAATACAATGCACGTAGGCATGCATCCGGCGCAGGATCGTATCGGTGACAGCCTCGGTCGTGTAGCCACGCGCGGCCTTGTCGCGATGGATCTTCTGGATCCACTCCAGGTTGATGACCGGAACCACCCCGATCTTCAGATCGGCAAGCTTGGCCAGGTCCACATCATCGTTGACCACGGCACCGTGCAGACCTTCGTAGAACAGCAGATCGCTGTCAGCCTCGAAATCTGCCCACTCGGTGAAATTGCCGGGTGCAACGCCGTATTTGGCGGCCTCGACATCGTCATGAACATAGTGACGTGTCTTGCCCGCGCCCGTTTCGCCATATTCACGGAACACCCGCTCCAGCTCGCCCAACTCATTGGCATCATAAGAAAAATGGCTGAACGTCTGGTCCCCTTGCTCAGACCGGCGCGCAAGTTCCGCCTTCATGTCCTCGCGGTTGAACCGGTGGAAAGCGTCACCTTCGATCGACACCGCCTTCACGCCTTCCCGGCGGAAAATCTGGTCGAACGTACCCTTGACGGTCGAGGTTCCAGCCCCGGACGACCCCGTAACGGAAATGATCGGATGCTTCTTGCTCATGCCCGGCCCCCATTGTTGCGGAACAGACCGCGGTCAGAAAACAGCGCGGAAACCTCGGCATCGGGCAGATCATGATAGGTCGCCACACGGTCGACCTTTTCGGACGACCCGAAGACCAGCGGAATGCGGGCGTGCAGCCCGACAGGCACCTGGTCCAGAATGTTTTCCATCCCGTCCGTCGCCCGACCCCCTGCCTGTTCGACGACGAAGGCGACCGGCGCACACTCGTAGACATGGCGCAAGCGCCCCCGTTCATACCCCTCGCGCCGATCTGACGGGTACAGAAAGATGCCACCGCGCGACACGATGCGGTGCGTTTCTGCCACCAGCGAGGCAACCCAGCGCATGTTGTAATTGTGCTCGCGCGGGCCCTCGGTGCCGGCAAGGCAATCGTCGATATAGGCGCGCACCGGTGCTGTCCAGTGACGGTAGTTCGATGCGTTGATCGCGTATTCCTTGGACGTGGCCGGGATTTTCAGGTGACCATTGGCCAGTTCAAATCGGCCCTCACGACGGTTCAGCACATACATCAGCGTGCCGTCGCCAAATGTCATCACCAGCGCAGTTTGTGGGCCATAAATGATATAACCGCCTGCCAGTTGTTCGCGGCCCGACCGAAGGAAACTTGCGTTCGGTTCGTCCGCCGCATCGAAGATCGAAAAGATCGTGCCAATGGAAACGTTCGTATCGATGTTCGAAGACCCATCCAAAGGGTCGATCGCCACGGCGAACTTCCCCTCTGGGTCAAAAGTCTCGACTTCCTCGCGTTCTTCGGATGCATAATGGCGCACCGATGACCGTTTGAACGCGTCGGCAAAGGCTTCGTCCGCCAGGACATCCAGCGCTTTTTGTTCGTCGCCATCGCTATTGGTGCCAGCAGACGCACCCAATGCACCATCCAGCGCGCCAAGGCTGATCTTTTCAGAAAGCCAGACCGCGACGTCACAAAGCTCGGTCATCAAGGGACGAAGTCGTTCCGGCACCCGGTCTAGTTCTATGGACATGGCCATCTGACGCCCTCCCAAAACGCAGAATCGATCTGTTGCGCCGGTTCTTTCACCATCGGGCTTTCAGAAAAATTTGAAATTTGTTATGGTCCATTAAAAGGGATTTAACTCATGCTTCGCGAAACCCCGTCACTCAAGCAATTGCGCGCCCTTCAGGCTGTGTCGCGAACGGGGTCTTTTTCAGCTGCTGCCAGCCAGCTGAATCTGACCACCCCAGCGGTCCATACCCAATTGAAAAACCTTGAAAATACTTTGGGCGTCAGCCTGGCCGAAAGGGCCGGTTCCGTTGGCATGAAACTGACACCCTTCGGCGAGGTCATCAACGACCTTGCCGAACGCGTGGAATCCGAATTCAAACTGGCCTTGCGCGAAATTGACGCACTGCGCGACGGGCGCATGGGCCATGTCGGCATCGGCGTAGTCAGCACCGGCAAGTATTTTGCGCCGCATCTTGTAGCCTCCATAATGGCCAGTCACCCGCAGATCGATGTTTCGCTGCATGTCGGCAACCGCGAAGAAACCATTGCCGCGATCCGCGAAGGAAGATTCCGGCTGGCCATCATGGGGCGCCCACCCCGCGACCCTGTCACCACCTCCGAAATAATCGGCCCGCACCCCCATGTCATTGTCACGCGCCCTGACCACCCATTGGCGGGGTTGGAACACATTCCAAATGACGCCTTTGCCAACGAAACCTTTCTGACCCGCGAAGAAGGTTCAGGCACACGCATACTTATGAACCGTTACCTGGACCGCATCGGAAACGGTCACGTCTACAAGACCATCCAGATGGACAGTAACGAAACCATCAAGCAATCCGTCATGGCGGGGCTCGGCATCGCGATGATTTCTGAACACACGGTCATAGAGGAATTGCGCAGCGGCCGCTTGGTCCGCCTGAAGGCCGATGGTCTGCCGATCATACGCCAATGGTTCCTGCTACATCCGCAACGGGTCCGGCTCAGCCCCTGCGAAACGCTGGTCATGCAAACCGTTTCCGACATGAACGGCACATTTCTTCCGGTTCTATGATTGCTGCAACCGCACGATAAACTTCCCGTGGCAGCAACACGAATGGCCTTGGAATTGGACAGATTATAAGATATGAATGCGATTATATCAGCATCGGAGAATGGGAGATCTACATGCTGGACAATCAAAAGCTCGAGAATGCCAAGAGCATGTCGATCATTGTCACCAAAGGCTCACTGGACTGGGCCTATCCGCCGTTCATCCTGGGCACAACTGCGGCCGCGATGGATGTCGAAGTCACGATGTTCTTTACTTTTTATGGACTTACGCTCCTCAAAAAGGATCTGAACCTGAAATTCACGCCGCTGGGCAACCCGGCCATGGAAATGCCTATGATGGGCGGCCATATCGCCATGCCCAACATCGTCGGCATGTTGCCGGGCGTCGGTGCGGCTTCTGGCACGATGATGAAGAATCTCATCAAGAAAAAGGGCGTCGCCTCGATCGAGGAACTTCGTGAAGCGGCCATCGAATCCGATGTGAAGATGATCGGCTGCCAGATGACACTCGATCTGTTCGAATATGACCGCAAGGACATGATCGACGAAATGGAAATCGGCGGCGCGGCGACCTATATGGAACAGGCGCTCAAGGCCGACATTAACCTCTTCATCTAACCAAGTACGACCAAGGGGACTAGCAAGTGGCTGACCAAACATTGAATGCAGAGGGCCTGAACTGCCCGCTTCCGATCCTGCGCGCCAAGAAGGCGATCAAGGGCATGAATACCGGCCAGGTTCTGGAAATCACCGCGACCGATCCGGGTTCGGTGGCTGACTTTGCCGCCTTCTGCAACCAGACCGGCAACGAACTGATGAGCTCGTCGAACGAAGGCAGCATCTACAAGTTCGAAATCAAAGTCGCCTGATCTCAGGCTGTGACCCTATCTTGCCGCGGCGCCACCACGCGTCGCGGCAATGTATTTCAGGAAGTCGGTAACCCATGGCGTCTGTGCGGAATGGCGCAAATGGATGAACCCCGCCTGTGTGTGCCCCTTCACCAGCCCGTCATGCTTCCCATCAATGCCGAAACCGCGCGTCACATCGCGCGCATAGACTGGCGCGGTCACGTTTTCCAGGTTGGCAAAATGGAACTCATGCGCGCGCTGCTCACCAGCCCGGTGCGGCCATAGCGCCTCGGTCCGGTTTTCGTAGCGAACATAACCTCGGCCCTGCGGACGCTTGTGCAACCGCGTATCCGCGTCGAAATACCCAACCATATCGTGGGCCTCGTCGCCCCAGCCCAAGGTCCGACAAAGATACATCAACCCGCCGCATTCTGCATAGGCGGGCAGTCCGGCCTGCAATGCAGCGCGAAGGCTGTCGCGCAGGGATCTATTGGCGGACAACGCGGCGGCATGAACCTCCGGGTATCCGCCACCGATGAACAACCCGTCAATTTCCGGCAGGGCTTGATCACGGATCATGTCGATGAACACCAGTTCGGCGCCCGCCGCGCGAAATGCCTCCAGATCGTCGGTGTAGTAAAACGCAAAGGCCTCGTCCCGTGCGATCCCGATGCGCAGCCTCTGCCCGACCAGCGCGTGCGGCACCGGCAGAACCGGTTCCATCTCCGGCGCTGTCCCGGCAATCCCCAGCAGGGCATACAGATCGACGTTTTCGCCAACTTTCAAACCGACATTGCGCAAATAGGCAATCGCCTCGGGTTTGTCCGACGGGGTGGTCAGGCCAAGATGCCTTTCAGAAATGTCCAGTTCGGGCGCATTTCCGACCGCGCCCAGAACTGGCAAGTCGGTATAGGTTTCCACAGCCGTGCGAAGCTTTCCTTCGTGCCGCGTGCCGCCGGTCCTGTTCAGGATCACGCCTGCGATCCTGACATCGGGATCAAATGCCAGATAGCCCAGAAGCAGGGGCGCAATCCCCCGCGTCATGCCCTTGGTGTCGACGACCAGAACCACCGGCAGGCCCAAATGCTTTGCCAGCGCCGCGTTGCTGTCGCTGCCATCGGCAGCCAATCCGTCATACAGCCCTTTGTTTGCCTCGATCAGGCTGACATCCGCACCCTCCGATCGGCTCTGAAACAGCCCGGCAATTTCGTCATCACTCATGGTGTTGAAATCAAGGTTGTAGCAAGGCCGCCCTGCCCCTAGCCGCAACCACATCGGGTCTATGTAATCTGGCCCCTTCTTGAACGGCGCCACAGCCTGACCATGCTGCGACAAGGCGGCAGTCAGTCCTGCGGAAATAACGGTCTTGCCCGACGACTTATGCGCCGCGGCGATCATGAAACGGGGGCGGTTGATCACTTGACCTGCAACTGGTCGCGGTCGCGGGCGTTCCACATGTCACGGGCCATGGTTTCGGCTTCGTCCATGGACCCGGCCCGACCCATCGTGCGCAGCGCGACGGCCAAGGTTCCCACAACCGACGCCTCGCCATAGGCATCCGATTCAGCGCCCGTCCAAACGTGGACAAGCCGTGTCGGGTCCATAACCTCATCTGCCGGCGCATGTGCATCGTCCAGCATTTGCGGCCAGGTTTCAACCAGCGGTTCGCCATCGCCTTCGGTCATCCAGACCTGCGTTGGCTTGTTCGGACGGCGTTCGATCTCGCCACCTTCGCCGCGGAAAACCGCCGCGCGCGGCTGCTTCAGAATGCGGGCGGCACCCGCGTGAATATCCATGAACCCGCGATGGAAAATGCCCTGTAGCAACGTGGGCGCATTGAAAGGGTTGATCATCCGAGTGAAGGAATGCACCGGCGACCGCAGCCCCAGGATCGGGCGGAGCTCGATCATGTTGCGCAGCACCGGGTTCATCACTTCCAGCGGGATATAAGTGAAACCAGTCGCATCAACCTGTTCGGCGGCTTCCGTCAGCGTACCCGCAATGGGCAGCCCCAGCATTTCCACAACCTCGCGGGTGTAAAGGCGTCCCGGTGTATGTCCTTCTGTGCCATGCATGACCACGCGCGTGCCTGCGCCCACCAGCGCCATCACCGAAAGCATGAACCACGGTAACTGAATGCGCTTGCCTGCATAGGTCGACCAATCCAGATCGACCTGCGGCATCTGCGCGGGCAGGTCCAACCTGTCCCGCGTGGCCTGCGCAAATCCCGCAATCTCTTCGGGCGCTTCTTCCTTCAGGCGCAGCAGCATCAAGAACGCGCCCACCTGTTCAGGCAGAACCTCGCCATCCAGGATCATACCCATGGACGCATGCGCCTCCTCAAAGGTCAGGTGGCGCTGTTTGGTCTTCCCCCTGCCAAGTATGGCGACATAGGGTGCGAATGGATGCGGTTTCATCGGGTCATAGAGCATGTCGCCCTAGCCTTTCGCGGCAAGATTCTGGTCAGACAGATTCGTCGGTACAACGCGCAATACCTTGGATCCAAGTCCAACGGCAAGCAAGGCTAGCGCAACGCCGCCAAGGCCCAAGGCAAATTCGGGAAGACTCGGCGCGTATCCGGCGACTTGCCCGTCATAGAAGCTGGACGAAACCTCGTAGCCAGGGAACAATGGCATCGGATAGGCCTGTCCGCCGATCAGTATGACATATAGCTGTGCCAAGCCACCCAGGATAACCAAGATCGAGGCGCCGCTTGCCACCGCAGCGCTGACCGATGCACGTCCCCAGATCAGGGCCATGGGGATCAGGCTGCCAGCCAGGATCTGCACCGCCCAGAATAGCTGCGTGTAGATGCCGCCATCGCGTAGGATGAACGCTTCGAACCCGCCATGCTCTTCGGCGTAGAGGTTGGTCAGATGCTGCACGGCGACGAAGTAGAGTGTCACCGCCACGAACAAGGCCAGCAACCGCGCCAGCCGTTGCACCATGGCCTGCCCCAACGGCACGCCGCCCAATGCAGTCAACAATTGCAGCACCAGAATGAACACGGCCAGACCAAACGCAAAGGACATCGCAATGAACAGCGGCGCCATGATCGCCATGTCATAGCCGGGGCGCGCCACCAACCAGCCAAAGATCGACCCGGTCCCGGTCGTCAGCGCAAGGCGCCAGACAAAGGCCAAAAGCCCTGCGGGCTTCGTCCATTTCGGATGCACCGTTCGGTCCATCTGCACCCACAGATACAGCGCCACGATCCCCATGAAACCGCCATAAAGCAGGATGTTCCAGGTGAAAATCGAGGTGAAGTTGTAGTGCGTCATCTGCACGATCAAACGGTCAGGCCGGCCCAGGTCCAGAACGAGAACCGCCAGACCGCCAGCCAGAAGTGACATCGCCAAGACGCCAGACAATCGGGACAGCGGTTTCAGGTCCTTGCGTTCAAAGACCGACGCCATGGACGCAACGTTCAGAGCGCCTGACGCCGCAACGATCAGAAAGATCGCAAAGACATGCGGCATGCCCCAAACGACCTGATTGTTCATGCCGGTGACGATATGGCCGTGATGTTCAACATAAACAAAGGACGCGAACGCCCCCAGCAGGAACGCGCCCAACAGGGCCGCCACGGCCCAAAGCCGCGGGGAAAACGGAATTTCGCGATAGATGGTCCTGTCGATAGCCATGGCTCAGATCTCCGCGTAGCGAACGCCGGGGTTCAGGTCCAGATCGGGGCGCAGCGCAACCGACGGGAACTCGGCCAGCCGCTTGGAAATCTCGCTGTTCGGATCTTTCAGGTCGCCGAACACCATGGCCCCGTGTGAACAGCTCTCGACACAGGCGGGCGTGCCGCCTGCATCGACGCGGTGGACGCAAAGCGTGCAGCTTTCTACGGTCCCGATCCCGCGCGGCGCGTGTTTCTTCTGGTTGTTCACAGGTTCATGCACGAACGACCGCGCCTTGAACGGACAGGCCATCATGCAATAACGGCAGCCAATGCAGATATGCTTGTCTACCAGAACGATCCCGTCATCACGCTTGAAGCTCGCACCCGTGGGGCAGACGTCAACGCAAGGCGGGCTTTCGCAATGCTGGCACATGACCGGCAGGCTGGTTTCGCGGCCGGTGTCCTTGTCCTTCAACGTCACCTTTCGGATCCATTGCGCGTCGCGCTCCGCATCACCGTGACCCTTCCAGCCATTTTCATTGGCACATGCGGTGACGCAATCATTGCAATCGGGTGCACATTTGCTTGCATCGATCAGCAGTCCCCAACGCTTGCCCCCATCAACGGCGGCTTCAGCCTCGGACCCTCCAAAGGCCATCAGCGTCACGCCCGGCGCCAGCGTCAGCGTGGCCAGTGCCGCGCCAGAACGCAAGAAATCGCGGCGGCTGGGTGGCTTGGGGGCCTCGGCCCCGTTCGGCATACGGAAAGTCATTCGGAAACCTCCGCCAGAACGGTTGTCAGATAGTCTTCGACGGCCTGCGCATCCGTTTCACCACCACCCAGATATTTCGGGTCCGGCAACGACATCGCGTGCAGTTCCGGCTCCTCGAAATCTTCGGGCGTTGACCTGTGGCAGTCAAAGCAATCCACCTGAACTGCCGCGTAGTCGTGGCAAGCCCGGCAGAAATGTCGTTCATCGGCAACGGTCAGCGGCACGCCCGCCTCGTTGCGCACCGTGTGGCAATCGAAACACTCGCCCAGCGACGCATCCGTCGGGCGAATGCCCTGATACATCGTCACGTCGCGATCATGCTTCATCATCACCATATGCCAACGGCGCATATAGTCATTACCTTCGGGGTGCGGTTCCCCCGACGCTTTGGGAATGACCGGGCCCATATCCTGCGCCAGCGCGGGTGTCGCGCTGGCCATAGCAAGGCCGATCAGCAGTATGACCAGCCTCAGGATCACTCGCCCAGCCCCATCTTGATGTAGCCTGTCGGGCAGACATCGGCGCAGATATGGCAACCGATACACTTGGTATAGTCGGTATCGACATAGCGACCCACCGTCCGGTCGGATTTCTTGACCCGGAACACGGCATCCTGCGGACAGAAGATCACGCAATTGTCGCATTCGAAGCACATCCCGCAGGACATGCATCGTTCGCCTTCCTTCTGCGCCTGGGCTTCGGACAGCGCCACGATACGTTCTTCGAAATTGCCCAGAACACTGTCGCCTTCGATATGGATCTCTTCACGCTCTTCGCGCGGGACGAAGTTGAAGTGGCCCTTGAACAGCTCCGTATGCGGGATGATCTGCGCTGCCGAACGATCTTCATAGTTGTGGATCGCGTAGGTCGAGCTGTCGGTGCCGCGGCTTTGAACATGATCGTAGGGATCGGTATCTTTGCCGCGCTGGTGCAGTTCTTCCAGCAGGTTGAAATGATGCACGTCGATCTTCGGACGGCGTTCCACTTCACCATCATCCAGAAAATCGCTGATCGTTTCGGCGGCAATGCGCCCGTGGCCAATCGCGGTGGTCAAGAGATGCGGGCGCACGATGTCGCCGCCTGCAAAATGCTTGTCCCGGCCTTTGACCTGATAGCCGCCAGCGATGTCGATGAAGCCGCGACCATTGTCGAACCCTTCCAACCCGCTCAAGTCGCCCGCCTGACCGATGGCTGCGATGATGATATCGGCCTCCAGGATGAATTCCGTCCCTTCCACCGGTTCCGGCACATTGCCCTTCATCACGCATTCGCACATGCGCAGGCCCGTGGCCTTGCCACCCTCACGGATCACCTCCAGAGGCATGACGCCGCCCTTGATGTCGATCCCTTCGCGCTTGGCATCTTCGCGTTCACGTTCGGCCGCGGTCATCTGTTCGACCGGGAACAACGACGTCAGTGTGGCCTTCATCCCCTCGCGGGTCAGCGAAGACGCAACATCATGGCTGGTGAAATCCACCACCGACCCGTCATTGCGTTCGGGCAGGTAATCAGCGGTGATATGGCCCAGACGACGCGCAACCGACGCCACGTCGATCGAGGTATCGCCGCCGCCGACAACCACAACCTTCTGTGCAGTGCCAAGAACGAAGCCCTCGTTGAAGGCATCCAGGAATTCGATCCCGTTGATGCAATTGTCTGCGCCTTCCCAACCCGGAACCGGCAACGGCCGACCATTTTGCGCGCCCAGCGCCCAGAAGATCGCGTCATACTCGTCTTCAAGCGCCTCGACCGTCACATCGGCACCGACGCGGGTGTTCATGCGCAGCTCGACGCCCATGTCGATGATACGACCGATTTCCTTGTCCAGCATGTTGCGTGGCGTCCGGTAGCCCGGGATACCGTACCGCATCATGCCGCCCAGCTTGTCATGCGCTTCGAACAGGGTCACGGCATGGCCATCGCGGCGCAGGAAATAGGCCGCCGACAACCCGGCGGGCCCGCCACCAATCACGGCAATCTTCTTGCCGGTATCGGCCCCGACCTC
>JBNKYL010000059.1:0-4350 GCA_050300875.1 Paracoccaceae bacterium
CCAGCCCAGTCAGCACGATCAGGACACCGGCCAGCCCCGCCATCGCGTCGCGGGCGAAATCCACCGGGTCCTCGCCACGCTCCAGTTTCTTGGAAAACATCGGGATGAATGCCACGTTGAACGCGCCTTCGCCGAAAAACCGGCGGAACATGTTGGGCAGGCTGAAGGCGACCACGAAGGCCTCGGCCACCGGCCCCGCGCCCAGCAAAGCGGCAAACAGAATGTCGCGTGCAAACCCGAGGATGCGGCTGATCATCGTCCAGCCGCCCACGGTGACGAAATTGCGGATCACTTGTCCGATCCTTCGGCCCGTTCCGCGCCGCGCTGAATGGCTTCGCGCAGCTTGCGTTCCAACGTCTTGCGGCGCGGTTCGGCGTGGAATTTCAGCCCGAACATATCCTTGACGTAAAACGTATCCACGACCTGCGCCCCATAGGTCGCGATCACCGCGCTGGCGATATAGACGTTGTTGTCGGCCAGCGTCCGCGTCAGGTCGTAGAGCAACCCGGGCCGGTCGCGGGTATCGACCTCGATAATCGTATAGATTTCTGACCCTTCATTGTCGAAGCTGACAGTTGTCGGCACCTTGAACGGGCGTTCCCGCTTCTTGATCTTGTCACGGCTGGCCATCGCTTCGCGGGTCAGAACCTCGCCCTTCAGGATGCGCTGGATCATCGATTCCAGCCGCGGCAAACGGGCCGCTTCATAGGGCGCGCCATCGGCGTCCTGCACCCAGAACACCGCCGTGGCATGGCCATCACGGCTGGTATAGGTACGCGCGTCGACCACATTGGCGCCCACCAGCGCCAGCGAACCGGCCAGGCGGCTGAAAATGCCGGGGTGGTCATCCAGCACGAAACAGATGCGCGTCGCATCGCGGTCTTCATCCGGCAACAGGTCAATACGAATCTCGCCATCTTCCAGATCGCGCAGCAACCGCGCGAAAACTGTATGAACATCGGCCGGCAAACCCTGCCAATAGGGCGGATAATGCCGGGCAAGCTCGGTCTTGATATCCTTGGCGTCCCAACCCGCCAGCCGATCGCGCAGCGCCTTGCGGGCTTCGGTTTCGCGCGCCTCAGTGTTCAGCGCCTCCAATCCGTTTTCCAGCGCATTGGTGGTCTGCCTGTGCAGGTTGCGCAGCAACACTGCCTTCCAGTTGTTCCAGGTATCCGGCCCCACGCCGCGAATGTCGCAGACGGTCATCACCGTCAACAAATCCAGCCTGTCCCGCGTCTTCACCGCCTTGGCGAAATCGCGCACCGTGCGGGGGTCGGACAGGTCGCGCTTTTGCGCCATGTCCGACATCAGCAGGTGGTAACGCACCAGCCATTCGACCGTGTCGCATTCCTTGGGCTTCAGCCCCAGCCGCGGTGCGATGACGCGCGCCAGCCGCGCACCGACAACCGAATGATCCTCGTTCTGACCCTTGCCCAGATCATGCACCATCAGCGCCGTGTACAGCACCTTTCGGTTGACGCCCTCTTTCAGGATGCCCGACGCGATCGGCAATTCTTCGACCAGTTCGCCCCGTTCGATCTGCGCGAGGTTGGAAATGCACTGGATCGTGTGCTCGTCCACCGTGTAGCTGTGATACATGTTGAACTGCATCATCGCGATGATCGCCCCGAATTCGGGTATGTAGGCGCCCAGAACGCCCAGTTCGTTCATCCTCCGCAGTCCCCGTTCCGGGTTGCCGTGCTTCAGCAGGATGTCGAAAAAGATGCGCGCGGCTTCGGGATCGGCGCGCATGTCATCGTCGATCAGCGGCAGGTTTGCCGATATTTCGCGCATGATGTCGGGATGGATCAGGTAACCGGTGCGCAAGGCTTCATCGAAAATGCGCAAAATGTTCAGATGGTCCTTCAATGCGGTCTTGGGCCGCGCGAATGTCAGCCGGTTGTTGACCACGGCAAAGCCGTTGCGCAGTTTCTTGCGGCGTCGGAACAGCCCGACCAACCGGGGTTCGTTCTTGATCCGCCGCGATTCCAGCGAGGTCAGGAAGATGCGGGTCATCTCGCCCACCGCCGTGGCATGGCGGAAATAGTCCTGCATGAAATATTCGACCGCCCGCCGCCCAGCCTTGTCGACATAGCCCAGCCGTTCGGCGACCTCGACCTGCATGTCGAAATTCAGCTGATCGGTTGCCCGGCCGGTGATCAGGTGCAGCTGACAGCGCACAGCCATCAGGAAATCTTCCGCCGCGATCAGGCGGGCCATTTCGTCGGGGGTAAACACCTTGCGCGCCACCAGCGCGTCCAGATCGCGCACGCCATGCACGTATTTGTGGATCCACATCATGGACTGCAGATCACGCAGGCCCCCTTTGCCCTCCTTGACATTGGGTTCGACCATGTAACGCTGCCCGCCCTGCTTGCGGTGGCGTTCGGCGCGTTCGGCCAGCTTGGCTTCGATGAATTCGGATGCCGTGTTGCGGATCAGCTCCTTTTTCATCCGCGTGTCCAGCTCAGCGGCCAGCCCGGCGTCGCCCTCGATCAGACGATGTTCCAGCAAAGCGGTGCGAATGGTGTGATCCTGCCGCGCCAGCCTGATGCATTCGGTGACATTCCGGGTCGCGTGGCCCACCTTCAGATGCAGGTCCCACAGCACGTAAAGCATGCTCTCGATCACGCTCTCGGCCCAGGCCGTCACCTTGTAGGGGATCAGGAACAGCAGATCGACATCCGAAAACGGCGCCATCTCGGCGCGCCCGTAGCCACCCACCGCCAGCAGGGCCAGCCGCTCGCCCTCGGTCGGGTTGGCCAGCGGATGCAGCTTTGTGCTGGCCACGTCCAGTGCGGTGGCCACGACCAGGTCGGTCAATTCGGCATAGCTATGATGCGCCGCGCGCGCCTCGAAAGGATGGGCTGCCAGCTTGTCGGCGATCTGGGCGCGGCCCTCCGACAGCGCCTTGCGCAATTCTCCGACCAGCGCAGCCCGCCAATCGCCTTCGGCGTCGGCGACAGCGGCGATACGGGCCATCAGCGTGGCCCGGTCGGGGAAGGTGGCAGGGGCTGGTGCTAAGACCGGGTCAGAACCCGGTTTCGCCAAAGCTTCTTGGGGCAGGGTCAATCACGCTCACCTGATTGTCGATGATCTGGGATACGGTCAGACCGCGTTCATTTGTGCCATCGGGCAGCAGGCGGAACACGCCGCTGACACCCGCGAAACCCGCACCCTGCGTCAGCGCGGTACCGGTCAGCGCGTTCGACTTGCCCGCCGCGACCAGCGCGCCAATGGCGGCGATGCCGTCATAGGCCAGCCCGGCAATCGGGTGGGGCGCCGACCCGAAGGCCGCCGTATAGCGATTGGCAAACAGCGTCGACAGCCCCGGATCGGGCCGCGCAAACCAGCCGCCTTGCAGACCCGGAAGGGTCATGGCGCTGGCGGGCACATCCCACCGTTGCAGGCCGATATAGCGAGTCGTTTCTGGGTCCAGGCCGGCCTCTGGCAGCAGTTGCGCCAGAAACGGCAGCGCGCCCGAGGTGCCCGACGTCAGGAACAGCGCATCCGCGCCGCTGCTGCGCACGTCCGCCACGATCACCGGGATCGCGTCGACAACACCCTGTTGCGACAGCTCGAACGATGTCGTGCCCGCCACGATAATCCCGTTGCGCACGGCGGCGTTCACGATCGCGTCCGAACCGGACAGTTCCGCCTGGTCATTGCCGTGGGCCACATGGACCGACGTGATCCCCTGCGCGCGCGCATAGGCAGTCAGCCGATCGGCCGTATTCTGGAAGGTCGGCCCCAGGATAAAGACATTGCCCCCGGCAATGGCCGGGTTGTTGGAAAAGGCCAGGACGTTGACACCGGATGGCGCAACCGCGCGGCCCGCGGCATTTGCGGTGCCCGCATAGACCGGCCCCAGAATGATTTTCGCGCCCTCATTGACCGCCTGGCTGGCGGCAAGCGCCGCGGTTTCGGGCTGGCCGGCAGTGTTGTAGACGCGCAGGTCAATGGACACGCCGTCCAGATCCGCCATCGCCAACCGGGCCGCGTTTTCAAGGCTTTGCGCCAAAAGCGCATCGCCCTGGCTGTCCGACCCGCCCGGCACCAGCAATGCCACCGGCACAGGGGCCGACGTGTTGATGCTCGGACCACCGCCGATTGTGGCATCACAAGCGGCCAGCAGGGGCGCCAGAAGGATCAGCGCCCAGACAGCAACCGACTTGCGGGCGGAAGACAAAAAAGAAAACATAAGGGCAAGCGGTCCTTTGGCCGGAGTGCATCGGATATCAGGGCAGAGTTTATGCGACACGGACCAGCGAGTAAACGACCCATCCACGGGGAAAAATCGTGACCGGCGAACTTTCACCGGGGCTTTACCTTGTGGCCACGCCCATCGGT
>JBNKYL010000060.1:0-10963 GCA_050300875.1 Paracoccaceae bacterium
CAGCGCGAGGTCGAATTGCGCATCGGCGAAACCGGCCTGGCCTTTTACGAAGCCTATAACCCGACCGATCACGTCATTGCGGGCACGGCCAGCTACAACGTCGCGCCGTTCGAAGCAGGTGGCTTCTTCATCAAGATCGACTGTTTCTGCTTTGAAATGCAGGTGCTGCAACCCGGCGAACGGGTCGAAATGCCGGTCAGCTACTATGTCGACCCCGAAATCGTCACCGACCGCGATGCAAAGTTTGTCAAACAGATCACGCTGTCTTACACATTCCACGAAACTGACCTGCCCGAAGAATATGCGTCCCTGACGCAGGCATCGGACGGGTCCAACTAAGTCCAGGATGAGGGCAACACATGGCGCATGCTAAGAACCACGACTATCACATCCTGAACCCCTCAATCTGGCCCTTCCTGGGCGCGCTGGGCGGGTTCACCATGCTGGCGGGCTTCGTCCTGATGGTATCGCCGCAAATGACCAACAACACCCCTTGGCTGTTCCTGGTCGGGCTGGCGCTGGTCCTTTACGTCATGTTCTCCTGGTGGTCCGACATGGTCGAAGAGGGCGAAAACGGCGTTGACCACACCCCGGTGGTGAAAATCGGCCTGCGCTACGGCTTCATCATGTTCATCATGTCCGAAGTCATGTTCTTCGCCGCATGGTTCTGGTCGTTCTTCAAGCACGCCATGTATCCCATGGGCCCCGACAGCCCGGCCGTCGATGGCGTCTGGCCGCCCGCAGGCATCGAAACCTTCGACCCCTGGCACCTGCCGCTGATCAACACCATGATCCTGATCTGTTCGGGGATGGCCGCGACCTGGGCGCACCACGCGATTGCCCATGAAAACAACCGCAAGGACATGATCAACGGGCTGGCGCTGGCCGTGGTTCTGGGCATCGCCTTCACGGTCCTGCAGGCCTACGAATATCAGCACGCCGCGTTCGGCTTCTCGGGCAATATCTACGGCGCCAACTTCTTCATGGCGACGGGCTTCCACGGCTTCCACGTGGTGATCGGCACGATCTTCCTACTGGTCTGCCTGTTCCGTGCCATGGCCGGGCAGTTCACGCCGGAAAGCCATATCGGCTTCGAGGCAGCCGCCTGGTACTGGCACTTCGTTGACGTGGTCTGGCTGTTCCTGTTCGCTGCCGTCTATGTCTGGGGCGGCTGACGCACCGGACCTGAACATATCCCAAACGGGGCGCGGGACATTCCCGCGCCCTTGTCTTTCGAAGGCACCTCGATGTTCCGCCAAATCCTTCCGACCCTGATCCTGGCCGTGCTGGGTGTTGTGCTGTTCACCGGGCTGGGCATCTGGCAGATGCAGCGGCTCGCGTGGAAACAAGGCGTGCTAGCCGATATCGACAAGCGCATGGTCGAAACGCTGGCGGAGCTTCCGGCGACGCCCGACCCCGACCTGCACCGCTATGCCGGCGTGGAACTGACGGGGCAGGCCGAAGGCCCGGAATTGCATGTTCTGGTCAGCCACCGCGAACTTGGTCCGGGCTTCCGCATCGTCACCGCCTTTGCCACCGATGATGGACGCCGGGTATTGCTGGACGAAGGTTTCGTTACCGACAGCAAGGTCGACGCCCCACGCCCGCCATTGACGGGCGCAATCACCGGTAACATCCACTGGCCCGATGATCGCACCCGGTCCACGCCCGAAAATGACGTGGCCGCGAATTTCTGGTTCGCCCGCGACATCGACCAAATGGCGGATGTTCTGCAAACCGAACCGATCCTGGTGATCCTACGCAACGCGCCCGGCCTTGACCCGATGCTGACGCCTTTGCCTCTGGACTCGTCCGGCGTTCGCAACGATCACCTGCAATATGCCGTCACATGGTTCCTGCTGGCGGCAACCTGGGCGGTCATGTCTGTATTCCTGATCCGGCAAAGCCTGCGCCGGACCAGCTAGGGAAGAAATATGCGTTACGTATCGACAAGGGGCGCGGCCCCGGAACTGAGTTTCGAAGAGGCTATGCTGACCGGCCTGGCCCGTGACGGCGGCCTTTACGTGCCCGCCGAGGTGCCGGAGCTGTCCGCAGATGACATCGCCGCACTGGCCGGGCTGTCCTATGAAGACGCGGCGTTTCGCGTGATGTGGCCCTTCGTCGGCGACAGCTTCAGCGAAGACGAATTTCGCGCCTGCATCGCCCGCGCCTATGCCGGGTTTGGCCATGTCGCCCGCGCGCCGCTGGTGCAACTGGCCCCGAACCATTTCCTGCTGGAACTTTTCCACGGGCCGACGCTGGCCTTCAAGGACTTCGCCATGCAGCTGATCGGCCAGCTGTTTCAGACCGCACTGGAACGGTCGGGCCAGCGCATCACCATCGTCGGCGCGACCTCGGGCGATACCGGTTCGGCAGCGATCGAGGCCTTCCGCGGCCTTTCCAATGTCGATGTCTTTATCCTCTACCCGCATGGCCGCGTGTCCGAGATCCAGCGCCGCCAGATGACCACGCCGGATGATGCCAATGTCCACGCGCTGGCTATTGACGGCACGTTCGACGACGCGCAAGCGCGGCTGAAGGACATGTTCAACGACCATGTTTTCCGCGACGGGGTGGGGCTGGCTGGCGTCAACTCGATCAACTGGGCGCGCGTATTGGCGCAGGTCGTGTATTACTTCACCTCAGCCGTTTCGCTGGGCGCGCCGCACCGGCCCGTCAGCTTCACCGTGCCAACCGGCAATTTCGGCGACATCTTCGCGGGCTACATCGCGAAACGCATGGGCCTGCCCATCGAAAAGCTGGTCGTGGCCACCAATCAGAATGACATCCTGCACCGTGCCTTGTCGCAGGGCGAATACCGTACCGGCACGGTCGAACCGTCGATCAGCCCGTCGATGGACATTCAGGTTTCATCCAACTTCGAACGCGCGCTGTTCGATGCCTATGGCCGCGACGGCAAGGCGATCAGCCAGCTGATGGATGAAATGAAAGCGGGCGGGTTTTCGATCAGCCAGGGCGCTCTCCAAGCCTTGCGCGAAACCTTCACATCGGGTCGCGTGGGCGAGGATGAAACCCGCGCCGAAATCGACGCCATCCGATCCGAGACTGGCGAAGTGATCTGCCCGCACACCGCCGTTGGCACCCGCGTGGCCCGCGACCACCTGGGCGCAACTCCCATGGTCACGCTCGCCACGGCCCACCCGGCAAAGTTCCCCGATGCCGTTGAACAGGCCACCGGCATCCGCCCGGACTTGCCCGAACGCATGGCGGGCATTATTTCGGCCCCTGAACGAGTGACGCGCGTGCCCAATGATCTGGCCGCGCTGCAAACCCTGATCAAGGACCGGATTGCATCTTGACCGTCAACATCGACAGACTGCCGAACGGGCTGCGCATCGTCACCGAACATATGCCGGGGCTGGGGTCGGCCGCCGTCGGCATCTGGGTTACGGCGGGTGGACGCCATGAAGAGCGGGCCGAAAACGGCATCGCGCATTTTCTGGAACATATGGCGTTTAAGGGCACCAAGCGGCGCACGGCCTTGCAGATCGCCGAAGAAATCGAAGATGTCGGCGGCTTCATCAACGCCTATACCAGCCGCGAGATGACAGCCTATTACGCACGCGTGCTGGGCGATGACGTGCCGCTGGCGCTGGACGTGCTGGGCGATATCGTGATGAATTCCACCTTCGACCCGGCAGAAATCGAGGTCGAACGCGGCGTGATCCTTCAGGAAATCGGTCAATCGCTGGATACGCCCGACGACGTGATCTTCGACTGGCTGCAAGAGGTCGCCTATCCCGGCCAGCCGCTCGGCCGGTCGATCTTGGGCCCCGCCGAACGTGTGTCCACGTTTGGACGCACGGATTTTCAGGCCTTCACCGCCCGACATTACAGCCCTGACCGGATGATCCTGGCCGCCGCAGGCGCGGTCGATCACGACCAGATCATGCGCATGGCCGAAAAGATGTTCGGCCATCTGCAATCGCAGGCCACACCTGGCATGGCGCCAGGACTTTTCCATTCCGGCGAACGCCGCGAGGTCAAGGAACTGGAACAGGCGCATTTCACGCTGGCCGTCGAAGGGCCGGGGTTGAAGGACGACCTGATCCACACTGCGCAGGTGTTTTCGACCGCATTCGGTGGCGGCATGTCGTCCCGTCTGTTCCAGGAAGCCCGCGAAAAGCGCGGTCTTTGCTACACGATCTACGCCCAGACCGGCGCGCATGACGATACGGGCATGATGACCATCTATGCCGGCACATCCGGCGATCAGGTCGGTGCATTGGCCGAGCTGACGATGGATGAACTGAAACGGGCCGCCGATGGCATGTCGGATGTCGAAATTGCCCGCGCCCGTGCGCAGATCAAGGCCAGCATGGTCATGGGGCTGGAAAGCCCCACCGCACGGGTCGAACGGCTGGCCCGCATGATGTCGATCTGGGATCGCGTGCCGCCGATTTCGGAAGCCGTCGAAAAGATCGATGCGGTCGATGCCGCCGCGATCCGGGCCTTTGCCGAAGGTCAGTGTCAGGCCAATACGGCCATGGCGCTCTATGGCCCTGTGGACCGGGCCCCGGCGCTCGACACGCTCAGGCGCAGGCTTGCCGCCTGATGCTGGCGCGGGGGCGCAAGATCCGAATCGAGACCGAGCGCCTGACGCTGCGCCCGCCGGTCCACAGCGACTTTCCCGCATGGCGCGATCTGCGCCACGACAGCGTGGCTTTCCTGGAACCCTGGGAACCCACCTGGGCCAGCGACCACCTGTCACGCAAGGCGTTTACCAACCGCGTCTATTGGGCGCGCCGGTCCATCGCCGGCGGCACCGCGGTACCGCTGTTCCTGATCCGGCGCGAAGATCAGCGGCTGGTGGGCGCCATCACGCTCGACAATATCCGCCGCGGGCCGTCGCAGGCCGGCACTTGCGGCTATTGGATCGGCGAACCCTTTGCGCGGCTGGGCTACATGAGCGAGGCGCTGAAGGCGGTGATCCACTACGCCTTCACCGAACTGGACCTGAGCCGCATCGAAAGCGCCTGCCTGCCGGAAAACAAGGCGTCCCGCGGGGTGTTGGAAAAATGCGGCTACAAATACGAAGGCGTGGCGCAATCCTATCTTCAGATCAACGGGCGCTGGCGTACGCATGTCCTTTACGCCAACCTGCGTGGGGACCGGCGCGGGAAGACCCAGGCAACGTGAATTTCGTATCGGATCGGCTTCACATCCGATCCGACCGGGGCGAGGGGGCGCTGCCCCCTCACGCTCCCCCGGAGTATTTGTGACGAGAAGAAGAACGCGGTGGTTGACCTTCGTTTGATGGGGCCGGAAGGTCGTTGGCGGGAGGGCGCGACATGAACCGCTGGATCATCCTTTTTCGCGGCGTCAATGTCGGCGGGCATCGCAAGTTGCCGATGGCGGATTTGCGCGCGGCTTTGGGCCGGGCGGGTTTCGATCGGGTGGCGAGCTATATTCAGTCGGGCAATGTGGCATTGGGGTCCGAACTGCCGCCCGCACGGCTGGCGATGCAGGTTGCAAGCCTTGTCGAGGCGGGCTGGGGTTTTCTGCCGGACATGACGGTGTTGTCGGCCACTGACATGCGCGCCGCGCTTGATGCGGCACCGTTTGACGCCGGGGTCGATCCGTCACGCGCGCATCTGTTTTTTCACATTGACCGTTCTGCGCCGGGCGATATTGCCGGGCTCGCACCGGAACCCGGCGACCGCGCCGTTCTGACGCAAGGCGACATCGCGCATTACCTGAACACGCCCGACGGGCTGTCGCAGTCGAAACTGGCCGAAGCGCTGTCGCGCCGCCTGAAGGACCGCGCCACGGCGCGCAATCTGCGCACCTGCCGCAAGATGCTGGAGCTCGCCGAATGACGACCTTGAATGCCGTTGCGCCCGTCCACCTGGAAGAGCTGCGTCGCATCCTGCCACCGGCCGCCTTCCGCGCGGATCACGCGCCCTATCTGGTTGAAATGCGTGGGCTCTGGCAGGGCCGGGCGGGGGCCGTGCTGGCGCCCGCCAATACGGACGAGGTGGCCGCCATCCTGATGCTCGCCAATCGCGACCGCATCCCGGTCATTCCCTATTCGGGCGGCACCGGGTTGGTGGGCGGGCAGGTGGCGCCCGACCTCGCGGCGCCTATCATCCTGTCGACTGAACGGATGACCGCGATCCGTATGCCGCCGGTCACCGAAAACACCATTCAGGCAGGGGCAGGGGCCATCTTGCAGGATATCCGCGATACCGCCGACAAGGCGGGGCGGTATTTTCCGTTGATGCTGGCGTCTCAAGGGTCGGCCCGGCTTGGCGGGCTGTTGGGCACGAATGCGGGCGGCATGAATGTGCTGCGCTACGGCAATGCGCGCGAACTGTGTCTGGGGATCGAGGCGGTGCTGGCCGATGGCACGGTCCTGTCCGGGCTGAAACGGTTGCGCAAGGACAACACGGGCTATGACCTGCGCAACCTGCTGATCGGGTCCGAAGGCACCTTGGGGATCATCACGGCCGCGACGATGCGGCTTTATCCCAAGCCCGCGCATCACGTGACCGGGTATCTCGTGGTGCCCGACCCGTCAGCCGCGCTCGACCTTTTGGCGATGCTGGGCGATCAGGTGGGCGAGGCGGTTTCCGTCTTTGAACTGATTTCGGGCACCGGGTTCGACTTCATCAATGAAAAGCTGCCCGATCACCGGCTGCCCCTGGACCCGGTGCCGGAATGGTGCGTGTTGGTCGACATTGGCCTTCCCGCCGGGCAGGATGCCGACGGGCTGGCCGAAAGCCTGTTGATCCGGGCGATGGGCGAAGGCCTGGTCAGCGACGGGGTGATCGCGCAAAATGACGGCCAGCGCGACGCCTTCCTGAACACCCGCGAAACCATTCCAGAAGGCAACCGGCGCGTGGGTGCGGTGGCCTCGCATGACATTTCGCTGCCCCTGTCGGCGATCCCTGAATTCATCACGCGCGCAGGTCAGTCGATTGCCGGTCTTGGTCCCTTGCGGATCAACTGTTTCGGGCATTTGGGCGACGGCAACCTGCACTACAACATCTTCCCGCCCCAGGGTGAAGACCGGGCGGATTGGCTGCATTTGCGGTCGGACGTGACGCGGTTGGTGCATGATTTGACGGCGGAATATGACGGGTCGTTTTCGGCCGAACACGGGGTCGGGCGGGCCAAGACGGGCGACCTGATCCGATATGGCGACCCCGGACGGATCGCGGCGATGCGGGCGATCAAGGATGCACTCGATCCCAATGGCATCCTGAACCCCGGGGCGGTGCTGGCGCGCACCTGACCGCCGGGCGATCTGACGCGGCGTCGGTGCTTGCCTGCGCGGGCGGAATTGTGCAGGTCTAGAGCAGTGTCCTAGGGGGGAAACATGGATTTCGCGCTGAGTGAAGAACAGACGGCCATCTTTGACATGGCCCGCGGGTTTGCAGAAGAACATATTGCGCCCCATGCGCGCGAATGGGACGCAAAAGGTTCGATCCCCAAGGACCTGTGGCCGCAATTGGCCGAGCTCGGGTTCGGCGGGCTTTACGTGTCCGAAGACAATGGCGGCTCGGGCCTGACCCGGCTGGATGCAACGCTGGTCTTCGAGGCGCTCAGCCGGTCCTGTATTTCCGTGGCGGCGTTCCTGTCGATCCACAATATGTGCGCGGGGATGCTGGACAAATTCGGGTCGGACGAGGTCAAGCAACGTCACCTTGCCCCGGCGGTCACGATGGAAAAGGTGTTCTCTTATTGCCTGACCGAACCGGGCAGCGGGTCGGATGCCGCTGCATTGAAAACCCGCGCCGAGCGGACCAATGAAGGCTACGAACTGACCGGCACCAAGGCCTTCATTTCCGGCGGCGGTTATTCTGACGCCTACGTGGTCATGGCCCGCACCGGCGAGGACGGCCCCAAAGGCATTTCCGCGATCATTGTCGAGGATGGGGCCGACGGCCTGTCCTTTGGCGGGCTCGAAGACAAGATGGGTTGGAAATCGCAGGAAACCCGCCAGGTCCAGATGGATGCCTGCAAAGTGCCGGCGGGCAACCTGTTGGGTGAAGAAGGCAAGGGATTTGCCTATGCGATGATGGGCCTGGATGGCGGGCGGCTGAATATCTCGGCTTGTTCGCTTGGTGCCGCGCAGGCAGCCCTGGACGCGACGCTGGCCTATATGGGCGAACGCAAGGCCTTCGGTAAACCCATCGACCAGTTCCAGGCGCTGCAATTCCGGCTGGCGGATATGGAAATCGAGCTGCAGGCTGCCCGAACCTTCCTGCGGCAGGCGGCGTGGAAACTGGACAACGGCGCGCGTGACGCGACAAAGTTCTGCGCCATGGCCAAGCGGCTCGTGACCGAAACCGCCAGCAAGGTCGCCGATGGCTGCCTGCAACTGCATGGCGGCTATGGCTACCTGGCCGATTACGGGATCGAAAAGATCGTGCGCGACCTTCGCGTGAACCAAATCCTCGAAGGCACGAACGAGATCATGCGCCTGATCGTGGCCCGCCACATGCTGGCCGAACGCGGATGAGCGATATTCATGTCAGAAAGGTCGGTCGCGCGGGCCGCATCACGCTGACCCGGCCGCAGGCGTTGAACGCGCTGACCCATGACATGGCCGACGCTATCGACAAGGCGCTGGACGACTGGGCGGACGACCCGGATGTCGCGCTGATCGTGATTGATGCCGAAGGCGACCGGGCGTTTTGTTCGGGCGGCGACATCGCCGACCTCTACGCGGCGGCCAAGGCGGGCGATTTCGCCACGGCGCGGGCGTTTTGGGCATTCGAATACCCGATCAACGCGAAAGTGTTCAACTTCCCGAAACCCTACGTGGCCTTCATGCAGGGCTTCACCATGGGCGGGGGCGTGGGCATTTCCTGCCACGGGTCGCACCGGATCGTGGGCGACACCTCCCAGATCGCCATGCCGGAATGCGGCATCGGCTTGATGCCGGATGTGGGCGGCACGTTGCTCTTGGGTCAGGCCCCGGGTCGGGTCGGCGAATACATGGGCACCACCGGCTACCGCATGGACGCGGGCGACGCCATCTATGCCGGGTTCGCCGATTACTACCTGCCCGAAGCCGACTGGCCCGCGCTGATCGCCGAACTGGAAAAGACCGGCGATTACAACCGTATAGACGCCGCAGCCAAACCCGCGCCCGCCGCCAGGCTGGCCACGATGCAGGACCAGATCGACGCGTACTTCGCGGGCGAAACGCTGCACGACATCATCACCCTGTTGCGCCAGACCGACGATGAATTCACCGCCGCGACGCTCAAGGTGCTGGCCCGCCAAAGCCCGCTTTCAGCGGCCTGCACGATCGAGGCGATCCACCGTGTCCGCGGCAAGCAAGCCATCGAACCGGCGCTGGAGCTGGAATACCGCTTCACCTTCCGATCCGTCGATCAGGGCGATTTCGTCGAAGGGATCCGCGCGCAGATCATCGACAAGGATCGCAACCCGAAATGGAAACATGACAGCATCGATACGGTGACAGCCGTCGATGTCAGCCGCATGCTGATGCCGCTGGGCGCGGATAAACTGAAACTCTGAACCGGGAGGAACCCCATGAAAATCGGATTTATCGGGCTGGGCAATATGGGCGCGCCGATGGCCGCCAATCTCGTGGCGGCAGGTCATGACGTCACGGGGTTCGACCTGACCGCGCCCTGCCCGGAAGGTGTTGCCAAGGCAGCAACCGCAGCCGAGGCTGCAACAGGGGCCGATGTGGTCATCACAATGCTTCCCAACGGCGCGATCCTTCGCACGGTGGCGGGGCAGGTGATCCCGGCCATGAAACCAGGTGCGGTGCTGTGCGATTGTTCGACCGTGGACGTGGAAAGCGCCCGCGCGGTGGCCGATCAGGCGCAGGCGGCGGGCTTGCTGGCTGTCGATGCGCCAGTGTCGGGCGGCATCACCGGGGCGGCGGCGGGCACGCTGACCTTCATGGCGGGCGGATCGGATGATGCCTTCGCGACCTGCGCGCCGCTTTTCGACGTCATGGGCCAAAAGGCCGTGCATTGCGGCGCATCAGGCGCGGGGCAGGCGGCCAAGATCTGCAACAACATGATCCTGGGCGTGACCATGATCGCCACCTGCGAAGCCTTTGCTTTGGCCGACAAATTGGGGCTGGACCGGCAGAAGATGTTCGATGTGGTCTCGACCTCGTCGGGCTATAGCTGGACGATGAACGCCTATACGCCCGCACCGGGTATCGGGGCGACATCGCCAGCGGACAACGATTACAAGCCCGGCTTTGCCGCCGATCTGATGCTGAAGGACCTGCGCCTGTCGCAACAGGCCGCAGAGGCCGTCGATGCCGACACCCCGATGGGACAGGCGGCGATGGACCTCTATGCGCAATTCGTCGAAAACGAAGACGGCGCGGGCCGGGATTTTTCCGCCATGCTGCCCCGGTTTGAAAAGCGCGGACGCGGTTGATCCACACGGGCGTCCACGCGTGGACAGACTGCCAAGGCTTGTTCGCGGCGGGCGATTTGCGGCATACTGCGCGCAAGACAGATCGTTGTGGCTTTGCCAACCCGCAGGCCAGGAAAGGACGAGATGACCCAACACCTACTGACACGGCGCAATGCTCTGGCAGCGGCAGGCGCGGCACTGGCGACCGGCATGACGGGGCTGCTCGTACCGGCACGCGCGGCAGGCCTTGCCCCGACCAAATCCATGAAGGGCGGCGCCAATAACTATATCCCCGGCATCCCGGTGGTCGACCAATTGGGCGAGGGTGGGTTCCTGATGACCGGCACCGTCCGGCGCGCCGGTGACGGCGCACCGCTGGCCGGGCTCGTCATCCAGATCTGGGCGCATACGGTCGAAGGCCGCGAACCCAATCCGAAAAGCCACGGCGCCACGCTGACCCGGGCCGATGGCAGTTTCGAACTGGACATGCCGCAGATCGTTCCGGTTTTCGGCCAGCCGCATGGGCACCTGGCCTATGATGACGGGGTGTTTCGCACGGTCTTCCTTCGGCCGATCATGC
>JBNKYL010000061.1:0-8739 GCA_050300875.1 Paracoccaceae bacterium
CACTACATCTCGAACGCGTCGCAGACCGCGTTGGGCGGGCATCCGAAGAACATCATCATGCTGACCTGCGACGCCTTCGGCGTGCTGCCGCCGATCGCGCGGCTGTCACCGGCGCAGGCGATGTATCACTTCCTGTCGGGCTTCACCGCCAAGGTCGCGGGAACCGAGCGTGGCGTGACCGAACCGCAGCCCACCTTCTCGACCTGTTTCGGCGCGCCGTTCATGCCGCGGCGGCCGGAAGTCTACGGCAACCTGCTGCGCGAGAAGATCGCCCAGCACGGCGCCACCTGCTGGCTGGTCAATACCGGCTGGACGGGCGGAGCCTATGGCACCGGGTCGCGGATGCCGATCAAGGCCACCCGCGCCCTGTTGTCCGCCGCATTGGACGGGTCGCTGGCCGAAGCCAAGTTCCGCAAGGATGGCAATTTCGGCTTCGACGTTCCTGTATCCGTGCCGGGTGTGGCCGATATCCTTCTGGACCCGCGCCGCACCTGGGCCGATCACGCGGCCTATGATGCGCAGGCGAAGAAACTGGTCGACATGTTCGCGAAAAACTTCACCAAATATGAAAGCCATATCGGCGAAGACGTGAAGGCCGTCGCCATCGGGTAGGGGTTTCGGATCGGCTGGGCCGATTCGACCGGGCGGGGTGCCCAGCCCCCCGCACCCCCGGCATATTTGCGAACAGAATAAAGCTGCACTTCACAGGTTGTCTGTAACGCGAAATCCGTCCGGGATTGCGTCGTGTCCTTCGAGCACGAGGTTTGCCATCGTTTCAGCGACCTTTGGCGCCATGCCGAAGCCGATTTTGAACCCGCCGTTGGCAATATAGTGATCCGGCCTGCCGGGCCATCGGCCCAGCATGGGGGCGCGGGTTCTGGCGCGCGGGCGGACGCCAGCCCAACGCACGATGACATGCGCGCGCGATAGGGCGGGAACAGCTGCGCGAGCTTTCGCCAAAACGGCGTCAATCTGTGCGTCCGTGTTAATTGGATCATCAAAGTCGCGTTCTGAAGTAGACCCGATTGCTGTCGTCCCATCCTGGTGTGGAACTACATGAATGCCATCCGCATAAATCTGCGGCAATTCGGGCGCCGCGAAATCCAAGAGGGCGGCCTGCCCCTTGACGCCAGTGCCGATCCGGCAGGACAGGGCATCGGACAGAGCGGCGAGACCTGCCCAACCTGTGGCATGAATGACGGAACCGGCTTCTTCGCCATCCGGGTCGACCGTGACACCTTGCCGGCCCAGCGCCCGCACCAGTGCCATGCAAGCCTGCCAGGGATGCAGACGTGCCGATAGCGTGTCGCGGATCACAAGGCCTGTTGGCGTTAAGGGCGACCACCCGTCGGGCGCGCTGATCAGTTCCCACGTCAGGGTGGCGGGCCAAAGTGCCTTGGATGTCTCGATCCGGGCGCGCGCCAATTTGGCGGCGCTTGCATCCGCGACGGGCTGCAATCTGCCAAGCCTGGCGTAGCCTGGCGAAAGCCCCGAGGCCTGTTCGACGTCGGACCAGAATCCTTGGGCCATCAGGAGGCTGTCCAACTGGAACGCCTTTTTTGCATTCCAGTTTTCCGGCACATGCGGCGCCAGCGCACCGACCAGCCCGCCGCTTGCACCCGATGCGGCACCGTTCGGATCAATGATCCGCACCTTCGCGCCGCGCTGCACCAAAACCCAGGCAATCGACAGACCGAAGATTCCGGCGCCACGAACCGTCACGTCGATGCTTGCCATTTCCCGGCCCCTTGCCCATAGCTTTGCCGGTCATTCCATAGGGGACGGACGCATGAAGGGCCAGACCGAAGAACTGACTTGGCGCGACGGCCATGTGCCGGTGTCGATCCGGTTCGATGACCCGTATTTTTCACTGGAAAACGGGTTGGCAGAGACGCGCCACGTCTTTCTGGCGGGAAATGACCTGCCAGCGCGCTTTCGGGACGGGTTCCATATTGCCGAACTGGGATTTGGCACCGGCCTGAACATGCTGACCGCCTGGGCCGCTTTCCGCGAATACAGCGCGACGGATCGGCTGCGGTTCACCTCGTTCGAGGCCTTCCCGATGGACATCGACGATATGGCCCGCGCACTTTCCGGATTCGAAGAACTTGCCCCGCTTGCCCATGATTTCCTGAACGCCTGGCGTGGCCCAGACCGCCCTTTGACGCTGGACGGTTTGGACCTGCTGGTCGTCGGCGGTGACGCGCGCGCGCGGTTGCTTGGCTGGCAGGGCATGGCCGATGCCTGGTTTCTTGACGGGTTCGCACCGGCGCGGAACCCTGAACTTTGGGATGCGGCCCTTTTGGCAGAGGTCGCAAAACACACGGTGCCGGGCGGCACCGCCGCAACCTATTCGGCGGCGGGCTCAGTACGGCGTGGGCTGACCGATGCGGGGTTCGACGTCGAACGCACGCCCGGTTTCGGGCGCAAACGGCACATGGTGCGGGCGGTATTGCAGTGACCGAACAGAACACCAGGCTCGGCATCCTGCTGATGATCGCCACGACCTTCGTCTTTGCCATGCAGGACGGCATTTCGCGGCACCTGGCGGGCACCTACAACGTGATGATGGTGGTGATGATCCGCTACTGGTTCTTCGCCGCTTTCGTCATCGCGATCTCGTCCCGCCAAGGCGGGCTGCGCAAGGTGGCGGCCACGAAAAAGCCGGTTCTGCAAATCACCCGGGGGCTGTTGCTGGCGGCAGAGGTCTGCGTGATGGTCCTGGCCTTTACCGTCTTGGGGCTGGTCGAAAGCCATGCGGTTTTCACCTGTTATCCCCTGCTGGTTGCGGCCTTGTCGGGGCCGGTGTTGGGCGAACGCGTGGGGTGGCGACGCTGGGCAGCCATCGGCGTCGGGTTCGTTGGCGTTCTGATCATCCTGCGCCCGGGCTTCGCTGTGTTTTCACCCGCGGCGCTTATCCCTTTGGCATCGGCGGCGATGTTCGCGCTCTACAACCTTTTGACCCGCTTTGCCGCCCGCTACGACCGGTCCGCGACGTCGTTCTTCTGGACGGGTGTCGCAGGCGCGGTTGCCATGACATTGGTCGGCATCTGGTTCTGGCAACCGATGTCCGGACCGGATTGGGGTTGGATGGCGATCCTATGCATGACGGCGGCCACCGGCCATTGGCTACTGATCAAGTGTTACGAGGTTGCCGAGGCTTCTGCCGTCCAACCCTTTGCCTATCTGCAACTGGTCTTTGCTTCGATGGTCGGACTGACGCTTTTCGGTGAATCCCTGGAATGGAACGTGGCGTTGGGGTCGGCGCTTGTGGTTGGGGCCGGTATCTTTACGTTGGTGCGCGCGCACCTGCGAGCGCGGGGGCGAATTTCGTCGTAAGATTTGATTGAGAAATCGTGCCGATGCCTCACCCTTCGGCAAGGATATCGACGAAGGCATCGGCAAACCGTTCCGCCCGGCGTTCACCCAGAAGCCGCGCCACCGCCTGCCTGTCAGCGCGCCCCAAATCAGCCACCCGCGCCAACAGAGACGCCGAACAGCTCATCGGTTTCAGCGTCCCGCAATCCCCGCGTTCCAGTGCGGTTTGGGCGGCAAGCAATCGGTCATAGACCGCGCCTCTTTGCCCGCTGGCAAGTTTGCGCCGAGCCGGGTGCAAATCTTCGGCCGCGCCGTTGATGACCGCCAGAAACACCTGTCCGTAGCGTTCCAGCTTCTTGGCCCCAACGCCCGAGATTTTCGCCATCTGGTCCAGCGTCATAGGCCGCTGTTCTGCCATTTCGATCAACGTCCGGTCATTGAACACGATATAGGCTGGCAGGCGCGCCGCTTCTGCCAGCTCGCGCCGTTTTGCCTTGAGCGCCGCCAGCAGGGGCGCATCTTCCTCGGCGACCAACGCACGCGGCGCGCGCCTTTCGGCCGCTTTCTGGATGGTGTCTCGCCGCAGCGTGATGCTGTCTTCGCCCTTCAACAGCGGTCGCGCGGCCGCCATCATCCGCAACGCGCCGTGGCGTTCCGGATCAGGTCGGATCAGGTCGCGGCCCATCATTTGCCGGAACACCGCCTGCCATTCGCGCCGCGACAGATCGGCACCGACCCCGAAGGTTGGCAGCCGGTCATGCCCGCGCACACGGATCTTTTCGGTTGTGGACCCCAAGAGGATCTCGATCAGATGCCCGGCGCCGAAACTTTCGCCCGTCCGCAGGATCGCCGAAAGCGCCTTTTGCACGGCTTCGGTCCCGTCATAGGTGTCCGGCGCGGTCTGGCACAGATCGCAATTGCCGCAAGGCTCCGACAGCTCACCAAAATAGGCCAACAGCTGCTGCCTGCGACAACCAAGTGCTTCGGCCAGTCCCAGCAGGGCATTCAGACGCCCGTGATCGGCCATGCGCCGTTCTGGTGGGGCGGGGCTCTCGTCGATTTGTGACCGGCGAAAGCGTATGTCATCAGCGCCGTAAAGCGTCATCGTGTCAGCGGGCGCGCCATCGCGACCTGCGCGACCGATTTCCTGATAATAGGCTTCGATGGATTTAGGCAGGTCTGCATGCGCGACCCATCTGATGTCGGGCTTGTCCACACCCATCCCGAAGGCCACCGTGGCGACCACGATCAGCCCGTCTTCGCGCTGAAACCGTTCCTCGACCGTGCGTCGGTCTTCCCGTTCCATCCCGCCATGATAGTGCGCCGTGGTGTGACCTTCTGCGGCCAGCGCGGCGGCCAGTGTTTCAGTCTTGGCCCGCGTGCCGCAATAGACGATGCCCGATTGCCCGCGCCGTGCGGCGGCGAAGGCAAGCACTTGCTGGCGCGGCTGGTTCTTGGGCTCGAATGCCAAATGGATGTTGGGTCGGTCAAACCCGCGCAGGAAGGTTTCGGGTGCCGCCCCGTCAAAAAGCCGCGCGACGATTTCGTCGCGTGTTTCTGCATCCGCCGTTGCGGTGAATGCCGCCAGCGGCACGCCCAGCGACCGGCGCAGATCGCCGATCCGCAGGTAGTCGGGGCGGAAGTCGTGGCCCCATTGGCTGACGCAATGCGCCTCGTCCACCGCGATCAGGCTGGTCCCGATGCGGCGCAGCAGGGGCAATGTTCCACCGGATGCCAGCCGTTCGGGCGCCATGTAGAGCAACCTGAGCCGCCCGGCATCCAGTGCCTCGAATACCGCGTCGTTTTCCGCATCCGTATTCCCGGATGTCAGCGCGCCCGCCTCGACACCTGCTTCGGTCAACCCGCGCACCTGGTCGCGCATCAGGGCGATCAACGGTGAAATGACCACCGTCACCCCATCCCGCATCAGCGCGGGTAATTGGTAGCAAAGCGACTTACCCCCACCCGTCGGCATGATCGCCAGAACGTTGTGGCCTGCCATGACGGCATCGACGATCTCGCCCTGGCCGGGGCGAAAACCATCGAAACCGAACACGTCGGATAGCAGGGTCTTGGGGTCAGACATTGGCCTGTTGGATTTTTGTCAGACTGCTCGTTTGTTCTGACAGTCCCACATGAAAATTCGGTCAACAAGCCCCGATTTAGTAGAAGGCCGGTTAGTAGAAGGCCGGCGCGTTGTTGATCAAAACGATGCGTAGGATCGCCACGCCCAACAAGACCACCAGTGGCGTCAAGTCCAGCCCGCCCATCGGTGGAAGGATGCGGCGGATCGGGCCATAGAGCGGTTCAAGGACGCGATTCAACCCGTACCAGATCTGCGCCACGATCGGCTGACGCATATTCAGTACCTGGAAATTGATCAGCCAGCTCATGATCACATGCGCGATGATGAAGAACCAAACAACGTCGAGGATCAGCATCAGGATTTGGAATAGGGATGTCATCAAGCGGCTCCGGCGTCTGTCTGGCCCCCCACCTATGCGCACCGGGCGCGCCTGACAAGGCCGTGACGCTGCGTCGTGGTTGACGCCAGGGCGCGTCAGGGCCTTCTCGGAACAAAGGACAGTTTACGAGGACAGGCATGTATCCCTTCATTCGCATGGCCAAGGAACTCCACCGTGCCCGCCGGATGCCGCCGCTGGCTATGGGGGAAACCCATGTGTCCCATCACCGCTGCTGGCCGCATGATCTGGATTTCTGGTTCGAACTGAACAACGGCCGCACGCTGACGATCATGGACTTGGGACGTGTGCCGATGGCCCTGCGTGGCGGGCTGCTGGCAGCCTTGCGTCGCAATGGCTGGGGCCTGACGATCGCGGGGTCGGTCCTGTGTTATCGTCGCCGCGTGCGCGTGTTCGATCGCATTGAACTACGATCGCGCCTGATCGGGTGGGATCACCGGTTTTTCTACATCGAACAGGCCATGTGGCGGCCTGATGGCGTATGCGCGAACCAGGCGGTTTTCAGGTCGGCCGTGACCAGCCTTGATGGCATCGTGCCCCCTGCGAAAGTCGCAGCAGACATGGGCGTGGCAGACGAACCGCCGGAACTGCCAGACTGGGTGAAATCCTGGATCGTGGCCGAAGACATGCGCCCCTGGCCACCTGCGCCCTAACGCGTTTCGCGATTGCAGTTTGCACGGTTTCGCGGTTCACTCCCCGCCAGGCGGAAGAACGGGGACAGAATGGCCGGGACATCGACGCGCAAGCGTATCTGGGGGTGGTTCTTTTTCGACTGGGCCAGCCAGCCCTATAACACCCTGGTGCTGACGTTTATCTTTGGGCCCTATGTCACCGAATTGGTGGGCGAAGGGTCCGAGGCGCAGGCTGCCTGGGGCTATGGTGTCGGGGCGGCGGGCATCGTAATGGCGATCTGCGCGCCGATATTGGGGGCCATCGCCGATCAGGCAGGTGGACGTATGCGGTTCATCTGGGTGTTTTCAGCCATGTATGTCGTGGGCGCCTGGATGCTGTGGTACGCGGCGCCTGACAATTTCAACCTCACCGTCACGCTGGTCTGGTTCGCCATCGGCCTGATCGGCATGGAATTTGCCACGATCTTCACCAATGCCATGTTGCCAGACCTTGGCCCGCCAGACGAAATTGGCAGGTTGTCCGGGTCCGGCTGGGCCTTTGGCTATGTCGGCGGTTTGCTGGCGCTGGTGCTGATGCTGGCCGTGTTCCAAACCAGCCCCGAAACGGGGAAGACCATGGTTGGGCTGCCGGCGATGTTCGGCCTGGACCCGGCCCAACAGGAAGGCACGCGCATCGTCGGCCCGCTGACGGCGGTCTGGTACGCGGTCTTCATGATCCCGTTCTTTCTTTGGGTGCGCGAACCGCGGAAACCCGGCGCCATGTCCGTAGGTGCTGCCGCTCGCAACGCGCTTCCTGAACTGTGGGACACGCTGAAACGGCTGCCCGGCGAACAGAAAAGCCTGACCTATTTCCTGTTCGCGTCCATGTTCTATCGCGATGCGCTGAACGGCATTTATGTCTTTGGCGGCATCTACGCCAAGGGCGTGCTGGGCTGGAGCGCCATCAATATCGGCATCTTCGGGATCATCGCAATCATCACCGGCGCGATATTTGCTTTTCTCGGCGGTCGGGCGGACAAACGGTTTGGCCCGAAACCGGTGATCGTGCTGAATGTCATCGTGCTTGGGCTTTGCGTTCTGGCGATCATCTTCGTTAATCGCGACAGTGTTTTCGGCACACCCGTCGGCCCCGACAGCGGCCTGCCTGACATCGCGTTTTACGTGATTGGCGCCGTCATCGGTGCGGCAGGCGGTGCGCTTCAATCGGCCAGCCGATCAATGCTGATCCGTCAGGCAGACCCCAACAAGATGACCGAAAGTTTCGGGCTCTACGCGTTGACCGGCAAGGCCACGTCCTTTCTGGCACCGCTGGCGATCGGCCTTGCGTCTGACATTTCCGGCAGCCAGCAGATTGGCGTTGCACCGCTGATCGTTCTGTTTGCTCTGGGCCTTGTGTTGATGGCTTGGGTCAATCGCGGTGAACGCCCAGTCGCCACATGATACGTCACGCCATCCTGGTCCTGACGACGCTGACAGGCGCAGCCCTGGCTGACCCAGTGGCCGTCTTGGACAGCCGTTACACGTGGCCCCAGAATGTTCAGTGGTTCGGCGGATTTTCCGGTTTCGAAATCCTGCCGGACGGCGTGTCGATCTGGGTTGTCAGTGATGCAGGTTTTGGTGCAGATGCGCGGATTCTGCGCGACGAAGACGGGCACATCATCGGGGCGGAAGGCTATAAAAGCCAATGGCTGCAAAAGCCCGATGGAACCGTTGTCGAAGGCATCGAAAACGATGCCGAGGGCCTGGCGCTTGCCCCCGACGGCAGCCTTTACGTTTCCTTTGAAGGTAAACACCGCATCTGGCGCTACGCACATGTTGACCCAGATTTCTGGGCCTGGGCGGGGTCGGAACTGATCGAACCACACAAGGATTTCAAAGGCTTACAGAACAACTCGTCACTTGAGGCGCTGGCCGTCGCACCTGATGGCGCGATCCTGACCATCCCGGAAAGATCAGGCGTGCTGACCCGGCCGTTTCCCGTGTATCGGTATCGCGACGGCGCATGGGACACCAAGCTGTCCGTACCGCGCAAACCGCCCTATCTGGTGTCCGGGGCGGATTTCGGGCCGGATGGAAAGCTGTATGTTCTGGAACGGCACCTGAATGGCATCTTTGGGTTTCAGACACGGGTGCGCCGGTTCGACTATGGCGAGGATACGTTGACCAACGAGGTCACGCTGATCGAGAGCCGCACCGGTCAGCATGACAATCTGGAAGGCATCGGTGTCTGGCGCGGGGCGGATGGGGATATTCGCATCACCATGCTGTCGGACAATAATTTCAAGTCCTTCCAGCGCACCGAACTG
>JBNKYL010000062.1:0-17683 GCA_050300875.1 Paracoccaceae bacterium
TCAAAGACCGGAACGGCGATCTCATTTTCGGAATTCGTCCGTAGCCGGTCGAGCATGTGGCCGAAGCCTGCGACATCGAAAGTGTGCGGCGCGCCTTTTCGGGGTCGCCAGCCGCGCGCGTTCAGGATCGCGTCGTCGTAGTGGAACCCGTCCATCGGGAAGACTGCGGCGCTGCCCGGAACGTCGGTGTTCAGGCGGTCGGCCAGGCGGTCCGCAACGGTAGATTTGCCCGACCCCGGCGGTCCGGCAATCGCGGTGATGTGGCGGGCGGTTTGGCCAAGGTCGCGGACAGTTTCGTAAAGTGCGTCGAAGGTGCAATGCACGGGGCTACCAATTGGTTGTGTCATGGTCGGGATGCTGCTTGCTTGAGTTCAGGATTGCGTCCGCCCAATCGGCACTGTCGTCTGACCGGGCGGGGCCGCTATCGGGGATCGTCAGGACAGTCGGGAACCACGGCACCATCGTATCGGTGCAATCGTTGGTTCTGGGCGGGAACAGGCCGGGCGTGTCGAGCGAGCCGATGGTGAAGCTGACATGATCGCCAGTTACGTCCTCGTAAAAGAGCGGCGTGCCGCAATTTGCGCAGAAGCCACGGTCGATCTTTTCCGAACTGCGGAATCGGGCAGGCGTGCCGCGTGTCCAAGTGATGGCCGCGCGCGGCGCGCCGATCAATGCCGCGAAAGGGCCGCCCACGGCCTTTTGGCACATGCGGCAGTGGCACAGATGCGCGTCATCCAGCAGCGTGTCGCAGCGATAGCGCACGGCGCCACATTGGCAGCCGCCGCTGACCGGTGTGTCGGGTTGGGTCATGGTGCCTCCGCCTTCAGGGCAGGCGCGCGCCGGTGGTGCCGCGGATGATCAGATCGGGCTCGATCAGCCGGGTTTGCGGGCCTTGCCAATTGGCGGCAGAATCCAACCTCTGAAGGATGCGCGCAACCCCGATCTGGCTGATCTTGTCGGCGGCATAGTTGATGGTGGTGAGCGGCGGCACCATATGGGCCGCGCTTTCGGTGTCGTCATAGCCGACAACGGCCAAATCGCCGGGCACGGAAACGCGGTGATCGCGGCACCAGTGCAGCGCGCCGATGGCCAGCGAATCCGTTGTGGCGAACAGGGCAGTCGGACGGTCGGGAAGGTCGATGACACGATCCATCAGGGCGTAACCGTGTGATGCAGCGTGGCCTTCGGGTTCCAGCACCGTGATCGCGTCATGGGGCAGGCTGGCCTCGTCAAGAGCGCGGATGGCGCCGTCCATCTTGTCGAGATTGCCCAACGCCCGCCCGCCATCGAACATGGCAAAGCGGCGATGCCCGGTGTCGATGAGGTGGCGAAAAGCGCGGTAGGCACCGACGCGGTCGTCGATGGTGACGGTGTCCAACCCGGAACCGGGCACCTCGACCAGTGTCAGCACCGGCGTGCCGGATTTGTCGACCGCCTTGATATGGTCGACCTCGGCCCGGCGGGCGGGATAGACCAGCATGCCGTCGACCTGATAGGACAGGAACAGTTCAATCGCGCGCTTTTCGCGGTCGATATCGCCGTCGGAAGCGGCGAACATCACGGCATAACCGGCCCGCGACAATTCCCGTTCGATGGTATGGGCGGCCAGCGTCAGGGTCGGGTTGAGGATGTCGGTCATCACCAACCCGATGGTGCGCGTCGCCGACGAGGCCAGCGACTGCGCGATGCGATTGGGCGCGTAGTTCAGGCTTTCGGCGGCCTTCAGGATGCGTTCGCGGGTGGCTTCGGGCAGGCGGGGGCTGCCGCGTAGGGCCAGCGACACGGTGTTGGCCGAAAAGCCTGTGGCTTCGGCGATGTCCTTCAAGGTTGCCCTTGGTCGGCTCATCGTTTCATCTGTCCCCGTCTGTCTTCCGCGGCGCACCGCATATCCCAGCGTGGGCGCGACTACCAGTCTGCGACGCGATCCCCACCGACGAACTGGGCGCTCTTGTCGGTATATTGGAACAGCTCGATCTTGACCCCGTTCGGGTCGGTCAGCCAGCACTGGTAGGTGTCGTCGCAGGCCAGTTTCTTGGGTCGCGTCGGTTCCACGCCTTTGGATTTCACATGCGCGATGGCGGCATCCAGGTCTTCGACTTCCAGACACATGTGGTTGATCTGGTTGCTTTCATCGAAGCTGGTCGCATCCTTGTGGAACACCTCGACATGGCTTCGACCGCCGGCATTCAGGTAGAACCCGAAAATCTTGCCGTCGCGCAAGAAGTTGAATTGCGTGTCCATGCCCAGAATGTCGGAATAGAAGGCGCGGGTTTCGTCCAGGTCATGGGCGAAGATGCAGACATGGGCGATCTGTTTGACTTTGATCATTTTGGTTCTCTCTACTTCAGGTTCAGTGTGGTCGGACCATCGCCGGCGTTGAGCTTGCGTTCGGCCTGATACTGGATGCAGTCGGGGGCCATTTCCTGGATCTCGATGCGGTGACCGTCGGGGTCGGAAATCCACATGCCCCAGTTTCCGTCGATGCTGCGCGTGGTCTTGCGCGGGCGCATGAGCGGTATGCCGGCCGCAGCCAGATCGGCCTCGGCCTTGTCCGCGTTTTCGACGGTCAGGCAGAAATGCATCAACCCGGTTTCGCTGTCGTCGGGGATGGGTTTGCCGGTGCCGCCGGGGAAAAGTTCAAGATACAGATTGTCGTTGATCTTGTGATAGACGATCCAGGGCTCGCCGTTTTCATCCAGCAGCCGCAGCATCTCGGGAAAGCCGATCGTGTTGTAGAAGGCCACGGATTTGTCCAGGTCATTCACCCGGAAGGCGACGTGACCCATTGTCGTGAATATTCCCATTTCAGTTCCTCCCATGGGCATGTCGCCCGGTTATCAGTCCCAGTCCGGCCCCCAATCGGGTGCGATGGCGCGTTGGCCGCGGTCCAATGTGCGGATGGCTTCCACGTCGTCTTCGGTCAGATCGACAGCGCCGGCGGCCAGATTGCTGGCCTGGCGCGATGGCGTTGCCGATTTGGGGATGACGATGGAGCCGAGTTCCAGAAGGTAGGCCAGCGCGACCTGCCCCGGTTCAACGCCCAGCCGGGACGCAATGCGCAACAGGACCGGGTCCCCGTCATACCCCCCATTGTCGAGCGGCCGGTAGGCGGTGATGTCGATGCCAAGCGCCGCGCAATGGTCGGCCAGCAGGTGGTTTTGCAGGTAGACGTGGCGTTCGACCTGGTTGGTGGCCAGCCGACCTTCGCCGATTTCGGCAATAGCTTCGTCGATGTGGCGGCGGGTGAAGTTGGATACGCCGATCAGCCGGGCCTTGCCGCTGTCCTGCAGCCGGGCGAGATCGGCGATGTAGTCGGCCACGCCGGGGGTGTCACCCGGTGCAGGCCAGTGGATCAGCACCAGATCGGCATAGTCCAGACCCATCAGGGACAGGCTGTCATCGATGCTGTCGGCGATACGGCCCAGATTGGCCGCGGTGATCTTGGTGGTCACGAAAATATCACCGCGATCCAGCCCCGATCGCGCCACGGCCAGCCCGGTGTTTTCTTCGGTGCCGTAGGTCTGGGCAGTGTCGATATGGCGGTAGCCAATGTCAAACGCCGTCAACATGGCGGCCAACCCGTCGGAGCCTGTCAGCCCGTAGGTGCCCAGCCCGATCGGTGGAATGCCGTTTGCTGTCGCTGGCATTCGCGTTCCTCCCTACGAATTCGGTGCGTCGGACAAATCCATTGACGCATGAGCGTTAATACAGTTATATTAGCGTTAATACAAGCCGCCATTTGGTGCTGATAAATCGGTAAGTTGCTGGAAAAAGCACACCGAATCGGGAGGAGAAAATGGCAATCCGCTGGAGTCGGGCATCCCCGCGTATCGCGCTGATCCCGGCCATCGCCATCACGCTGGTCGCCTTTTTGGGGGCGATCCTTTGGACGATCTGGATATCGTTCACGCGGTCGCGGCGGTTCCCGGATTACCAGATCAACTGGGAAGATGTCTGGCGACAGTATGACCGGCTGTTTGGCGACAATGCCTGGGTCACGTCTCTGTCCAACATCATATTCCTGGCCATCGGCAGCGGGTTGGCGATTGTCTTCGGTTTTGTGCTGGCTGCGATGATCGAACGCGAAAAGCGGGCCGAGGGGTTCTTTCGCACTATCTTCCTTTATCCGCTGGCGGTCAGCTTCATCGTCACCGGTCTGGTGTGGCGCTGGATGTTCAACCCGGATCTGGGGATCGAGAATTTCCTACACGACATCGGATTCGAAAATGCCAGCTTCAACTGGCTGGGGGATCGCACGACGGCCATGTATGGCGTCATCCTTGCGTCGATCTGGCATGGGCTGGGGTTTTACATGGCGCTGATGCTGGCGGGGCTGAAATCCATCAATTCCGAGATCTGGAAGGCTGCGCGGCTGGACGGTGTGGGCGTATGGCGGCTGTATGTCGAAGTCATCATTCCGATGATGAAATTCACCTTTCTGACCTGCGCGATCCTGTTGTCGCTGGGCGTTGTGAAAACCTATGACATCGTTCTGGCCATGACCGGGGGCGGCCCCGGCACGTCGACCTGGACGCCCGCCTATTTCGTCGTCAACTCCTACGCCGCGCGCGGCAATATCGGCTATGCCTCTGCCGCTGCCGTGATGATGTTGTTGATGACGGTCGTGATTTTCCTGCCGCTGGTGGCCTTGACCGCCTGGCAAGCCCGCCGGCGCGAGGAGAAGCAGACATGACCGCGATGGCCGATACCGTTCGAACGGCATCCTCCCGGACGCGCCGCAAAAAGCGGATCAGCGGGTCGTCTATCGCGGTCATGGTCTTTCTGACCATGTGCGCGGCTTTCGTTTCTATCCCGCTTTATGTGGTGTTCGTTACGTCCTTCAAAACGCTCGATCAGATTACGCTGGGCGAGATTTTCAAGCTGCCCACGACATGGACCATTGAGCCCTGGATCAAGGCGTGGTCCGAAGTCTGCGCGGGCATGACCTGCAATGGGGTCAGCGCCGGGTTCTGGACCAGCCTGAAAATCCTGTTTCCCAGCCTGATCCTGTCCATCGGCCTGTCATCGGTCACGGGATATGCATTGGCGCTGTGGAACATTCGCTGGGCCGGCACTTTCCTGTTCATCCTGTTCATGTGCGCTTTCGTGCCGTTCCAGATCATCATGATCCCGCTGGTCGTGCTGATTTCCAATCTGGGCATCTTCGGCACGATCTGGGCCGTGGCGCTGGTGCATTCCATCCTGGCGATGCCATTGCTGACGCTGATCTTCCGCAATTTCTACAAGGATATCCCGCGCGAGATCATGAATGCCGCGATCATGGATTGCGGATCGTTCTGGCGCATCTTTTTCGAAATCGTCCTTCCGATGTCGGCCAATATCATGGTCGTTGTGCTGATCCTGATGATCACATCGGTCTGGAACGATTACCTGATCGGTCTGATCTTCGGGTCTGTCGGCACGCAGCCGATGACCGTGATCCTGGCCAATACCGTCATCACCTCGTTCGGCGAGGTCAAATATAACGTGGACATGGCCGCGGCCCTGCTGACCGCCATTCCACCACTCGTCGTCTATTTCGCGCTGGGCAAGTTCTTTGTTCAGGGCATCACCGCCGGCGCGATCAAGGGGTAGGGCATGCCAGGGGTAGAATTTCGGAACATCCACAAGCAGTTCGGCAAGGTCACGGTGCTGGAGGACCTTAACCTATCTGTTCAGGACGGTGAGTTCCTTGTGCTGCTGGGGCCGTCCGGCTGCGGCAAGACGACATTGTTGAACCTGCTGGCCGGGCTGGAAGAAGTCACCGACGGCGCAATTGTCATCGGCGATACGGATGTGACCGACCTGGACCCCAAGGATCGCGGGTTGGCGATGGTGTTCCAATCCTATGCACTTTACCCGACCAAGACCGTGCGCGGGAACCTGAAATTCGGGCTGTCGTCGCGGGGGATCGGTCGGGCCGAGGCCGACGAGCGTGTGCAATGGGCGGCCGACCTGTTGCAGATCGGCGCACTGCTGGATCGCAAGCCCGCGCAACTTTCCGGTGGGCAGCGCCAGCGCGTCGCCATCGGCCGGGCCTTGGTCAAGAACGTCGATGTGTTTCTGTTCGACGAACCCTTGTCGAACCTCGACGCCAAGCTGCGCACGGAAATGCGGCTGGAGATCAAGCGGCTGCACAACGAGTTGCAGAAAACCATCGTTTTCGTGACCCACGATCAGGTCGAAGCCATGACGCTGGCAACCCGGATCGCGGTGATGAATGGCGGTGTGATCCAGCAGATCGGCACGCCGGATGAAATCTACGAACGGCCAGCGAACCTGTTCGTGGCTGAATTCATCGGCTCGCCTGCGATGAACATGGTGCCTGCGCGAATGTCTGTGGGTGATGGGGTCACGGCAACGGCGGATGGCTCCGGCGCTGTGATGGATCTGGGTGACTATGCGTTCACCCATGCACCACAAGACCGGCAGCAGGTGATCGTCGGGCTTCGGCCCGAACATTTCCTGTTGGGTGATGGCCCGGCCGAAGCACAGGGTGCCGAGTTCAACTTGCCGGTCCGATACACCGAAAAGACCGGCCACGACGTGACGATGTTCCTGGAAGATGCATCTGGCAAGCTTCTGGCGGTTCGGTTCGATGCCAATCGTCACGCCGTCCCACGACAGGGAGAAACGATCGCGGTCCGGTTCCCGAAGAACCGGTTCGACGTGTTCGACGCGCAAACGCAAGCGCGCATTTGATGGCCGAAAGGCCGAACTTGGGAGGAAGAAGATGAAACATTTCAATTTCTTGGGTATGAGCACAGCCATTGGTCTGGCGATGTCCCCGGCGGTCAATGCCGCCGATCTGACGATTTTCCATTCATGGTCGAATGAATCCGAAATCGCGGCGCTGAACGTGTTCGTTGGCGCGCTGAAGGACAAGGGCCACTCGATCACCGAACTGGCTGTGCCGCATGAACAGTCCGGCGCTGGCGGTCCGATCGTCAGCCTGGTGATCGCGGGCACGCCGCCGAATATCTTCCTGACCGGCAATGCCGATATCTACCGCGATATCCGCGACCGAGGGCTGGGCCAGACGGTGGGCGAGTTGTTCGATGAAATCGGTGCGACCCCAAATTTCGCGCCGCCCGTGCGCGATGCGATCAAGGTGGATGGCGACGTGCGCAAGATCCCGACCGGGATCCATATCGACGGCATCATCTATTACAACATGAAGGTGGCCGAACAGGCGGGCGTCGACCCGACAAGCTGGACCAGCGTTGATGACATGTTCGCCGATATGGACAAGGTGAAGGCCGCGGGCTTCAACTTCATGGCGATGGGTGGCAACACCTTCCAGGCGGGGTACCTGACCCATGCGCTGATCGCCGGGGTCGGTGGGCCGGATGTCTATAACAAGTTCTACTTCGTCGGCGCCGATGGAAAACCGGACCCGTCCGTGTTCGACAGCCAGGGCTTGCGTGATGCCATCGAAACCTTCCGCCGGATCACCGATCAGGCCGATGATGGCTGGGTGAACCGGCAGTGGAATGAATCGACCAACACCGTGATTTCCGGCCAGACGCTGATGCATCTGCATGGCGACTGGATGAAAGGTCAGTGGAAGGCCAACGGCAAGGTGCTGGGCGAGGATTACAACTGCATCAACCTGCCGGGGACCAAGGCGCTGTCGGTGACGGTTGACGCCATGGGGATCCTTGGCGGTGACACGGTGTCCGAAGAGCAGCTGGCCGCCGAGTTCGAAATGGCGGAAATCGTCGTCGACCCGGTCCGCAACGCAGAATTCGCATCCTTCAAGGGGTCAACCCCGGTTCGGATGGATGCGCCGACCGAAAAGCTGGATGCCTGCAACAAGCTGGTGCTGGATTCGCTGGCGATTGAGAACAACTGGGTTCTGAACCCGTTCTACATTTCCGACAGCGACTGGATCAATTCGGTCTGGAATACGATGTTCACCTTCCAGGGTGACACTTCGATGACCACCGATGATGCCATCGACATGCTGCGAGGTGAATACGAAGCCATCTTCGAGTAAGCTAACACGACACGCCCCCGGACCTGCCTTGGTCCGGGGTTTTTTTTGTGCCTAGCGTTCCTTTTCGGCGGCCGCGACGTTCTGTTTCACGGCAAGGAAACTGTCGGGCGTGACGGAAATCGTGTCGATCCCCGCCTTGACCAACAGCCGCGCGAAATCGGGATCATTGCTGGGCGCTTGCCCGCACAATCCGACCTTGCGTCCGGCCTTTTGTGCCTTGGCGATCACCGTTTCGATCATCCACAACACCGCAGGGTCGCGTTCGCTGAACAGCCCCGCCAGAGATTCCGAGTCCCGGTCGATGCCCAGTGTGAGCTGCGTCAGGTCGTTGGACCCTATGGAAAACCCGTCGAAACGTTCGGCGAATTTTTCGGCGTTGATGACATTGGACGGGATTTCGCACATGACGTAAATTTCCAGCCCATTTTCGCCGCGCACCAATCCGTTTTCGCGCATAACCTCAAGCACACGGTCGGCTTCTTCGACGGTGCGGCAGAAGGGGATCATCACCACGACATTGTCGAAGCCAAGCGTTTCGCGAAGCCGTTTGATCGCCTTGCATTCCAGCGCGAAGCCATCCTTGTAGCCATCGGAATAATAGCGCGAAGCCCCACGGAACCCGATCATCGGGTTTTCTTCGTCGGGCTCGAAATCGCGCCCGCCCAGCAGGTCGGCATATTCGTTGGTCTTGAAGTCGCTCATCCGGATGATGGTCGGGTTCGGATACCACACCGCCGCGATCCGGCTGAGCCCCATGGCGAGCTTGTCGACGAAATATTCCGTCCGGTCGTCATAAGCGCGTGTCAGCTTGTCGATGGCTGCGCGGTCGTCTTCGGACGTCAGCTGGTCATAGCGGGTGAGCGCCAATGGATGCACCTTGACTTCGTTGCTGACCACAAACTCCATCCTTGCCAGCCCGACGCCTGCGGCGGGCAGGCGCCACCACCGCATTGCGGCAGACGGGTTGGCGAGGTTCAGCATCACGCGGGTTTCGGTTTCGGGGACATCGTCCAGTTGCACCTCGTCCACCGTGAATTCGGCCTGACCTTCGTAGATGATGCCTTCTTCACCTTCAGCGCAGGACACAGTGACCATCTGGCGGTCGTGCAGGACGTGGGTGGCAAGACCGGTACCCACCACTGCCGGAACACCGAGTTCGCGGCTGACGATGGCAGCGTGTGACGTGCGACCGCCGTGGTCGGTGACGATGGCGGCGGCGCGCTTCATGATCGGCACCCAGTCGGGGTCGGTCGTCGACGTGACCAGCACCGAGCCGTCGATGAACTTGTCTATATCGGCGGCGGTTTCGATCAGGCAAACCTCGCCCGTGGCAACCGCGCCGCCGACGCTCAGCCCCTTGAGCAATTCCTTGCCCTTTTTGCCGATGTCATAGGTCTTGATGGCCCCAGCTGCGGCGCGCGATTGCACCGTTTCGGGGCGCGCCTGCACGATATAGAGCGTGCCATCTTCTCCGTCGCGGGCCCATTCCATGTCCATCGGGCAGCCATAGTGGTTTTCGATTGTCACGGCGGACCGGGCGAGTTCAAGGATTTCCGGATCGGACAGCACGAAGGTGGCGCGTTCGGCTTTCGACGTGGGTACGTTGCGCGTGCCCTTTTCGCCGCCATAGATCATCTTGATCTCTTTCGCGCCCAACCCCTTGTGGACGATGGGCGTCAGGGCAGGCTTGTCGAGGAAGGGTTTGTAGACCTGGTATTCATCCGGGCTGACTGCGCCCTGCACGACGTTTTCGCCCAGCCCCCAAGCGGCGTTTATCAGAACCGTTTTGGTGAATCCGCTTTCGGTGTCGAGCGAGAACATCACGCCGGACCCGCCGATATCGGAGCGCACCATCAACTGCACGCCGATGGACAGAGCTACCTCCATATGGTCGAAGCCCTGGATCGTGCGATAGCTGATTGCGCGATCCGTGAAGAGCGAGGCGTAGCATTTGCGGCAGGCGGTGAGCAGCTCAGACTCGCCCACCACGTTCAGGAAGGTTTCCTGCTGGCCGGCGAAACTGGCATCTGGCAGGTCTTCGGCGGTCGCCGAAGATCGCACGGCGACGGATGGGTTTTCATGGCCGGTGCGTTTGGCCAGTTCGCGATAGGCTTCGCGAATTTCCTGTTCCAATTCCGTGGGCCATGACCCGCTGGCGATGGTGGCACGGATTGCGGCACCTGCCTGCGCCAGCGTGGACCGGCCATCTGCCAGTTTGCCCAGCTCGGTGCGCAGCACGTCGCCAAAATCGTTTTCGGCAAGAAACTTGCGGTAGGCTGCCGATGTCGTCGCAAAGCCCGGCGGCACCTTGATGCCTGCCGCGCCCAGGGTTTGCAGCATCTCGCCCAGTGACGAGTTCTTGCCGCCGACGAGGCCCACATCGCCGCGCCGCAGGTTTTCCAGCCAAATCAGGTTGGCATTGTTGGTTTCCGTCGATGTGGTCATGGCATCCTCCTGTTCCTGTCAAGCTGAACGTAGCAGGCTTGGGGGGCGTCAAGGATGATCCATATCAAGGCCATTTCGAACATGGGTGAAGGTGTTGCCCAGAGTGAGCGATTTGGCCGTGGGACTTCTCATGGTACCGAATTGGTTGGTCAATTGAATCACATTTCACGATGCCAGCGCCGAAATGAATCCATTTGACAGGTATTTGTCCAACAAATAAGGTTCGGGCAATTGATGGATTTCCGCGGGTCAGGGGGGCGCTGTGGGTAAAGCGATCTTGCATACGGCGCAGTCAGAGGCGGCATCATCGGCTGTTGATGACGTGGTTGCGCAGATCCGGTCGCTGATCTCTCGGGATGAATTGACGGTTGGTGACAACCTGCCCACCGAGCGCGAATTGTGCGATGCGTTCGGGGCGTCTCGGAATACCGTGCGCGAAGCGATGCGCATTCTGAAGGCCTATGGCGTGGTGGAAGTGCGCCCCAAGGTCGGGGCCACGATCATCGACAACCGCATGGCGTCGGCGCTGGAAATCTTTTCGTTCAACGTGCGCGAGGTGTCGCGCGATACCTTCGCGGACATTCAGGGGTTTCGTTATCTGCTGGAAGTTTCGTCGGTCGAAGAAATTCTGGACCGGATCACCCCGGAAGACATTTCGGAGCTGAGACAGATCAACCTGCAACTCAAGCGCGCCGATCCGGTCGATGTCGCGTCCGAGATCGATTTTCAGTTTCACACAAGGCTGATCAGTGTCTTGGACAACAAGGCGATCCTGGATGTCTATGGGCTGATGAAGCCCGTGATCCTGCGGATCATGCAGAAGGGCAAATCGCGGCACACTTTCGAAACCACGACCTTCAACGAACACGAAGGCGTCTTGGACGCGCTCGAGGATAAGGATCGTGTCGCCTACCAATATCGGATGAAGACGCATTTGAATGCCGGTTTCGCGCATTTCAACAGGGTTGAAGGCGAAGCCGGAGAGCTGCTTCGGCAGAAGCATCAGGCGCCGAGGGAATAGACCAAGGCGGCTACGTGAATTGTTTGATTTCAAAGGGAGGAAAAAATGAAATCAAAGTATCTGATCCCGGCCATTGCTGCCGGCATGTTCGTAACTGGCTCTGCGGCCATCGCGGGTCCGGAAATTGTCAGCGGTCCCGGTGTCATGCCGGAATGCTTTGCGCCTTGGGACGACAGTACCAAGTTCATGCAGTGGGAAGGCCGTGAAGGCCCCTTCAAGATGGCCATCGTTAACGGCTTCGTTGGCAATACCTGGCGGATCCAGATGATCAAAACCGCCAAGGCATATGCGGAAGATCCGGCCATCGCCGACAAGATCAGCGAGCTGAAAGTCGTTTCGACCGGCACGGATGCGCCTGCGCAGCTGGGTGCGATCGAAGACTTCATCAACCAGGGTTACGACGCCATCGTCACCATCGCGGTTTCGCCGGATGGGTTCGACCGTGTAATCCGCCTTGCCGACCGCAACAACGTGGTTCTGGTGCCGTTCGACAACGTGCTGGACACGGACGCTGTTATGCAGGTCAACGAAGACCAGCTGACGATGGGCCGGATGTGGGCGCAGTTCGCGTTGGACGAGTTGGCAGCCAAGGGCGTGAATTCCGGCAAGATTCTAGAAGTGCGCGGCCTGCCGGGCAACTCGGTTGACCGAGACCGTTCGATCGGGATCAACGAAGTTCTGAATGCCAGCGATGGCGATTGGGAAATCGTGTCGGTTGTTGGTAACTGGGATGATGGCACAACGCAGAAGGTCGTCGCCGACGCAATCGCCGTTCACGGTGAGTTCGCCGCAATCGTCGGTCAGGGTGGGTCCAATGGCGTGATCCAGGCGCTTCAGGACGCCAATCATCCGTGGGTCCCGGTGGCCGGTGAATCCGAGAACGGCTACCGCAAAGCCATTGCCCAGCATTCCGATGAGGGCCTGAAGGGCATCTCGATCGGTCAGTCGCCGGGTTTGGTTGCAATTGCGATGAAAGCTGCTGTTTCGGCGCTCGAAGGCAATGTCATGCCGCAGCTGATCTCGGTTCCGCTGCCGGTTGCCACCTACAAGGATCTGGAAGACGGCAAGAACTTTTGGTCGGACTTGCCGGACAACTTCTTTACCGTCAACGAGTTCCCGCCCTGTGGTGTGAACATCTCCGGTCCTGCGATCATGGCGCAGGATGAAAGCGACGTGAACTAAGAACCTGCCGGCGGCACCCGATATGGGTGCCGCCGAAGCTTGGGTTGGGGGCAAAGGTAATGGCAGGCACTTCACCTGTGGTGGCGCTGGAAGGCGTGTCACGTTATTTCGGTGGGATCACGGCACTCAAAGATGTCGATTTCGCCTGCAATCGCGGCACCATTCACGCGATCCTTGGCGAAAACGGCGCAGGCAAATCGACGCTGATCAAGATCCTGTCTGGCGTGCTGCCGCCCAGCAGTGGGCGCGTTTTGCTGGATGGTGTGCCGGTCAATTTTTCGTCGCCCGCCGAGGCAACCGACAAGGGCATCGTCTGCATCTTTCAGGAATTGTCGCTGATCCCCGACCTGTCGGTGGCCGACAATATTTTCATCGACCGCCCGCCGCGTCGGCGTGGGCTGATAGACCGGCGTGCGCAGCGCCAGCAGGCCGAAGAGCTTTTGGCGCGCATACGCTGCGAAGACATAGACCCTGACCAATTGGTACGTGAACTGAGCCTGTCGCGCCGGCAATTGGTCGAGATCGCAAAGGCGCTGGGCAAAAAGCCATCCGTCCTGATCCTGGACGAGGCCACATCGGCGCTGACAAGCCGCGATGTGCAGACGGTGTATGACCTGTTGGGCGAATTGCGCGAACAAAACGTGGCGAGCCTGTTCATCAGTCACCGCATGCACGAGGTCGATGCGCTTTGTGATACGCTTTCAGTGTTCCGCAATGGCCAGCATATCGAAACGTTCGCCAAGGGTGACCGCAGTGAACCCGAAATCGTTCGGCTGATGATCGGCCGTGATATCGATGCGCAATTCCCGCCGAAGCCGGAACCGGTCCGCAAGCCACCGTTGTTGAAGGTTGAAGACCTGCGTTGGGAAGAGCGGCTGAAAGGCGTCAATGTGCAGGTCGCGCCGGGTGAAATCATGGGGCTGGGCGGGCTGGACGGGCAGGGGCACAAGGAACTGCTGCTGGCCCTGTTCGGGGTGCTGCGCGGCGTGACCGGCAAGATGGAGCTGGGCGGCAAACCCTATCGCCCGGGATCGCCAGCCGATAGCAAGAAGAATGACCCGTCTGTGGTTCTGGTGCCCGAAGACCGCAAGACCGAGGGGCTGATGCTGCAACTTTCGGTGGCCGACAATGTGTTGGCCCCGAATTTCGCGCAGGTGTCTCGTGGGCCCATCATTGACAAGAAGCTTGCCGGTTCTGCCATAGCTGACGCTGTGGAAAAGATGCAGATCAAGGTCGGCGACGTGGCCGACAAGGTCGAAACCCTGTCTGGCGGTAACCAGCAAAAGGTGGTCATCGCCAAATGGCTGATGGTCAATCCGGATGTGATTCTGCTGAACGACCCGACGCGCGGCATCGACGTAGGCACCAAGCAGGAGATCTATCGCCTGATGCGCGAACTGGCAGATGCGGGCAAGGCGATCCTGTTCTATTCAAGCGACTATGACGAGCTGATCGGCTGCTGTGATCGCGTGTCGATACTGTATGACGGGCGCGTTGTCGCCGAACTGGAAGGCGACGACTTGACCGAAGAAAAGATCGTGGCGGCATCGCTGAATATCGGGGGTGAAGCGGCATGATCGCCCGGCTTCGCAACATGATTATGCGCAACCGTGGATTCGCGGGTGCGCTGACGATGTTCCTGGTCTTGTTCTTCGGGTACCAGATGTTGCACCCGCGCGGGTTTTCCACGGCGGTCTATGTGCAGAACGCCAATGAGTCCGTGGCCATTGCCTTTGTCGCCATGGCGCAAACCGTGCCGGTGCTGATGGGTGGGTTGGATTTGTCCGTCGGCGCGGTGATGACACTGTCCAGCTGTATTGCATCGCACCTGTTGTCAGGTTCGCCCGTACAGATTTTGTTGGGCATTGTTCTGACCCTGATGACGGGCACGGCTTTTGGGCTAATGAACGGGTTGATCGTGGTCTATGGGCGCATTCAGCCGATTATCGCCACACTCGCCACCGGGGCCATTGCCATCGGGCTGGCGCTGATCGTGCGGCCAAGCCCGGGGGGCGATGTAGATGGCGACCTGAACTGGGCACTTACAAATGCAGTGTGGGATTTTGTCGATACCTATGGCGGCAATGCCGATGCGGCCTGGCTGGCGCCGATTGCCAATATCCCCATGCCATTGATCATCCTTCTGGTGATCGGGCTGGGGGTTTGGCTTCCGTTCAAACGTACGGTCACCGGGCGCACGATCTACGCTATCGGATCGGCCGAAAGCGCGGCCTACATGTCGGGCCTGCCGGTGGCACGGGCCAAGATCGCGGCCTTTACGCTGGCAGGGTTTTTCGCTGCTTGCGGTGGGCTTTACCTGGCGATCCAGACGTCGTCCGGGAATGCCGACATCACGCAGGCGGGTGCCTATACGCTGAATTCGATCGCCGCCGTTGTGTTGGGTGGGACGTCGCTGTTGGGCGGGATCGGCGGGGCGATCGGATCGCTGATCGGCGCCGCGATCCTGCGCGTCATATCCTTCTATTTCCGCATCCTGTCGATTGACCCGCTGTTGCAACCGCTGATCGAGGGGCTAGTTCTGCTGGCCGCGGTCAGTCTGGGGGCGCTTCGCACGTTCCGTGTCAAAAATAAGCTGGAGCTGTTCCGATGACACCGCTCGCCCGTATTTCTGCCGAAAACCGGCCCATCGTGATCGCCTTGGCTTTCGTGGTCTTCATTATTTTGGTCGGCACGGGCTATACCCTGTCGACACAGGGCACTGCGCCGATGCTGTCGCCGTCCTACCTGATGCTGCAATTGCAGACCGGGTCATTCCTGGGGATCTGTGCGGCGGGCATGATGATGGTCATCCTGCTGGGGCATATCGATCTGTCGGTGCCATGGACGCTGACAGCGGCGGCGATGATGGCGACCTCGGTCGGCGGGCCCTGGGCAATCCCGGTTGGGCTGTCGGTCGGATTGATCGTGGGCTTGGTCAACGGGTTTGGCGTGGCCTATCTGCGGATACCGTCGATGATCTTCACCCTGGGCGTGGATTCCGTTTTGCGCGGGCTGATGGTTGCCCATACCGGCGGTTTCGCCCCGCAAACCGAGGCTTCGCCGCTGATGCGCTTTCTGGCGGCAGACCGCGTGGCAGGCATTCCGGTGGCAATCTTCGTTTGGCTGGCTGTGTCGCTGGTGATCGCGGGGATCCAGACGCGCACGGGTCTGGGCCGGGCGGTATACGCCACCGGCGCCAAGGAAGGCGCGGCCTTCATGTCGGGCATTCGCACGCGCTGGGTGATCGTCGCTGCTTTCGTGCTGTCGTCGCTTTGCGCTGCGACCGCAGGCGTCCTGTTGGCAGGTTATTCGGCCAAGGCCTATCAGGGCATGGGAAATGCCTTCCTGTTGCCGGCCATTGCGGCAGTGGTGTTGGGCGGCACGCATATCCTGGGTGGCAGGGGGCGCTATCTGGGGACGCTGGTGGGCGTGATCCTGATCGTGTTCCTGAACTCGGTTCTGTCGATCATGCAGATGCCCGAAGCTTTCCGTCAGATCATTTACGGCGCGGTGATCGTCATCATGCTGCTGGTCTATGGTCGCGAAGGCAAAGGGGCTGCACGCAACTAGACGAGGGTCGGATCGCCATGCGCCACGGCTAGAATGTGTGTGGTACCAGGCTTGCCTGAAACCAGCTGACGAAATTGTGGATGGAAAACACCGGCAGTCCCGTCGCGGTCCGGATCGCGTTCGCGTAGGGCACCATGTTCGTGCATTCCAGAACGATCGCGCCCAGGTCCGGGTTGTCCGCCGAAAGGGCAAGCGCAGCTTCGACATTGTCCGCCTGCGCGGCAGCAACGTCCAGTTCCATTTCATTGCCCAGAATGGCGCGGGTAAATTCGCGCCCGCCTTCGGTGGTGCCGATGGGGGTATCCATGGGTGCGTTGGCTGCCGCCAGATGCGCAGGCGTCAGGGTGCTGCCGGATATGGTCAGGATGCCCGCGCGTTTGCCGGGCGGCAGGAGTGCGTTGACCATGCTGACCTGCATCAGCGATGACGTGGCGACCGGCACGCCCACCGCCGCCGCGATGTCGCGCTGAAACACCGACAGGAAACCGCAATTCGTGGTGATGCCGTCGACGCCGTCGGCGACCAGTTCGCGCGCGGCATCGATGAAATCGTCCAGCAACCCCGTGGCCCCCTGCCGCACCACCCGGTCGGGCGAGGCGCCGCGCACGATCTTGTAATGCACCGGGAAATCCCAGCTGGTCGCATTGCCCATGTCGCCGGGTATGCGGGGGAAGCGGGCTTCCAGCATCAGGATACCCACCGCCGCGCCATAGATCGCCTTGCCGCCTTGTGCCTTCATCGGTCAGCCTTTCGCCGGGGTCATGTTATGGCAATCTCTTTCATGCGGGGGATCACCTGATCAAGAAATTCCTGCCCGATTGCCGACAGCGGCCGTCCACGCCCGGTGACCACGACGATATCAAGCAATATCTGCGGCGCGAAAGGCCGCACGACATAGCCCGCGCCATCATCGGCCGCCAGCGTGAACGGGTCGATCATCGCAGCCCCCAGCCCCTGTTTGACGAGGTTCAGAGCATTGCGGAACAGATCGGTATGGCTGCGCACCCTGAAATTCGCGCCTTGCGAATGAAACGCCTCGCGGGTGCGCCTGGTAACCATGTGGTCGGCACCCATGATGATGAACGGAAAATCATCCAGTAGTTCGGGGGTTATGAGGGCGTTGGTGGCGATTTCGGCACCTTCGGGAATTGCACAAAGCGTTTCATAGGTGAATTGGCGCTGTTCCAGACCTTCGTGGCGGACGGGCAGTTCGCAGATGCCGATTTCGAACAGGCCTGCGGTTACCCATTCCTGTATCTTGCCGGAATATTGCGACTGAAAGGCGATGGTCAGGTTCGGGCGACCCCGACTGAATCGAGCGATTTCGGCGGGCATGAACCCGAAGGCCAGCGCGTGGTTGGTGGCTACCTGCAATTGCCCGGCCTTCTGGTTCTGCAGGTCGACGACCGCCTGATTCACATGGTCCAGCCCGCGCACAACAGTGTCGATCTCGTCGAACAGCACCA
>JBNKYL010000063.1:0-36860 GCA_050300875.1 Paracoccaceae bacterium
CTGGTCTTCGGCGGCGACATCGACGGCTACAACTCCTATGCGCAGCGCGGCAACCTGCCCACCGTCGAGGATGTCTGCGAAAGCGGCATGGCGCTGATGCCGATGATCGGGCGCGCGCGGCTGCTGCGGATGTGGGGCGGGATCATGGACATGTCGATGGACGGCTCGCCGATCATCGACCGCACCCATGTCGGCGGGCTCTATTTCAACGGCGGCTGGTGCTATGGCGGGTTCAAGGCGACGCCTGCCAGCGGATATTGCTATGCCCACCTGCTGGCGACCGGCCGTCCACACCCTGTGGCGACCGAACTGCGGCTGGACCGGTTCCGGCGCGGCCACCTGATCGACGAAAAGGGGGCTGGGAACCAGCCCAACCTGCACTAGGGGGCGCCATGATCATCAACCACCCCCTCCTTGGCCCCCGCGATGCCGCCGAATTCGTCTATCTCGGTGATGCTGCGATGATCGACCGCCCCGACGGGCTGTCCAAATACGCGATGGACGCGTTCCACGACTACGCCTACCTGCGCGACAACCCGGCAGGGTTGCATCGCGAATTGTGGTATCATGAACAGGGCGACCGATCCTGGTTGGTCGTGACCCGCGATACGCTGACCCATGAGATCATGTCCGTTGAACTCGCCCGTGATGTGGCCCGCCAGCGGGGGCGCGGACGATGAGCCAGATGAACCGCATCACCGGCGGCCTGATCGACCGCAAAAAGACCCTAAACTTCACCTTTGACGGCAAATCCATGCAGGGCCATCCCGGCGATACGTTGGCCTCGGCGCTTCTGGCCAATGGCCAGATGCTGGTTGGCCGGTCCTTCAAATACCACCGCCCGCGCGGCATCTTCACCGCCGGATCGGAAGAGCCCAACGCGCTAGTCCAATTGCGCGCAGGCGCGCATCAGGAACCCAACACGCGGGCGACCGTGGCCGAGCTGTTCGACGGGCTGATCGCCACCAGCCAGAACCATGCCGGGTCGCTTGAATGGGACCTGATGGCGGTCAATGACCTGATGGCGCCGTTCTTTGGCGCGGGGTTCTATTACAAGACCTTCATGTGGCCCAAGGCGTTCTGGGAAAAGCTCTACGAGCCGGCCATTCGCGCCTCTGCCGGGCTTGGGCGGCTGTCGGGACAGGAAGACCCAGACAGCTATGACAGGGGCTTCCTGCATTGCGACATTCTGGTCATCGGCGCTGGGCCTGCGGGCATCGCAGCGACGCAGGTCGCGGCGGCATCCGGGGCGCGGGTGATTCTGGCGGACGAAGATTTCCTGCCCGGTGGTCGCCTGAACGCCGAAACGCACGAAGTTGGCGGCATGGCCGGCGCGGATTGGGCGGCGCGGGCAGTGGCGGAGCTTGCCGCCCTGCCCAATGTCCGCCTGATGACCCGTACCACGGTCTGGGGCGCCTATGATCACGGCATCTATGGCGCGCTGGAACGCCGCACCGATCATCTGGCGGACAGCGGCGGCAAGCCCCGGCAGGTGCAATGGCGCATCTATTCCAAACGCGCGGTGCTGGCGGCGGGCGCGACGGAACGGCCCATCGCCTTTGGCATGAACGACCGACCCGGCATCATGATGGCGGGCGCTATGCGCGCCTATGTCAACCGCTGGGGGGTTGCGCCAGGATGCAATGTAGCGGTGTTCACCAACAATGACGACGGTTGGCGCACGGCGGCGGACCTGACCGCGTGTGGCGTCAATATCGCCTGTGTCATTGATCCCCGCGACCGCGACGCACCGTTAGACCTGCCGAACGTGCGCCATGCCCGGGGCACGGCGGTCATGTCCACGGTTGGACGCAAGCGCGTCCACGCGGTGACCCTGACCAACGGGCAGACCATCCCGGTGGATGCGTTGGCCGTGTCCGGCGGGTGGAACCCGAATGTGCACCTGACCTGCCACCAACGTGGCCGACCTGTCTGGCATGACGATATCGCCGCTTTCGTGCCGGGTGGAACAATGCCGGTTGGAATGACTGTCGCCGGGGCCGCGAATGGAAGCCTGACGCTTTCGGCCGCTTTGGCCGAAGGTCGCCGCGTAGCGGGTGCGGTTTTGGAAGATCTGGGGCGGAATATCCCATTATTAGACCCTTTGAAGGCCAGCGACGAACCATCGGAAGGCGCGGCCTTCTGGCATGTTTGCGGCTCCAAAGGCCGCGCCTGGGTGGACCTGCAAAACGATGTGACCGTCAAGGATATCAGGCAAAGCCACCGCGAAGGTTTTCGGTCCGTTGAACACTTAAAACGCTACACGACGTTGGGCATGGCCACAGATCAGGGCAAGACGTCGAACATCGCCGGGCTGGCGATCCTGGCCGAAGCTTCCGGCAAGACCATCGCCGAAACCGGCACCACGATATTCCGCCCGCCCTACACGCCTGTGCCGCTGGGCGCTCTGGCAGGGCGCTCCCGTGGCAAACATTTTCGCCCCACCCGCCGCACGCCCAGCCATAACTGGGCGGCGACGCATGGTGCGTCCTTCGTCGAAACCGGTGCCTGGCTGCGGGCCGAATGGTACGCGCGCCCCGGCGAAAAGGGCTGGCGCGACAGCGTCGATCGCGAGGTGCAAGCCGTGCGCAAGGCGGTCGGCATCTGCGACGTGTCAACCTTGGGCAAGATCGATATACAGGGGCGCGACGCGGCGGAGTTCCTGAACAGGGTCTATTCCAACGGTTTTGGCGCGCTACCGGTGGGCAAGACCCGCTATGGCCTGATGCTGCGCGAAGACGGCATCGCCTACGATGACGGAACCACAGCGCGGCTGGGCGACACGCATTTCCTGATGACGACGACAACCGCGAATGCGGTCACGGTTTTCCGCCGAATGGAGTTCGCGCGCCAATGCCTTTGGCCCGATCTGGATGTGCACCTGATATCGGTCACCGATGCTTGGGCGCAATTTTCCGTGGCTGGGCCCAAGTCACGCGCGCTGATGGAAAAGGTCGTCGACGGGCTGGACCTGTCGAACGACGCTTTCCCGTTCATGGGCTGTACGCCCTGCACCGTGTTCGGTGGCACGCCTGCACGGCTGTTCCGAATCTCGTTTTCCGGGGAACTGGCCTATGAAATCGCGGTGCCCGCGCGGTTTGGCAATTCGATGATGGCGGCGATGCTGGAGGCGGGTCACGAGTTTGATGCCATCCCCTATGGCACAGAGGCGCTGGGCGTCATGCGCATCGAAAAGGGCCACGCGGCGGGCAATGAGCTGAATGGCCAGACCACCGCGCTGAACCTCGGGCTTGACCGCATGGTCAGCCGAAAAAAGGACGCAATAGGCACTGTTTTGGATCAAAGGCCGGACATGGCGTCGGATGATGCCAATCGCCTGATGGGCTTCCGGCCGGTCAACCCGGCCGACAAGCTCATCGCGGGCGCTCATTTCATTGCCGCAGGCGATCCGGTCGATACGGCGCATGATCAGGGCTGGATGACATCCGTAGCTTTCTCGCCCGAGTTGGGTCATTCGATCGGCTTGGGATTTCTGAAAGGCGGGCAGGACCGGGTGGGCGAGGTGCTCCGCATGGTCAGCCCGATCCACGGTGTCGCCATCGACGTGGAAGTGACCAGCCCCCATCACATCGACCCGGAAGGAGGGCGCCAGCGTGGCTAGCCTGACCCTGACCGCCGAACGCCCGCTTGCCGGGTATGACCGTGATTTTGGTATGGTGCGTGTCACCGCGCTGGATGATCTTGCGCTGGTTTCCGTGGCCCTGCCGATGGGGGGTGAGGCCGCGGCGCAAAAGGCGATCAAGGCCGGTTTCGGCGCCGAATTGCCTGCCCCGGGGCGCTATGCGACCGGCAAAGGCGGCGAACGGCTGATCCGCACCGGCGCCGATCAGGGTCTGATCCAGTTCATCCATGCCGATACAGGCGCGGGTGCGGATACTGCCGGGAAACTGGGGGGCAAGGTCTACCTGACCGACCAATCCGACGCCTGGGTCGGATTGGCGGTGCAGGGGCCGGGCGCGCGGACGGCGCTGGAACGCATGTGCCCGCTGGACCTGCACCCGGATGTGTTTGGAACGGACAACGCCCAGCGCACCGTCATGGAGCATCTGGGCGTTGTGATCTTGCGGGTCGGCACGGATGCGTTCCTGCTTATGTCGGCCTCATCTTCGGCGCTGTCCTTCCTTCACGCGGTCGAAACATCCGCCGAAAATACCGCCTGACCGCTATTCTGCGGCCCGGCGTGGCAGCACCCAGTCGGGCCGGGGGAAGTGGCAGGTATAGCCGTTGGGGATGCGTTCCAGATAGTCCTGATGTTCCGGTTCCGCTTCCCAGAAATCGCCCACCGGTTCGACCTGCGTCACCACCTTGCCGGGCCAGAGCCCGGATGCGTTGACGTCCGAAATGGTGTCTAACGCGGTCTGCTTCTGGGCCTCGTTCACGTAATAGACCGCAGAACGATAAGACATGCCCATGTCATTTCCCTGCCGGTTCACGGTGGTCGGGTCGTGGATCTGGAAGAAGAACTCCAGCAAGTTGCGGTAACTGATCCGCGTGGGGTCAAAGATGATCTCGATCCCTTCGGCATGGGTGCCATGGTTGCGATAGGTCGCATTTGGCACATCGCCGCCGGTGTAGCCCACGCGTGTGTTTTCGACGCCCGGAAGCTTACGGATCAAATCCTGCATGCCCCAGAAACAGCCCCCAGCCAGAACAGCACGTTCGCTCATGCTACATCCTCCACCTGATCCAGAAATTCGCCGTAGCCTTCGGCTTTCATGTCGTCGCGATGGACGAACCGCAGGCTGGCCGAGTTGATGCAATAACGCAGCCCGCCCCGGTCGCGCGGTCCGTCCGGAAAGACATGGCCCAGATGGCTGTCGCCATGGGCCGACCGCACTTCGGTCCTGACCATGCCGTGGCTGGTATCGCGCAATTCGTTGATATGGGCAGGCACGATCGGCTTGGTGAAACTGGGCCAACCGCAGCCGCTTTCGAACTTGTCGGTCGAGGCAAACAGCGGTTCGCCCGACACGATGTCCACGTAAATCCCGGGTTCTTTGTGATCATTATATTCACCCGTCCAGGGCCGTTCGGTCCCGGATTGCTGCGTGACGCGGAATTGTTCCGGGGTCAGGGCGGCGATGGCAGCGTCGGATTTTGTGTAGGTCATTCAGCCTCCGTTCCTGTGAACAGGCCGGATATGGTGCCTGAACACCATGTTTGCCAACCAGATTTCAGAAAGTCGCAGGGATGTGAAAACGGCCGCGCGGTTCATTCACGCCGCGGCAGAGGCGCGGTTACGCGCGCGTATTGCGTCCGGGACGGTCAACGCATCGATCAGCGGCTGGCACAGCCCCCGGCAGACCGCGCAGCCGATGCACGGGCCTTCCAGATGGGCCACCTGCTGCGCCACCGAAGTGGCGCGCGGGGCTTTGGCTATGGCGCGTTCGATATCCATAGATCGGAATATCGGGCGATTCCGGGCGGTTTTCAAGAATTTCCTGCGCGTTGGGGCTTGCTGGCCCCTAGCGTGGCGGCAGGCGCACAGCCCCGTCCAGCCGGATCGTGGTGCCGTTCAGATAGGGGTTGGCGACGATCTGTGACACCAGTTGCCCGTATTCTTCCGGTTCACCCAACCGCGCGGGGAAGGGGATGGTGGCAATGATCCCGTCGATGGTTTCCTGCGGCAGGCCCCGCATCATTGGCGTGCCGAAAAGGCCGGGTGCGATGGCCATGACCCGGATGCCGGACCGCGCCAGTTCACGCGCGGCGGGCAGGCACATGGCGGCAATCCCGCCTTTGGACGCCGAATAGGCGGCTTGGCCAACCTGCCCGTCCTGATAGGCGGCCGAGGCGGTGTTGATGATCACCCCGCGCTCTTCCGGCCCGACCGGGTCCAGCGCCTGCATCCCCAGCACGGCATAGGACATGACGTTATAGGTGCCGATCAGGTTCACGCGGATCGTGCGTTCGAACATATCGATGGCCAGCTTGCCTTCACGTCCGACAATCCGTGCGGCCAGACCGATGCCCGCGCAGTTCACCGCGACGCGCGGTGCGGTGCCGAAATGCGTGTCTATTGCGGCAAAAGCGGCCTTGACGGACTCGGCGTCGCCGACATCTGTCTTGACGGAAAAACCGCCAATCTCGCCCGCGACCTGGGCCCCGCGTTCGGCGTCGAAATCCAGAATGGCAACCTTTGCGCCCTGTTCGGCCAGCACCCGCGCCGTCGCGGCGCCCAGTCCGCTGCCGCCGCCGGTGACCAGCGCCACTTGTCCGTCAATATTCATGTGAGCCTCCGCAATCTTTATTTGACACAGCCATAGCCGCGGGGTGGCCTGGCCACAATCGAAACGCGGCGTCGGATGGCGCAAATGGGCATACCGTCGCAATCAGGGGCGGACTATGCTGGCCAGAAATCGGCAAGGCGCGGGGAACATGCCATGAAGACACATGCACAGGCGGTTGTGATAGGCGGCGGAGTCGTCGGCTGTTCGGTTCTGTTCCACCTGGCGCGCGCAGGCTGGACAGATGTCGTGCTGATCGAACGGTCGGAACTGACCAGCGGGTCAAGCTGGCACGCTGCGGGCGGGTTTCACACGCTGAACGGCGATCCGAACGTGTCGAAGCTTCAGGCTTACACGGTCGGGCACTACGAAGAACTGGAACGTATCTCAGGCCAATCCTGTTCTTTGCACCTGACCGGCGGCGTGATGATGGCAGACAGCCCCGAACGCATGGATTTCCTACGCATGGTGCATGCGCAGGGCCGGGTATTGGGCATGCAGACCGAGCTGATCACGCCATCCGAGGCCAAGGCGATGTTTCCGCTGATGGACGAAACCCATTTCGTGGGCGCTCTCTGGGATCCGGTCGAGGGCCATCTAGACCCCTCTGGCACCACGCATGCCTATGCCAAGGCGGCCCGCGTGCTGGGCGCAGAGATAGAGCTGCGCAACCGCGTCGTCGAACTGACGCAGGAAGTTGACGGCACCTGGAACGTCGTCACCGAAAAAGGCACTATTCAAGCCGAACACGTGGTCAATGCCGGCGGATTGTGGGCGCGCGAAGTGGGCCGCATGGTCGGTCTCGAACTGCCGGTTCTGGCAATGGAACACCACTACCTGCTGACCGAAGAAATGCCCGAAGTCGTCGAATTCAACGCCGCCACGGGCCGCGAACTCGTCGGCGCCATCGACTTCAAGGGAGAGATCTACACCCGCCAGGAACGCACCGGCCTGCTGCTCGGCACCTACGAAAAGGCCTGCGTCCCGTGGTCGCCACAAGCCACCCCATGGGATTTCGGCCACGAGCTGCTGCAACCCGACTTAGACCGCATTTCCGCTTCGTTAGAGACTGCTTTTGCCCATTTCCCGCCCTTCGCCAAGGCCGGGATCAAGCAGGCGGTCAACGGCCCCTTCACCTTCGCGCCGGACGGCAACCCGCTGGTCGGCCCGGTCCCCGGCCTGACCAATTTCTGGTGCGCCTGCGCGGTGATGGCGGGCTTTTCCCAGGGCGGCGGCGTCGGCCTGACGCTCGCCAACTGGATGACCACCGGCGATCCCGGCGCCGATGTCTTCGGCATGGACGTCGCCCGCTTCGGCGAATGGGCGACCTTGCGCTACACCAATGCCAAGGTCCGCGAAAACTACTCGCGCCGCTTTTCGATCCGCTTCCCGAACGAAGAACTGCCTGCAGGCAGGCCGCACCAAACCACGCCGCTTTACGATGTTATGGTGCGCGACAATCACGCGGTGATGGGCGACACTTGGGGGCTGGAAACGCCGTTGTGGTTCGCGCCCAGCGCCGATCAGGCCCATGATGTGCTGTCTTTCCACCATTCCAATGACTTCGAACATGTCGGCGCCGAAGTGCGCGCAGTGCGCGACAGTGTCGGCGTCACCGAGATTTCAAATTTCGCCAAATACGAGGTCACGGGGACCGGCGCAGAAGCCTGGCTGAACCACCTGATGACCAACACCATGCCGCGCGAGGGCCGTATCGTGCTGACCCCGATGTTGAACGAAGCAGGCAGGCTGATCGGCGATTTCACCATAGCCAAGGCATCGGATACACGCTTTCTGATCTGGGGCTCGCTGGGGGCTACGCGCTATCACATGCGCTGGTTCCAAAGCCGCCTGCCGGGCGACGGTAGCGTCATGGTGCGGCGGTTCGACATGGGGTTGCATGGCCTGTCCATCGCAGGGCCAAATTCAACAAAATTGCTGCAAAAGCTCTGCGATAGTGACGTTTCCGGCCCTGCTTTCCGGTTCATGGACTTCCGCGAAATGCATGTGGCGGGCGCGTCGGCGATGGTCAACCGCATCACCTATACCGGCGATCTGGGATACGAAATCTGGATGACGCCGGAATATCAGCGTCGCATCTATGACGGTATCAAACAGGCCGGTGCAGAGTTTGGCATCCGCGATTTCGGCATGAGGGCGCTGTTGTCGATGCGTCTGGAAAAGAACTTCCCCACCTGGTTCGCCGAACTCCGCCCCATCTACGGGCCATTCGAGGCCGGGATGGAACGGTTCGTGAAGCTCGACAAACCTGATTTCATCGGCTGCGACGCCGCCCGTAGCGAGGCGCAGACCGGCGGGCGTTTGCGGCGCGTGACCTTTGCACTGGACGCGGGCGATTGCGACGTCATGCATGACGAACCCGTCTGGGCCCGGATCGGCGATGCGGACATCGAACATGCCGTCGAACCACCACATGGCTACGGCGCCGACCGTTTTGGCCCCGACGGCGGCGCAGCACCGAAACCTGACCCGCAGCGCGATGGCGACTGGCGTGTCGTTGGCTGGATCACGTCCGGCGGTTATGGCCATTCGGTCGGTCTTTCGCTGGCGCAGGGCTACATTCCGAAAGAACTTGTCGGCACAGAACCCGATTTCGAAATCGAGGTGCTGGGCCGCCGCCGTCCTGCGCGTATTCTGCATGAACCGGCTTTCGATCCAGAAGGCAAACGGATGCGTGCCTAGTGGTCCGACGCGGGAAGCTGCAATGCCAGGTCAGGTTCTACATGCAGGGCCGGGTGGTCGACCCATTCTTTTTGCCGAAACCCCCAGCGGCGGAAAAGTCCCCAGTAATTGCGGAACACGTAACCACCGTTGAAACCCACCCAAAAATCGCGTTTCGCCTGAAATAGACCCGGTAATTCGTACCAGGGTGCAGCGGGGTGCATGTGGTGGACGATGTGCAGGTTGTTATTCAGGAACAGCCAGGATAGCGGCGTGCGCTCAACGATGATCGTGCGCCCTTCGACAGTGTCCGCCCAGCGATGTTCGGCGAAGGTGCGGATCGAAATCAGCCCCAATGCGCCCCAGACGACGGTGATGGCATAAAGCCACAATGGAATGCCGAACCACAGCGTCACGGCCAGCACAACCGGGATCAGGCTGACCAGATGCACCGCCCAGTCGGACAATATCTTGCGATCGCCTGCGCGGACCGCCTGCATGTCGCCCCAGATCAGCCCTGCGGCACCCAGAACCGGGCCCAGAATCACCCGTCCGACCATGGTATTGTTCAGCCGAAGCAGCCAGCGGACCACGCCGGGCAGGGAACGGAACCGCCAACGGGCGCGATAATAGCTTTCGGGGTCTTCGAACGGGTCGGTCAGGTGCGCATCGTGATGATGGCGCAGGTGCAGGGTGCGAAACCGACGATACGGCCAGACCAGCGACAAGTTCATCGTCACCAGCGCCTCGTTCAACCAGCGTTTGCGGGTGGGATGGCCATGCAGGCATTCATGCACCAGCGACGAATGCAGGGCGGCCATGATGCCCATGACGATCAGCGCCAGCGCAGGCCATGCCGGCCACAGATACAGCCCCGCCGCCGCCCAGATGCCATAGGCGGCCACGATCAAACCCACAGTCTTCCATTCCACGCGCATAAGCTGACGTGCTCCACACAGTTCCAACGATGTACTGGGACCGGCTAGCGGTACATTGGTGCTGAAATGCGTATGAAAATGCGTTCACGAAATCGTGTGTCAGCATATGTCAGCACCGCCGACCCGGCAAGGAAAATCACTGCCCTGTTGCCCTGCGCGGGCAAAGCGCCTAGACCGCGCGAAAGGCAATATTGCAGGCGAACATGGCGAATATTCTGCACAAGGGCGATCTGCCTGACGATCTGAAACTCGGCCCCATCGTGGCGATAGACTGCGAAACCATGGGCCTGAACCCGCATCGCGACCGTTTGTGCGTCGTGCAGCTGTCCGATGGCACGGGCGATGCACATATCGTGCAGATCGCAAAGGGCCAGACCAGCGCGCCGAATCTGACCGCGATGCTGGCCGATCATGATACGCTGAAACTGTTCCATTTCGGTCGCTTCGACATTGCCGCGATGTACAACGCCTTTGGCGTGCTGGCCGCCCCGGTCTATTGCACGAAAATCGCTTCGAAACTGGTGCGCACCTATACCGACCGCCACGGGCTGAAGGTGTTATTGGATGAACTCGTCGGCGTCGATGTGTCCAAGCAGCAGCAAATGAGCGATTGGGGGGCGGCGGATCTGACCGAGGCGCAACTGGCCTACGCCGCGTCCGATGTGCTGTACCTGCACCTATTGAAGGACAAGCTGGATGCCATGTTGGCCCGTGAAGACCGCAGCGTGATGGCGCAGGCCTGTTTCGACTTTTTGCCGACACGCGCGGTGCTGGATCTGGCCGGGTGGCCGGAAATCGACATCTTCGCGCACTGACATGAACCGCGACACCGTCCTTGCCACCGCCCGCCGCGTGATCGAACACGAAGCCACAGCTTTGGGCGACCTTGCGGGCGCTATCGGGGATGGTTTCGCGCAGGCCGCCGACGCTATCTTGGCGGCAAAGGGCCGCGTCATAGTGTCTGGAATTGGCAAGTCGGGCCATATTTCGCGCAAGATCGCAGCGACTTTGGCCAGCACGGGCACACCGGCCTATTTCGTTCACCCGGCCGAAGCCAGCCATGGCGACCTGGGCATGGTCACGTCAGATGATGTGGCATTGGCTATTTCGTTTTCGGGCGAGGCCCCGGAACTGTCCGACCTGATCGCTTATACCCGCCGGTTCGAAATTCCACTGATCGCGATCACTGGCAACGTGGAATCCGCGCTGGCCCGGCGTGCAGACATCGTCATGCTTTTGCCCCCCGTGACCGAAGCCTGTTCGACCGGCGCTGTGCCGACCACATCGACGACGATGACGCTGGCGCTGGGCGATGCACTGGCCGTGGCGTTGATGGAACATCGTTCCTTCACGGCAGAAGATTTCCGCGAATTCCATCCCGGCGGCAAGCTGGGCGCACGTCTGGCCAAAGTGGGCGACCTGATGCACGACGATGCACCGCTGGTCCCGGACACAACCCCGATGAGCGAGGCGATCATCGCCATGACCGGCAGCGGTTACGGGATGATCGGGGCGGTGGACGAAAGCGGGCGACTTGCCGGGATAGTCACCGACGGCGACCTGCGCCGTCATCTGAACGGGCTGATGGACAAGACCGTGGGTCAGGTGATGACCCGGAACCCCAAGACCATCGCGCAGGGCAAACTGGCCGAAGAAGCCGTGCGCGTGATGAATGACAACAACATAACCGTGCTTCTGGCGACCGACCCCGACGACGCGGCGCGCGTTGTCGGCGTGATCCGTATCCATGATTGCATGAGGGCCGGGGTCATCTGACGTGGCGGCGCAGATCGGCGCATATTCACGGCTGGTGCGGGTGCTGAAATTTGTCCTGCCACTGGCAGCGCTGGGCATTCTGGGCACGCTGTTCCTGTTTTCGCGCCAGATCGATCCGGGCAAGGCGATCCCGTTGGCCGGCGTCGATATCGGTCGCATTCTGGACGAACAAGGCGTCGGCGGCGCGCGCTTTGTCAGTTCGACCCCCGGCGGCGGCACCGTGCGCATCGACACCGAGCGCGCCACGATCAGCGGCGAAAACATGTGGGCCAAGAATTTCTCGGCCCTTGTTGAACTGCCCGCTGGTGGGGTGATCGACATCGGCGCCGACCTGACGCAATACCGGGCCAGCCAGCAACGTCTGTCAATCAGCGGCAATGTCCATGTCGATGCCAGCCCCGAGATTACCATCGAGACCGACGAATTGGTGGCCACCAATGATTTTTCGCAGATCGAGAGCCCCGGTCCCGTCAAGGCCGATGGGCGTATCGGTCACATCACCGCCGGGTCCATGCAGATCACTCTGGACCTGTCCGCCAACCGAACTGGCAATCTTGTGGTTTTCCAAGATGGCATCACGCTGATATACCAGCCGTAACCAAGGATATCGAGGATGGCGCAGATGCGTTTCAGGCTGATCGCCGGATTTCTGGCAGCAACGATGTTGTCGCCCATGGCAGCACTTGCCCAATCGGCCGAGGTGCCGTTTGGCAGTCTGGAACATGATACCAGCGGGCAGGTTGAAATTTCGGCCGAAAAGCTGTCGATCGATCAGGAAAGCGGCGCTGCGATCTTCGAAGGCGACGTCGTAATCGGGCAGGGCGACATGCGTCTGTCTGCGGGCAAGGTTGTCGTGCGCTACGCCACTGGCGGCCAGTCCGGGGCCATCGACGCGCTGATCGCGTCCGGCGGCGTGACAATCGCCGCCGGGGCCGAAGCGATGGAGGCCGACATGGCCGAGTATTCCATCACCGATGGGACCATCACGCTGACCGGGTCGGTTCTGTTGACGCAAGGCAACAATGCCATTTCATCCGAACGCGCCGTGATCGACCTTTCGACGGGCCGCGCGGTTCTGGACGGGCGGGTGCGGACGCTGTTGCAGGCAGGCGGTAACTGATGGCTGATCTGCGGGTCGAACCGGGCGGCACCGGACTGGAGGTCAGGAACCTTCGCAAAAGCTATCGTAAGCGCGTGGTGATCCGCGATGTGAACATGGTGCTGAACCGGGGCGAGGTCGTGGGGCTTTTGGGTCCGAACGGGTCGGGCAAGACGACGACATTCTATGCCATCGCCGGGCTGGTGCAGCCAGATGCCGGGCAGGTCATCATCGATGGTGTCGATGCCACGGCCCTGCCCATGTATCGCCGCGCCAAGCTGGGGATTGGGTATCTGCCGCAAGAAGTGTCGATCTTCCGCGGGTTGTCGGTCGAAAACAACATTCGCGCCGTTCTGGACATCGCGGTGCGCGACCCGATGGCCCGCCGCGACCGGTTGGAAGAACTGCTGACCGAATTTTCCATCGAACATTTGCGCCACGCGCCCGCCATCGCCCTGTCAGGCGGTGAACGCCGACGCGTCGAAATCGCGCGCTGCCTGGCAGCGAACCCCAAATACATCCTGTTGGACGAACCCTTCGCCGGGGTCGATCCCATCGCCGTGGGCGAAATTCGCCATCTGGTCGCGGAACTGAAAACCCGCGGAATCGGCGTGCTGATCACCGACCACAACGTGCGCGAAACGCTCGATATCGTCGACCGCGCCTATATCCTGCATGATGGCACCATGCTGATGAACGGCACACCCGAAGAGATCGTCGGCGACGAAAACGTGCGCCGCGTTTATCTGGGCCAGGGGTTCCGCGTCAGTTGACAGTCCGTTCACACCTACGCGCGACAGTTGACAATACAAGCCGACTCGTTCTGGAATTGAGCCAGCAAAAGGTGCGACCGATCTTGAACCTCCGCCCAGAATCAGAAACAGGGACAGCGCAACCGAAATGGTTGCGTGCCGGTCGTGACATGGGGTTCAGGCAAGTCTGAACGCGCCGACCAGACCATCGTAGAAGAAAGGAAAACGATGCAGTATCAAATCAGTGGTAAGCAGATCGATATTGGTGATGCCTTGCGCACCCAGGTCCAGACCGTGATCGGGGAAGTGGCATCGAAATATGCGGGCCGTCCCACCGATGCGAATATCATCTTTTCCAAAAGCGGCCATGAATTCGTTTGCGAAGCCACGATTCACCTGTCCACCGGCCTGACAGCGCAGGCAAAATCCCACGCCAATGAAATCTACGCCGCGTTGGATGGTTGCGCCGAAAAGATGGAAAAACAGCTGCGCCGTTACAAGCGCCGGCTGAAGGATCACCACCGTGACCGGCAGGAACCGGTTGAACTTTCGGGCGCACCTTCCTATATCCTCGCCTCGCCGAATCACGAGGAAGACGCTGAGCCTGACACGCTCCAGCCCATGATCATTGCAGAGATGGAAACCGCGATACCGACCATTTCGGTAGGCGAGGCCGTTATGCAGATGGAATTGGCCCACGCGCCCGTCCTGGTGTTTCGCAAAGAAGGAAGTGACGGATTAAACGTGGTCTACCGCCGGGAAGATGGAAACATCGGCTGGATTGACCCGCAAAACAGCAAATAGGGCGTCGCCATCCGGCGCGCCGGGGAAAGCGAAACGGAACTTATGGACCTTGCCAGCCTCGTCAGGCCCTCCGCCGTGCGCGTATTGGGAAAGCTGAACAGCAAGAAACGCCTGTTCATGAACCTCGGTGACATTGCCGATGCAGCATATGGGCTGGGCAACGACCGGGTGGTCGAAGCCCTGCTCGAACGCGAAAACCTGGGGCCGACCGGTGTCGGCCGCGGGGTCGCGCTGCCACATGCGCGGGTCGAAGGGCTGGACGCGATCTGCGGCGCCTTCGTGCGGCTGGAATGTCCGTTGGATTTCAACTCGGTGGACCGGCAGGCCGTGGATCTGGTCTTTGCGCTGTTTGCGCCGGTCAATGCCGGGGCCGATCACCTGAAGGCGCTGGCGCTGGTGTCGCGGACCATGCGCGATGCCGATATCTGCGCAAAGCTGCGCGCCAATGCCGACCCGGCGACGATCCACGCGATCCTGTGCGCGGGCCCGGCGTCGAAAGCGGCCTGACGGGTCAGTCGCGCCAGCGATCGAACCCGAAAATCATGTAATCCCGTTGATAGGCCGCACGGGCGGCCTTTTCGATTTCGTCATCATAGATCACCGCCAGTTGGTCGCTGCGGGCCGTTTCCGGCGCAAGTTGGGGGCAATCCAGCCCAAGCGCGGCGCAAAGATATGTCAGATCATCCGGCAGGCTTTCTTCGCGAAAGATATGATCGGGCAAGGCAAAGCCGGCCATACCGGTGATCGTTGCGGCCTGACTGGCCCAGGATGGGTCAATCCGCACTGTCGTCTGACCCGCAAGATTTCCCTTCAGAAATGTCAGGAAATCCAAGAAACCCTTTCTTAGGTCCTGTTTTTCGACGTCACCTGCTGGCCCGGTATCTGGCAGCGCCAGCTTGTAGCGGGTCAGAAGTTGTTCGCGGATCATCGGAAAATGTCCCCGGCCGGTTTCCAGCAGATGGGACGCGAACGCATCGAAAGCCCGCAGAACCGGGTGGCGGATGACTGTGAAACTTCGATGTCCTTTGTGCTGGCGTTTCCACTGGCGCAGCGTCTTTTGCGAAAATCCGTCCTGCGGGGACGTGCCTGCATCCACTGCGGTCATCCAGGCGCAGACCGTTGCGACCGGCCCCGACGGAATCGGCATGAACAGCAGCGGCGCACCGGTGCAAGCCATATAGTGGCCCAACGCCGTCCCGCGTGCAGGTTCGAACACCGGGTCGGCATGGATTGCCAGCGGATCCATCGCCGCCAGATCAGCCAACATATCGTCGAAATTCTCGACCTTTTCGGGCAGCGGTTCAGGGTTCTGTTTGCGCGCCTTGATCGCGCCGGTGGCCTTGGGCTTGTCGATGCCCAGGTAACGCACGAGACCTTCGATCAGCCCATCATCGCCCAATTCGTCATAGGAGATTTCAAAAAGCGCCTGCCCTTTTTCGCGCGACACGCGGCGAATATCACCGTAATAGTCACGGTTTTCCTGCAAATAGGCGGCGAACCCGTCCGCATCGAACCGTATCTTGGCTGACCGCCGGTTGCGCACGTCGCCCAGTTTCCACTGATCCGTCGCCCGTGCGATCTGCAAGGACACGTAGCTGTCCACCGGGCTGCGCGACAATACGATCTTGGCGCATCGCGTGTCGGTCAGAACATGGGCCAAGGCCTTTGTATTGTGGCCCGCAAACAGCCGGAACCCCGGCAGCCCTTTTGCGTTTTCCTTCAGCCGCGCAATCATCGCCGCAGGGTTGGCGGCGGCATCGGCCACGGTCATCCCGAACAGGGTGTCATCGGACGGCTTTCCGACGAAGACCGGATTGAACACCTCGCCAAAGCAATGGATGCCGTCAAACCGGTTCAGGCTGTCTTCCAAAAAATTGGACCCGGTCCGCATTCCGGCCAGGATAACGAAATAGTCGAAATGTGCGGACATCTGCCCCTATCTTACAATCGCCGGCCTGCGCCCTCGCGGGCCACCGTTTTCTTCCAGGTCGGCACTGAAATCACCCACCACATGCGGGTTCATGCCCTGGTTGCGCAGATTCTGCAGGAAACGGACGAAACCATCAAGGTTGGCCATGCGCGGCACTTCCGTCACTGGGCTAGTGTCACGAGGGCCGATTTCGTCAATGATCAATTGCAGCGGTTCCATGGGCGCGTCGACGAACTCCGCCAACGTCCAGATGCGCAGCTTGGCCTTGGTGTACATCGACCGCATCACGTTCAGATGCTCGATCTCGATATTCTGCAACCGAGCGGCTTCCTTGCGGATTTCTGAAAAGTTCAGGTTCGAATGGAAAAGCGGCACCGCCCATGCACCGGTGACAATGGCAACATAGGCGTTGGGGTCAGTGGCCATCAGCCACGTTACGTCCTGATTGTCCCGTGGCCCGAACTGGAACGACTGCCGCTGCCCGCGGGCGTTCCAGATCAGGCTGGTCAGGAAATTCCTGGGGTTGTAGTCGCGAAGCTTGGCGCTGTCCGACAGCCCGCCAATGAACACCTCTTCCCGGCCGGCAAATTCGGCCCGTTCCGGCGCGAAAAGATGCCCATGCACCTGCCCGCCGACGGTGCGGGACAGCCAGCTTTCGAAATCGGTGAACAGGTCAGAAAACCCTTCGAACACGGTGTAGGGACTGCAGGTTTTGCCGTTTTCCAGCCCGTCGCGCGGAAAGCGGCTTTGCATATACAGCCCCGGCCGCCCGCGCACCCGCCGTTCGACTGCCTTGGCAAAGACTTTGTCGATCTTTCCGGGGTTAGGTTCGGTGCGGATCAACTTGATCTCGTCGCTGTTCAGGAAAGCATCATACAGCCGGTTCGCAAAGGGCCACGCCTTGCGCGCCACGAAGCAGTCTGACCGCCGCAGAAGTTGCAGGTGGTCATCATAGAAAATATGCGGCTTGCCCTGAAAATCGAATTTCGACAGGGTCAGCGAGCGGCTTTCGATTTCTGTTGAATAGTGTCTTGCCAGAGTCTGAAAATAGCTTTCGTCCGGGATCCAGACCTTGGAAAAATACCGGTCGTAACTGGCGCGTTCGGGGTCTTCGAGAATGGCGGACAGCGTTTGCCGGGTCAGGCACCACCATTGGCTGCCCAGATGCGGCACGATGCCGTCAGGGACGCGGCGGCGCAGGCGCCAGCGGCGTTGGAAATTCACATACCAGTCGAAGAGCCGTCGCTGTTTCTTCCACGAAAACGGGAAGCGCATGGTAAATCGTTCTTCGTCCAGCCCGCCAATGGTCCACAGCACGTACTCGGTCGCCACCGATTCAATGAAATCCGTGCGCGGACGCGCATCGAGGTAGTCCACCAGCTCGTGCACCGGCCGCAACGGCAGGCACGACCCCGACGCCAGATACACATGGCGGACGCCCGAAAAGCTCTTCAGCATCAGTTCCGATGCCGCCTGGGTGGCCTGCACCAATCCCCATGTGCCCCATTCGCACCGGTAGCGTTTGGAAAACAGCACATTGTCCAGACTACGAAGGGCGTCCCGGAATTCGTCGAATTCTTCGGCGGGCACCTGCTTGTCGACGTGCACTACAACCGGACAACCGCCCTTGACCCAGTGCCGAACCAGTTGTTCGGCCCGGTCAAAGGCGTCGTGGACCAGCATGACGACACCAACCGTCATGCCCAGTTGCCCTTCGACATCAGGCCCAGAATCTCAAGTTGCCGCCAGTTGATATACTTCTCGGACCACTTGCACCAGATTTCCGGCTTTTCCTGTAATTTCTCGTGGTAGGCACTGTATTCCTTCGAACTGGAAAAGTGCTGCTTGCGTACCTGTTCCTCTTCCGCCTTGTCGATCATGACGTCCAGGAACTTGGCGTGCAGCAGGCAACCAGACGTCTTTTCGCCACCCCATTCGTCGTAAACGATGTTCAGCCCGCGCGGCAGCAACATGTGCGTCGAAGACACGAAAGCATAGGACTTGTCCCACTTGACCAGCGGGATCTTGTTCAGGGCCGGCGCATGTTTGGGGTCGTCGGCAAAGAACACGCGTGCCCTTGGCCCACCTTGAATCCACAAGTTTCGATAGGCGTCGTTCTTTGCGAATACGTAATTGCCGCTGTCGAACCAGCAGGCGATTTCAAACGGGTCTTGGCCTGGCAGATAGCGCTGTTCATCGACGCTGCCCTTTGGATACATGTCCAGCAACATCGCCCCGAATGCCCGGACGGATGACGCGTCCAGCCAATCGGTCAACGCCCGGATCGGCCGCGTGTCGCAGAACGGATAAACGAAGAACTCGTCAATATCGACGGTCAGCGTCCAGTGCCCGTTGCCGTACTTGCGCAGTAGCCAATTCAGCCAATCGGCCCCGAAATGCGCGTCCTTGTAGCTGTGCGTGGATGACCACAGCGACACGTCATGCTGGCTGGCCAGATAATCCGCGGTGCCGTCATCAGACCCGTTGTCGATGAATAGGAAATGTTCGACCCCCAGCGCGCGGTAATATTGCAGGAAATAGGGCAGGCGCACCATTTCGTTGCGCACGGTGGCCAGGCACAGGATGTCTTTTTTGGCGATGCGGCCGGTCTTGTCGGATAGAACGGACAATTGCCGCCGCTTCACGCGGGCGCGCAACAGATGCCGCCTGCGCCGCAAACGCATCCGATATGCCTCGATCAAGCTCAAGCGCCTGTCGCCCTTTCGTTACCCGGCGCCATGCCCCACCCCAGATGGCAAACCAGCTGCTCTTGTTCGAATTAGTTAATGCGATTTTGGTTTATAAAACAACAATCGCTGTGTTGCAGGTCAACCGGCATAATCCCCGGCTGACAGAAGCCCCAACTGCTCCAGCTGTTGCCAGCCCTCATAGCGCACAGATCGGTCGCACCACAAGTCACCGCCTTGGGTCACACTGTCATAATAGTCACTATATCGGGCGGAATTTGCGAAATGTTCGCCCCGACGCTTTTCTTCGCGGGCCTTTTCCGGCGCGTCTCGCAGGAATTTGGTGTGCAACAATGCGCCGCTGGGGGCGCCGGGTGCGGGCCGATTCAGCCTCGGCGGAAGGATCACGTGCGTGCTGGTCAGATAGGCATACCGCCAGTTCCATTTGACCAGCGGGATCTTGTTCATCGTCGGCGCGCGCATCGGATCATCGGCGAAAAATGCGCGTAGCCGAACCCCACCACGCAACACATCCGCGTCGATCGACTTGCGCGGCGTGGCAAAGAAATTGTCGGCGTCAAACCAGTTCAGCACAGAAATAGGGTCTGTTCCGGGGGAATAGGGCACCTGACCCAATGGCCCCTTGGGATACATATCCACCATCACTGCCGACATTGCCGCCGAACCGTGCGCGTCCATCCACGCCGTCAATCGCGCCAGCCCGTCGGATTCTTGATGCGGAAAGACTAGCAGTTCGTCGGCATCGACGGTCAGCGCCCAATGCCTGTTGGCGTGGCGCAGTTGCAGCCATGTCAGCCAGTCCGCCCCGAAGCGCGATGCCTTGTAGCTGCGCGTCGTCTGCCACAAGGATACATCGTCCTGATCCGCCAGCAATTCGGAGGTGCCATCATTGCTGCCGTTATCGACGATCAGGAAATGTCCGACACCGAGCGCGCGGTAATAATCCAGGAAATGCGGCAGGCGCAGGGCTTCGTTCCGCATGGTCGAAAACAAAAGGATGTCACCGGACCGGATCGCGCTGGTGCGATCCACGCGGCATGTCAGCTGTCGACGCCGCCGGATCGCCCGCCCCAGAAAATAGCCCCGTTTCCACCGATACCGGTAGGCATCCCACAACCCGGGTCTATGCCCGGGTCTAGCGGTCATTTCCCTGTTTCTGGTGCCATTGCCAGGCGTCGGCAATCATCCGATCCAGTGTCGAATGCTGGGGATTCCAGCCCAATTCGTTGATGGCCTTGGTGGATCCCGACACCAGCTTTGCGCAATCCCCGCCGCGCCGCGCGGTCTCTACGACGTTCAGCGGCTGATTGGTGATCCGCTTGGCGGCTTCGGCGACCTCGCGCACCGAAAACCCATGCCCGGTGCCAAGGTTGTAGACGCTGCTTGCCCCGCCTTCTTCCAATCGCTTCAGCCCCAGGATATGCGCCTGCACCAGATCGACCACATGCACGTAGTCTCGCACGCCGGTCCCGTCAGGCGTGTCGTAGTCCGTGCCATAGATCGACAGCGCTTCGCGTTCGCCGTTGATGACTTGCAGGATGATCGGGATCAGGTGGGTTTCGGGCTGATGGCATTCGCCCAGTTCACCTTCGGGATCGGCACCTGCAACGTTGAAATAGCGAAAGATCACGTGGCGCAGCCCATGCGCGGTTTCGAAATCGCGCAGGATCTCTTCCACCGCGCGTTTGGACGACGCATAGGCGTTGACCGGATATTGCCCGGCGGTTTCGTCCAGCACGACATTGTCCTGATCGCCATAGGTCGCGCAGGTCGACGAAAACACGAAATTCTTGCAGCCGGCGGCAACCGTCGCTTCGATCAACGTCAGCGACCCCAGGACGTTGTTGCGCCAGTATTTGCCTGGATTAGAGTAGCTTTCGCCGACCTCGATAAAGGCGCCGAAATGCATCACGGCGTCCGGCCTGTACTGCGCAAAAACCTGATCGAGCCGGTCACGATCCATCAGGTCGCCCTGTTCGAAGGGCCCATATTTCACGGCCCATTCCCAACCATTGGAAAGATTGTCGTAGGTCACCGGCAGGTAACCGGCGGCTTTCAGCATCTTGCAAGCGTGCGACCCGATATAGCCCGCCCCGCCTGTGACAAGTACTGTCTTCAAGATGCCCCCGACCGTCTGATCCTATTGCGCAGCGTCGCGCACGGCGACCATTGCCCTTAGATACTGATCGAACTCGTCATGCAACTCTTCGCGTGCCAGACCAAAGGCGACCGTTGCCTGCAGGAACCCGGCCTTGGATCCGCAATCGAACCGCTGGCCGCGGAAACGGTAGCCATAGACACTGTGACCGCCGGCGATTTCTGCCGCGATGGCATCGGTCAGCTGGATTTCACCGCCAGTGCCGCGTTTCAGCTTGTTCAGGTTGTGCAGCACGCGCGGCGACAGGATATAGCGCCCGATCACGGCCAGGTTCGACGGGGCAGTGCCCGGCGCAGGCTTTTCGACCATCGCATCAACCGAAACGATCGACCCCATGTCTTCGCGCACGTCCAGAACACCATAGGCCGATGCCTGTTCGGGCGGAACTTCCATCGCGGCAACCATACTGTCGCCAGTTTCGGCATAGGCCTCGACCATCTGCTGCAAGCAGGGTTTTTCGGCCGCAATGACGTCGTCGGGCAGGATCACCGCAAAAGGTTCATCGGCGATCAGGCGACGGGCGCACCACACGGCATGCCCCAGGCCCAGCGCCTTGTGCTGGCGGATATAGGCGATCGCGCCGCTGTCCATATTGGTGTTCCGCAGGACCTCCAAAAGATCCTTCTTGCCCTTCTTGCGCAGCGACGATTCCAGTTCGGGCGCATGGTCGAAATAGTCTTCCAGTGCACCCTTGCCGCGCGAGGTGACAAAGATGAATTCCTTGATGCCCGCCGCGCGGGCTTCGTCGATGGCATATTGGATCAGCGGTCGGTCGACCAGCGTCATGATTTCCTTGGGGATCGACTTGGTCGCCGGAAGGAACCGCGTCCCAAGACCTGCCACCGGAAAAATTGCTTTGGTAACCCTGCGCTTCATGCCCTCTAATTCCCGTTTAACCGTTTCACCATGTCCCACCCGGTAACGCATCGGAGCCCGTCAAAAACATCCCGGCCACGTGGTGAACGATCTGTTGAAGCCCGACGATCCCCTAATAATCCATTAGCGCGGATAAAAAAACGGCTGGATTTCCTTACCTGCGTTTTTTTTCGACTTTTCAGGCATTTCAGTTTTTTTAAGGTTTACCTGTCGTTACGGAACTTTGACAATTCCTCGAGATAGCAACAGTTAAACGGCATCCGGCAACAATACCGTCACCCTACCCTAGTCCATCCCCATGTCGCGCATCATCGCTTCGATGATCGGAACGTCTTGCGGGTTGTTCAGCTCCCAGAATACCCGGTTGCGGGCGTCGACCTGGACACAGGCAACGCGGTGCCCCTGTTCCAGGAACCGCAACTGTTCCAACCCTTCCAGCTGCTCCAGTGGCCCGGTGGGCCAGGTTGGATACGCGCGCAGCGCGTCGGTGCGATAGGCATAAAGCCCAACATGGTGAAAGACCGGCGTAGCGGCGTTATCGTCATAGGTGCCGCCGCGATAGGGGATCACCTCCTTGGAAAAATACAAGGCTGCGCCATCTGCTGCGAACACCGCGGTGGTCGCCCCGACCCGTCCATGGCGGCGATCTTCCGTCAGGCCGGACAGCATCCTGCCATCGCACCGAAGCACCGGCGTCGCGATGGCGGCCTGCGGGTCGGCCTGCAATCCGGCCACGACATCATCGACAAACCAAGGCGGCGTCAGCGGCGCGTCACCTTGCAGGTTCACGACCACATCGTAGGCATCGCCCAGCTGTTCGGCGACTTCTGCGCAACGTTCCGTGCCGTTCTGGCAATCGGACGACGTCATGATGACCTCTGCCCCGAAACCCTCTGCGGTATCTCGGATACGGTCATCATCGGTTGCCACGACTACGCGGGCGGCGGTCTTGACCGCACAGGCTGCGTCCCAGCTGCGCCGGATCAGGCTACGCGCCTTGCCCCCCGCGCCGGTCAGTTCGACCAGCGGTTTGCCTGGATAGCGTGCCGACGCGTACCGGGCCGGTATGACGATCAGCGTACTCATGACGCCGGTTTCAGGTCGACGCCAGGTGCGAGCGCGATGAAGAACGGGTTTTCATATCCGGGCTTGCCGTAGCGCAGTGCGGAATGGTCATCGAACCGGACAACCTGTCCGCCGGCCCCCGCCAGCACCGCATGTCCTGCGGCCGTATCCCATTCCATCGTGCGGCCAAGGCGCGGGTACAGATCCGCTTCGCCCGTGGCGACAAGACAGAATTTCAGCGAAGACCCGGCGCTGCGCATGTCAGCCGTGCAGTACTGGCTGATATAGTCATCCGTCGCCTGGTCGCGATGGGATTTCGACGCTACGACCAACAACGCATCATTGTCCGGGTCAGATACCCTTATCGGCCTGGTCGGGCCGACCCGCCCCACGTCCAACGCGCCGGTTTCTTCGACCGACTTGCCATCGGCGGCGGTATAGAACATGCGCCCCTTGGCCGGTGCAAAAACCACGCCGCGGATCGGCACGCCATCAACGACATAGGCGATGTTAACCGTGAAATCGCCGCGACGCTGGACGAATTCCTTGGTACCATCCAAAGGATCGACGATCAGGAACACGTCAGCCTGTTGGTCATGCGTCCCAGCCTGTTCTTCGGTCACGATCAAGATGTCGGGAAATGCGGCCCGCAGACCGGCGGATATCACGCGGTCGGCGGCCACATCAGCCGCCGTCAGGGGGCTGTCATCCGATTTTGACCGCACCTCGAAATCTTCGCTGTCATAGATACGCATGATCTCGGCCCCAGCCGTGATCGCCAAGTCACGCATGACATCCGTCAGTTTCTGAAAATCCACGCTCTTTCCTGCCGTTTGACTGCCCATATTCCGCCTGCGATTGCGCAAAGGCGGTCGCGCCTTTATGCTACCGCGTAAAAGGAACAGCAACAATTCGCTGTCATTGAAGGCGGGCAAGACCAAGGCGATGCAAGTGTTTCAGGCCAGACAGCGCAGCATGGGTGCCGCATCGGCGGTTACCGTGCTGGAACTGATCTACATCGCGACCGTGCGTTCTTTGCGCATGTCGCATGGCAATGCCGTTATCGGCATGGCCAAGTCGATCATGCAATCCATGATCTTCGTCGCGATCTTCTATGCCATGTTCGAATTGCTTGGCCTTCGTTCGTCAGCGGCGCGCGGCGATTTCATCATTTACATGATGACGGGCATCTTCCTTTACCTGACCCACATCAAGGCTTTGGGCGCCATCCTGGGGGCCGAAGGTGGCACATCGCCGATCATGCAGCACGCGCCGATGAACCCGGCCATCGCACTGACCGCCGCGGCGCTCAGTTCGCTTTACGTGCAGTTCCTGTCTGCGGTGGTGATCCTGACCTTGTACTACTGCGCGATCAAACCGTTCCAATTCTACGATACCGTTGGCGTTCTGGCCATGTTCCTGCTGGCCTGGTCGTCCGGCGCCGCAGTCGGCATGATCTTTCGAGCGGCCAAACCCTGGTTTCCGACCGCCATCGGCATCTTGTCGACGATCTATCAGCGCGCGAACATGATCGCTTCGGGCAAGATGGTGCTGGCCAATACGCTGCCTGCGTCGAAGATTGCCTTCTTTTCCTGGAATCCGCTGTTTCACACTATTGACCAGGCTCGCGGCTTTGCCTTCGTCAATTACAACCCGCATAACAGTTCGGTCATGTACCCGATATACCTGAGCCTGGCTTTGGTGATGATCGGCCTTCTGGGCGACTTCTACACGCGCCAGCACCAATCGGCGAGTTGGGGTGCAAAGTCCTGATGACAGGGGCCACGCGGGCCGGCGCCACGCGGTTTGCCTCAGGCGGGGATATTTTTCGGTAGAGAAGGGGCTAGGTCACGACGCGAAGCGTCAGGTTGATCCGCCCGCCTTGCGTCAACAGGCTGGACGACCCGAACCGGATGCGGTCGATGCCGTGATAGGCCAGGCGGCTTTCGCCTTCCAGCACCAGCACGTCGCCGGATGTCAGCCACAGGCTTTGCGTTGGCCCGCCGCGTTCGGTGCCGCCGATGCGAAACAGCGCGTCATCGCCCAACGAAATCGACAGGACCGGCCAGGTGAATTCCGCCTCGTCCCGATCCTGGTGCAGGCCCATCCGCGCGCCTTCACCGTAGTAATTGATCAGGCAGCAATCCGGGTCGCGGGTCAGCCCTGTCACGTCCCGCCAGATTGCCAGCACGTCGTCGGGTATCGCGGGCCAATCCAGGCCACGTGGATGGCGGGGTTCATACCGATAACCGCGCCGGTCCGACACCCAGCCAACCCGGCCGGCCGAGGTCATCGCCACCGACATCCGCTTGCCCCAGCGCGTTTCGGGATGAAACAGGGGAGCCGCCGCTGCCACATCGCGCATTTGATCCAACAGCCGGGCCTGCATGGGCGCCGGAACATGGCCGCGCAGCACTCGCGCGCCCCCGATCCGCTGATTTTCCGCCATCCGCCCGTGATCCCTGCAACTATTGCAATTTTTCCCCATTTGACGCGGTTTGCGACGCTTGCAGCGCCAAAACGCCATCCCTATATACGCCGAGAACTCGAAAACGGCATCAGCCAGCTGTTTTCTAACATTGGGATTAGGACGGGGTGCCGAACCCGGGCCCTGTTCTGAAATATCGCCGAAAGGGAACGTACACATGGCTAAAGTCATTGGCATCGACCTTGGGACCACCAACTCCTGTGTCGCCATCATGGACGGCTCGCAGCCGCGGGTCATCGAAAACGCCGAAGGCGCGCGCACCACGCCGTCAATCGTAGCATTCAAAGACGACGAACGTCTGGTGGGCCAGCCCGCCAAGCGTCAGGCCGTCACCAACCCCGACAACACCGTTTTCGCGGTCAAGCGCCTGATCGGCCGCCGCACCACCGACGCCGAAGTGGAAAAGGACAAGAACCTTGTTCCCTACAAGATCGTAGATGGCGGCAATGGTGATGCCTGGGTCGAAGCAGGCGGGCAGAAATATTCACCGTCGCAGATCAGCGCTTTCATCCTGCAAAAGATGAAGGAAACCGCTGAATCCTATCTTGGCGAAAAGGTCGAACAGGCCGTCATCACGGTTCCGGCCTATTTCAACGACGCTCAGCGTCAGGCCACCAAGGACGCCGGCAAGATCGCCGGTCTGGACGTGCTGCGGATCATCAACGAACCTACCGCTGCCGCGCTGGCCTGTGGCCTGGACAAGAAAGAAAGCAAAACCATCGCGGTCTATGACCTTGGCGGTGGGACGTTCGACATCACGATCCTGGAAATCGACGACGGTCTGTTCGAGGTGAAATCCACGAATGGCGACACCTTCCTGGGTGGCGAAGATTTCGACATGCGCATCGTTCAGTACCTGGCCGACGAGTTCAAGAAAGAGAACAACGTTGACCTGACCAAGGACAAGATGGCCCTGCAGCGTCTGAAAGAAGCCGCTGAAAAGGCCAAGATCGAACTGTCGTCCAGCCAGCAGACCGAGATCAACCAGCCCTTCATCTCGATGGGGTCGGACGGTCAGCCGCTGCACATGGTGATGAAGCTGACCCGTGCGAAACTGGAAAGCCTGGTCGGCGACCTGATCAAGAAGTCGATCAAGCCCTGCCAGGCCGCGCTGAAAGATGCCGGTCTGTCGGCCGGCGACATTGACGAAATCGTTCTGGTCGGCGGTATGACCCGGATGCCGAAAGTCATCGAAGAGGTGACCAAGTTTTTCGGCAAGGAACCCCACAAGGGCGTGAACCCGGATGAAGTCGTGGCCATGGGCGCCGCCATTCAGGCCGGCGTTCTGCAGGGCGACGTCAAGGACGTGGTCCTGCTGGACGTGACCCCGCTGTCGCTGGGCATCGAAACGTTGGGTGGCGTGTTCACCCGGTTGATCGACCGCAACACGACGATCCCGACGAAGAAATCTCAGATCTTCTCGACCGCCGAAGACAACCAGAACGCCGTGACCTTGCGCGTTTTCCAGGGCGAACGCGAAATGGCCGCCGACAACAAGCTGTTGGGCCAGTTCAACTTGGAAGACATCCCGCCCGCCCCGCGCGGCATGCCGCAGATCGAGGTGACGTTCGACATCGACGCCAACGGCATCGTGTCGGTCAACGCCAAGGACAAGGGCACCGGCAAGGAACAGTCGATCACGATCCAGGCGTCGGGCGGTCTGTCGGATGAAGACATCGAAAAGATGGTCAAGGATGCCGAGGACAACGCCGAGGCCGACAAGGAACGTCGCGAACTGGTCGAGGCCCGCAACCAGGCCGAAAGCCTGATCCATTCGACCGAAAAATCGGTCGAGGAACATGGCGACAAGGTAGACCCGACCACGGTCGAAGCCATCGAACTGGCCATTGCCGCGCTGAAGGACGACCTTGAAAAGGACGATGCCAAGGCCGAGAAAAATCAAGGCTGGCGTCCAGAACGTGACCGAAGCGGCGATGAAGCTGGGCGAAGCCATCTACAAGGCCGAACAGGCCAAGGCTGATGGTGGGTCCGACGATGACGACGACGAAGGCCCGCGTGGCGTCGATGACGACATCGTGGATGCCGATTTCGAAGATCTCGACGACGACAAGCGCTCGTAATCGCGCAAAGGAACCGTTGGGGCCGGTGCCGTTTCATCCGGCCCGGCCCCGACACGTTCCTGAAAGGAGCGTAAGGTATGGCGAAACGCGATTACTACGAAGTCCTCGGGGTGTCGAAAGGTGCCACTGCGGAAGAGCTGAAGAAAGCCTATCGCAGCAAGGCGAAAGAGCTTCACCCTGACCGGAACAAGGACAACCCGGACGCCGAAGCCCAGTTCAAAGAAGTGAACGAGGCCTATGATGCGTTGAAGGACCCCGACAAGAAAGCCGCCTACGACCGGTTCGGCCATGCGGCGTTTGACGGGTCGATGGGCGGCGGTGGCGGTCGTCCGGGTGGCGGTTTCCACGGCCAGGGCGATTTCGCATCCGCCTTTTCGGATGTGTTCGACGACCTGTTCGGCGATTTTATGGGCGGCGGTGGCCGTAGCGGCGGGCGTCAGCGCGCATCGCGCGGTTCCGACCTGCGCTATAACCTGCGCGTGACCCTGGAAGAGGCGTTCACAGGTGTTCAGAAAACCATCAAGGTGCCGACCGCCGTGGAATGCGATGAATGCCACGGATCGGGGGCGGCCAGCGGCGCAGAACCGCAGACATGTCCCACCTGTTCGGGCATGGGCAAGGTGCGCGCGCAACAGGGGTTCTTCACTGTCGAACGCACCTGCCCGACCTGTTCGGGCACCGGCCAGATCATCCAGAACCCGTGCAAATCCTGTCGTGGCGCCGGTCGCGTCGAACACGAACGTACGCTGTCGGTCAACATCCCCGCAGGTGTCGAAACCGGCACCAAGATTCGCCTTGCCGGCGAAGGCGAGGCTGGAATGCGCGGCGGGCCGTCGGGCGATCTCTATATCTTCGTAGAGGTCCGCGAACATGCGCTTTTCCAGCGCGAAGGCCCGCATCTTTTCTGCCGCGTACCGGTGTCGATGTCGTCGGCCGCGCTGGGCGGGGATATCGAAGTGCCGACAATCGATGGTGGCCGCAGCCGGGTGAAGATCCCTGCAGGGTCGCAATCGGGTCGCCAGATGCGCCTGCGCGGCAAGGGTATGCCTGCCCTGCGCGGCGGCGGCACGGGCGACATGCTGATCGAACTGGCGGTCGAAACCCCGGTCAACCTGACCGCACGGCAGAAAGAGATCCTGCGTGAATTCGATGATATCGCAGCCGACAACAACCCCGAAAGCTCCAGCTTCTTTTCCAAGGTGAAAAGTTTCTGGGATGACATGACTGGTTAACCCATTATCAACGCCGGGTGCCGCATGGTTTCGCCCATGTCTGCACCCGGCCATCTCCACGATTCCCCGCTCCCCATGCTGGACACCCCGTTCCAGCCGATGCCCAATGGGCGCGTTCCGTCCTACATAAAGGGCCATCGCGCGCGCCTGCGCGATCGGTTCATGTCCGGCGGCGCGGCGGCCGTGCCCGACTATGAATTGCTGGAACTTGTCCTTTTTCGCGCCATGCCACGGCAAGATGTCAAACCGTTGGCCAATCGCCTTCTGGACAAGTTTGGCGATTTCAACGGTGTGATTTCCGCCCCCGCCTCCCGTCTGCGCGACATGCACGGGGTGGGTGATGCGGTGATCGTCGAACTGAAGGTGATCGAGGCCGCCGCGCATCGGTTGGCCCGATCGCGGGTCATGGAACGCCATGTGATTTCCAGCTGGGACGCGGTGCTGAACTATTGCCACACCACGATGGCGCATCGCGAAACTGAACATTTCCGCGTGCTGTTCCTGGACCGCAAGAACATTCTGATCGCCGACGAAGAACAGGCGCGCGGCACGGTCGATCACGTGCCGGTCTATCCGCGCGAGATTGTCAAACGCGCGCTGGAACTGAACGCGTCTGCCCTGATCCTGGTCCACAACCACCCATCCGGCGACCCCACGCCATCGCAGGCGGATATTGACATGACCCGCCAGGTCGTCACAGCCGCGCAGGCGCTTGGCCTGACGGTACATGACCACCTGATCATAGGAAAATCCGCCGAACTCAGTTTTCGGTCACAAGGTTTGCTGGACTGACCCGCTGCCAGATCGCCAAGGGTCGAACGTGGCAATTGCGTCAACTTGTGACTGGTCCACGCTTGGACGTCGTCCTGATCACGCCTGCCAGCGCGAAGGTGGGTCCAGTTTTTTCCGCCCGCGCTTGGTGATCTGCCAGACCTCGCGCCCTTCGATCACCAGCGCCGATAGAGGCCCGCCATAGGCCGCGCCGGTGTCCAGGTTTACCCGGTTGCCATAGTGAAACACCTGATCCACCGGTGTATGCCCATGGATGATCAGCGCGCCATGATCGGCGTTGCTCAGGTGAAAAGGATCGCGGATCCAGATCAGGTCGTCTTCGACCTGATCTTCCAGCGCGACACCGGGTTTGATCCCGGCATGGACGATCGCCACATGCGGCGAACGATACATCAACGGCAGGTCGCGCAGGAAACGCTGGTGCAGATCGGGCACCACGATCCGCGCCATTTGGTGCAGGTTGTCCGGCGGCGCAGTCGGGTCGATCCCGTAACTTTCCAGCGTCACACCACGCCGCGCGCGCAGCCAGTTCGTTTTGGCGGATCCAGACGGGTCCAGACCATAGCTTTCCAGCGTCTCATGCCCGCCCAGCCGAGGATGCAACCAGTCATATTCGGCCCGCAATCGATGGTCCCGCTTCGGTTCGGGTTCCAGCCACAGGCTCATCATCCGGTCATGGTTGCCCTTCAGCGCGACCCAGTCTTCGCCGGCCTCGATACCGTCGATCAGGTAATCGATCACGCCCCGGCTGTTCGGCCCGCGATCCACCAGGTCGCCCAGATGCACCACAGGGGCCGCGCCGGATTTGCGTTGATCGGCATCGATCCAGTCATGCACCTGCTTCAGCTTGTCCAGATGCCCGTGAATATCGCCAATGGCATAGACCCGGTCCGATGGCATGACGTTCAAACCCTTCAAAGCGAACAAGGCCCGCGTGCGGGCCTTGTCATGATACGACTGTCGCGATGGTCAGGCCACCTCGAATTCCAGCGGCTGCACCTGTTCGAACAGTTCCGTGGCCTTCAATTCGTCCAGGATCGCTGGCGGGATCGGGTTGTCGACATACAAAAGCGCAATCGCGTCGCCGCCCTGCGTTGCCCGACCCAGGGTGAAGTTCGCTATGTTCACCCCGTGGCTGCCCATCGTGTGACCCAGCGCCCCGATGATGCCCGGCACGTCCTTGTTGGTGGTGTAGACCATGTGCTGGCCGATCTCGGCGTCGATATTGATGCCCTTGATCTGGATGAACCGCGGCTTGCCGTCGGAAAACACCGTGCCCGCGATGGACCGTTCACGATTGGCGGTGACCATGGTCACCTTGATGTAGCCTTCAAAAGCGCCGGATTTGGCCTGCGTCGTGCAGCTGATCTTGATCCCGCGATCGGCGGCAATGACCGGCGCGCTGACCAGGTTCACATCCGGGTTGGCGGCGCGCAGCACGCCGGCAATCGCGGCACTGTCCAGCGCCTTGATGTTCATGCCCGCCACGACGCCGTCATACAGGATGTTGATCGCCTTGATTGGTTCATCCGTCAGCTGCCCGATGAATGACCCCAGATGGCCCGCCAGCTTGATCCAGGGTGACATCACCTTGGCTTCCTCGGCGGTGACATTCGGCATGTTCAGCGCGTTCTGAACGGCACCCGTCAGCAGGTAATCCGACATCTGTTCGGCAACCTGCAGGGCCACGTTTTCCTGCGCTTCGGTGGTGGCGGCACCCAGATGCGGGGTGCAGACCACGTTGGGCAGGTTGAACAGCGGGCTGTCGGTCGCTGGCTCGACCTCGAACACATCGAACGCGGCGCCGGCGACATGGCCGGATTTCAGCGCCTCGGCCAATGCGGCTTCGTCCACCAGGCCGCCGCGCGCACAGTTGATGATGCGCACGCCCTTTTTCATCTTGGCGATGGCTTCGGCGCTGATGATGCCAGCGGTCTGGTCGGTTTTCGGCACGTGCAAGGTGATAAAGTCGGACCGCGCCAGCAATTCGTCCAGATCCACCTTGGTCACGTTCAGCTTTTCGGCGCGCTCTTCGGACAGGAAGGGATCATAGGCGATCACCTTCATGTCCAGCCCCAGGGCGCGGTCACAGACGATACCGCCGATATTGCCCGCACCGATCACGCCCAGCGTCTTGCCGGTCAGTTCGACGCCCATGAATTTGGATTTTTCCCATTTGCCAGCATGGGTCGATGCGCTGGCTTCGGGGATCTGGCGGGCCACGGCGAACATCATCGCAATCGCATGTTCGGCGGTGGTGATCATGTTGCCAAAGGGCGTGTTCATGACGATCACACCCTTTTTCGAGGCGGCGGGAATGTCGACATTGTCGACGCCAATCCCGGCGCGGCCGACGACCTTCAGGTTGTCGGCGGCTTCCAGGATCTTGGCGGTGACTTTGGTCGCCGACCGGATCGCCAGACCGTCGTACTGGCCGATCACTTCCAAGAGTTTTTCCTTGTCCTTACCGATGGACGGGTCAAAGGTCACGTCGATGCCGCGATCGCGAAATATCTGCACGGCAGTTTCAGACAGTTTGTCGGATACGAGTACTTTAGGGGCCATGTTCGGCGCTCCTTGCATATGTAGGTTGTTCGGTTCTGTAACTCGGGGGTGTCAGGCGGCTCGCGACTGCGCGGCAATCTCGGCGTCGAAAGCCCATTCGATCCACGGCATCAGCGCCGCCAGATCGGACGTTTCAACCGTGCCACCGCACCAGATGCGCAGGCCGGCCGGCGCGTCGCGATAGGCGCCGATATCCAGCGCCACGCCTTCGCCTTCCAGCCGCTTGGCCACGGCCTTGGCAAAGGCTGCCCCATCCGTGATGCGATCATCGGTGAATTTCAGGCAGACACTGGTATTCGAGCGCGTTGCAGCATCCTCGGCGAGGTTGGCGATCCACGGCTTGGCGTCGCAGAAATCGAAAATCGCCTGCGCATTGGCATCGGCCCGGGCGATAAGGCCTTTGAGGCCACCCACCGCGCGCGCCCAGTCCAGCGCCACAAGGTAATCCTCGACCGCCAGCATCGACGGGGTGTTGATGGTTTCGCCGACAAAGATGCCTTCGATCAGCTTGCCGCCCTTGGTCATGCGGAAGATCTTCGGCAGCGGCCAGGCGGGGGTGTAGCTTTCCAGCCGTTCCACCGCGCGGGGGCTGAGCACCAGCATCCCATGCGCCGCTTCGCCGCCCAGCACTTTCTGCCAGCTGAAGGTGGTCACATCGAGCTTGTCCCAGGGCAGCTCCATCGCGAAGGCGGCGCTGGTGGCGTCGCAGATCGTCAGACCCTCGCGGTCGTCGGCAATCCAGTCGCCATTCGGCACGCGCACGCCGGAGGTGGTGCCGTTCCAGGTGAAGACAACATCATTGGCAAAGTCGACCGAGGCGAGATCGGGCAGCAGGCCGTAATCGGCGGTTTTCACCACGGCATCGAGTTTCAGCTGCTTCACCACGTCGGTGGCCCAACCGGAGCCGAAGCTTTCCCAGGCCAGAATTTCCACGCCGCGCGCGCCCAGCATCGACCAGAGCGCCATTTCCACCGCGCCGGTATCAGAGGCGGGCACGATGCCGATGCGATAGTCGGCGGGAATGCCCAGCAGCTCGCGGGTTTCCTCGATCGCGGCTTTCAGTTTGGCTTTGCCCACGCCAGCCCGATGCGAACGGCCCAGCGGCGCGTCGGCAAGTTTATCAAGGCTGTAAGTGGGGTTTTTGGCGCAGGGGCCAGACGAAAAACGCGGGTTTGCCGGCCGCGCGGCCGGAGTCTCGGTGACCATTTATGGTATCCTTCCAGATAGTCGCGCCTCGTTGGGGAGGCGTGTCCCACCGACGCAGATAGAAGGGTTGCAAGAACCGCGCAATGGGGAAAATAGCCCCGTTGCGGCCAATTGGATATCAATTCCGACACGCCGTGGAGCCAATCGGAAACTTTTGGCAGAAAGCCGGGCGGGGCTGGCGCTTTTGATCTGCGCGGTCTATGCGTGCCGCGCGCAATCCGGGAGAGGCCCATGTTTACCACGACCCTCATCGCCAAGCCGGGCGGGCTCGATACCTCGCTGGTGGAAACCCTTCGCAATGCCTGGGGCGGCGGCACCGCCATCTGGCTGGCGGCCGACGAGGCGGCGGAGTTCGGGCTGGGCGCGATTCCGGAAAATCGCTGGCAGGTCTGGGACGATCTGCAGGCGATGGGGGTGGACCTGCTGATCCAGCCCAGCGACGGGCGCAAGAAGCAGATGCTGCTGGCGGATATGGATTCGACCATGATCGGGCAGGAATGCATCGACGAGCTGGCCGATGAAGCGGGGGTTGGCCCGCGTGTGGCCGACATCACCGCCCGTGCGATGAATGGCGAGCTGGATTTCGAAGGCGCCCTGCGCGAGCGCGTTGGTCTGCTGGCCGGGCTGGACGCCACGGTGATCGAAAAGGTGCTGGCCGAGCGGATCACTCTGGCCCCCGGCGGGCGCGAATTGGTGGCCACGATGCGTGCGAATGGTGCCTATGCAGTGCTGGTTTCGGGCGGCTTCACCGCCTTCACCCAAAAGGTTGCCGCCGATCTGGGCTTTGACGAGAACCGCGCCAACACGCTCAATATTGCCGATGGCAAACTCACCGGCACGGTGGGCGAGCCGATTCTGGGCCGGGCTGCCAAGGTGGCGGCGTTGGAAGACATCTCGGCGCGGCTGAGCATCGGCCATGACGCGATTTTGGCGGTGGGCGATGGTGCCAACGATTTGGGTATGCTCGGCCTTGCCGGGGCCGGGGTGGCGCTTCATGCCAAGCCCAGCGTCGCTGCCCAATGCGATTTGCGGGTGAATCACGGCGATCTGACCGCGCTTCTCTATATGCAGGGCTACGCCAAATCCGACTTCGTGCGCTGAGCGCTGCCGCTGGCAGAATCGGCCCGGTTCATGCTAGCTATTGTGGTATGTCAGAGACCGCCCCCCATATGAGCACGCCCCGCCCGGTGATCCGTCAGCTCGACGATGCCGCGATCAACCGTATCGCGGCGGGCGAAGTGGTGGAACGGCCCGCCAGCGCGGTGAAGGAACTGGTTGAAAACGCGATTGATGCCGGGGCCACGCGCATAGATGTCGCCTATGCCGATGGCGGCAAAACCCTGATCCGCATCACCGATGACGGCATCGGCATGCCGCCCGACGAGCTGCCGCTGGCGCTGTCGCGTCATGCCACCTCCAAGATTGATGGCTCCGATCTGCTCGACATCCACACTTTCGGATTTCGTGGCGAGGCGCTTCCCTCGCTGGGCGCGGTGGGGCGGCTGACCATTACTTCGCGCGCTTCGGGCTATGAGGCCGCGAGCATCCGCGTGGCCGGGGGCGCGCTGGAGCCGGTGAAGCCCGCCGCGCTGAATGGTGGTACTGTGGTCGAACTGCGCGATCTCTTTTTCGCCACGCCTGCGCGGCTGAAATTTCTGCGCTCAGACCGTGCCGAGGCGCAGGCGATTGGCGATGTGCTGAAGCGGCTGGCGATGGCCGAGCCGCATGTGGGCTTTACGCTCCGCGATGTGTCGGGCGGTGGCGAAGGGCGCATTCTGTTTCAGGCCAGCCCCGAAACCGGCGATCTGTTCGACGCGCTGCATGGGCGGCTACGGCAGGTGCTGGGGCGCGAATTTGCCGAAAACGCGCTGGCGATTGATGCCGCGCGCGAGGGGCTGCGGCTCACCGGCTATGCGGCCTTGCCGACCTATTCGCGCGGGGCTGCGGTGGCGCAGTATCTCTTCGTCAATGGTCGCCCGGTGCGTGACAAGCTGCTGACCGGGGCGCTGCGCGCGGCTTATTTCGATTTCCTCTCCCGCGACCGGCATCCGGCGGCGGCTTTGTTCATCACCTGCGATCCGCATCTGGTCGATGTGAACGTGCATCCGGCGAAATCCGAGGTGCGGTTTCGCGAGCCCGGCATTGCGCGCGGGCTGATCGTGTCGGGCCTGCGCCACGCGCTGGCCGAAGCCGGGCATCGGGCCTCGACCACCGTTGCTGGTGCCACACTGGGGGCGATGCGGCCGGAACCTGTTCAGCCGCGCCTTTACCAGATGGATCGCCCCGCGCCCGGCGCGCTTTACACTGCCCGCCAGATGCAGGCCCCGGACTACCCGCAGCCCCAACCAACCCAGCCCATGGGCTTTGCCGAGGCGACGTTGCCCTCTGGCCGGTTCGAGTCGGTTCCGCATGTGGAGGCGCAACCGGCCTATGAGCACCGCCCGCTTGGGGCCGCCCGTGCGCATCTGCACGAAAATTACATCATCGCCCAGACCGATGACGGGATGGTGATCGTCGATGGCCACGCCGCGCATGAGCGGCTGACCTATGAAAAGCTGAAAGCACAGATGGCCGAAAACGGCGTGGCCGGGCAGGCGCTTCTGATCCCGGAAATCGTCGAACTGTCCGAGGCGGACGCGCAGGTCTTGCTGGGCATGGCCGAAGACCTTTCCCGGCTTGGTCTGGTGATCGAGCCCTTCGGCGGCGGTGCGGTGGCGGTGCGCGAAACCCCGGCGATTCTGGGCAATGTGAATGCTGAGGCGATGCTGCGCGACGTGCTCGACGAGCTCTCGGATCTGGGCGAAAGCAACCGGGTGCAGGAACGCATTGAGGCGGTGCTGGCCACGGTTGCTTGCCATGGCTCGGTGCGCTCCGGGCGGCGGTTGCAGGCCGAAGAGATGAACGCCCTCCTGCGCGAGATGGAGGCGACGCCGCATTCCGGCCAGTGCAACCACGGGCGCCCCACCTATGTGGAGCTGAAGCTCGCCGATATTGAAAGATTGTTTGGCCGCACATGACAGATTTGCCGCTTCCCCTCGACAATCCCCTGCTGCTCGCCGGTTTCGGCTTTGGCGCGCTGGTCGTGCTGCTCTTGATCGTCGTCATCGCCCGAGCAGGCCGCTCAGCGCGTGTGTCGGAAGATCTGGCCCGACAGATGACCGGGCTGGGGCAGGCGGTGCAATATCTTGGTCAGGGGCAGGAGCAGCTGACCGGGGGCTTGCGCTCCGTGTCGGATGCGCAGGCCAATGGGCAAACCCAGATGGTGCGGGCGATGGAGCAACGGTTGGCCGAAGTGCAGCGCCAGATGCAGGAGCAGCTCCATAACAACGCGATGAAATCCGCCCGCTCGATGAGCGAGATGCAGGAGCGGATGAACGAAACCCTGAAAGGCAGCGCGGTGAAAACCACGCAGTCGCTCACCCAGCTTCAGGAACGCCTCGCCACCATCGACAAGGCGCAG
>JBNKYL010000064.1:0-38317 GCA_050300875.1 Paracoccaceae bacterium
TGTGGATTTCCACAAACCGCTGGACGCGCAGCAGGCCGGAATCGAAGTCGTCTATCAGGATCTGGCGCTCTGCGATAACCTGACAGCGGCTTCAAACGTGTTTCTGGGCCGTGAACCGATGCGCCAGATGGGCCCGATCAAGACGATTGACTACGGCCTGATGCGCCGCAAATCCGGCGAATTGTTCAGCCAGCTCAAATCCGAAACCCGGCCCCGCGATCTGGTGCGGCGCATGTCCGGCGGGCAGCGCCAGGCCGTGGCCATCGCGCGCACGCTTCTGTCCAACGCCAAGATCGTGATGATGGACGAACCCACCGCCGCCATTTCCGTGCGCCAGGTGGCCGAGGTGCTGGACCTGATCCGCCGACTGCGCGACCAGGGCATCAGCATCGTGCTCATCAGCCACCGTATGCCAGACGTCTTCGCCGTTGCCGACCGAATCGCCGTGCTGCGTCGCGGTTCGCTGGTGGCCAGCAAGAAGACCGACCAAAGTTCACCCGAAGAAGTGACCGGTTTGATCACCGGCGCCATCGAAGCCGCCTGAGGACACGACCGATGACATCCATTGAATCCGTTATCGAACAAAGCGAACACCGCAGCCTGCTCTCCCATCTCATGGGGCTGCAAACCTTCTGGGTCTTCGTCGCCGCGATCTGCGCCTGTCTGGCGCTGACCTTCATGACCGACGCCTTCGCCACCGAACGCAACCTGTTCAACGTCGCCCGGAACTTCGCCTTCGTGGCGATCATCGCCATCGGCATGACTGCGGTGATCGCATCTGGCGGCATCGACTTGTCGGTGGGATCGACCGTGGTTCTGTCCGCGATGGTCATTTCCGTGCTGATGGCAGGCGGCCATTCCTTCTGGCTGTCCGCTATCCTCGCGCTCGGCGCCGCCTGCGCCGTGGGCTTCGTCAACGGCGTGCTCATCGCCTATGCCGGAATGCCCGCCTTCGTCGTGACACTGGGCATGCTGTCGGCCGCCCGGTCGCTGGCGATGGTCCTGTCCAACAACAAGATGATATGGGAATTCGGCCCCGACCACGACCTGCTTTTGTGGGTCGGCGGCGGGTCCACCATGGGCCTGCCCCACCCCCTTTACGTGCTGGTGGTCTTGACCCTGATCATCACCTTTGTCTTCCGTTGGACCCGCTGGGGCCAATATGTGTTTGCCATCGGCGGCAATGAAAGTGCCGCCACCCTGACCGGCATTGCGGTGAAACAGATCAAAGTCAGCATATATATGTTTTCCGCCTTCACCGCCGGCGTCGCGGGTATACTCATGGCCGGCTGGCTGGGCAGCGTGACCACCAACCTCGGCCAGGCTATGGAACTGACCGTCATTGCTGCGGCGGTGATCGGCGGTGCCAACCTGGCCGGCGGCGAAGGCACGGCGCTCGGCGCCGTGGTCGGCGCGTTGCTGATCGAGGTGATCCGAAATTCGCTGATCCTTCTGGGCATCTCGACCTTCTGGCAAGGCATGTTCATCGGCACGTTCATCATCGTCGCCGTCGCCTTCGATCGCATCCGCCGATTGCGATCCAATGCCTGATCCGGTTCGCGGGTGGAAACGCGGCATGATTTCACACGTTCCACCCGTTGAACTTCACCTGATTGCACTATAGCCAAGGCCACCCGGAAAGGACCCCGCAAAACATTGAACGACCAGCCGAACGACAAGTCCCAACGCACCGCACGACCGACCATGATGGACGTCGCCGCACATGCAGGTGTGTCGCAGGCGACCGTTTCGCTGGTGCTCAATGGCAGCCCCGGTGCCAAGCTCAGCGAAACCACCAGCCGCCGCGTCCGCGCCGCCGCCCGCGAACTGGGTTACACGCTGCTGCGCCGCAGCCCCAAGAAGTCGCCCGGACCCGATGCAGTCATCCTGTTCATGGTTGACGAACTGGTATCCGACCCGTGGATGGCACTGGCCTTTGACGGAGCACAGAAAAAGGCGGCGGAATTCGGGTTCAACATGGTCCTGTCCGTCACCAATGACGATAGCGAAGCCGAAGCCGCCGTGATCCGCCAGTTCGGCGAAAAGAACGTTGCGGGCATCATCTATGGCACCATCCTGACTCGGCTGGCTGAACCGGCCCGCGCCGTGATGGAAAATCGCACGGTGCTCTTGAACTGCTATGACGCCGCGCGCAGGCTGCATTCGGTCATTCCCGGCGACCTTTTGGGCGGGCGCACCGCCACCCAACACTTGATCGACGCCGGATATACGCGCATCGGTTTCATCAACGGCCAACAGGGCATCGACGCTTCGCGCGACCGGCTAAAGGGCTACAAGCAGGCGCTGGCCTCCAGTGACATCGCCTTTGACCCGGCACTGGTCAAACAGGGCAACTGGGAACCACTGGCGGGCTACAATCTGACCAAGGAATTGCTGTCGCTGGACCCGCCCCCACAGGCGATCTTTTGTGGCAACGACCTTATGGCCTATGGCTGTTACGACGCCATCCGCGAAGCGGGCCTGGCGATCCCCGGCGACATCGCCGTGATGGGGTTCGATGATCGCGAGATTGCCAAGAACATGCACCCGCCCCTGTCGACAATGACCCTGCCGCATTTCGAAATGGGCGAACTGGCCGCCGAAACGCTGATCGAAATGGCGGGCGGGCACAACACCGCGCCCGTCCAGACCAAGGTCGAATGCGAACTGGTGCCGCGCCTTTCTGCCTAGCTCCTTGGCCCCAACAGGAACACCGCACATGACACCTGGACAATCCTGCAAATTCGGTACGACGCCTGACGGCGACGACGTGGTGATGGCCAGCATCGGCCACGGCGGGCTCAGCGCCAATATCATGACCTGGGGTGCCAGCCTTCAGGACCTGCGGCTTGCTCATCTGGCCCATTCGCTGACATTGGGCAGCCCGGTCTTCGACCCCTACCTCGCCCACATGAAATATTACGGCGCCATCGTCGGGCCGGTAGCCAACCGTGTCGAAGACGGTCGGTTCACTCTGGACGGCCAGACCCATGATCTGGACCGCAACGAAAATGGCATCACCACGCTGCATGGCGGCGCGCAGGGCATGGGGCAAAGCAACTGGACGCTGGCCGACTTGACCCCGACCAGCTGCACCATGACCATTGCCCATGCCGACGGCCACTGCGGCTTCCCCGGCAACATCGACATCACTGCTGTCTACGAAGCGCAAGACGATGCCACGCTGGTCCTGACCATCCGCGCTACCACCGACCGTCCCACCCATTTCAACGCGGCCTTTCATGGGCTGTGGAACCTCGACGGCACCGCCGACCTGTCCCGGCACAGCCTTCGCATCCCGGCGGATGATTATTTGCCCGTGGACGACCGGCTAATTCCACTTGGTGCGCCCGCCGCCGTCGCCGGCACCGATTTCGACTATCGCACAGCGCGCGCGCCGGGCCGCGAACTGGATCACAATTTCTGCCTGTCCCGCAGCCGTGGCGACACCGGCCAGATCTGCGAACTCTCGTCCCCCGCCGCGACGCTGACCATATACAGCACCGAACCGGGCCTGCAGGTCTATTGCGGCAGAATGATCGACACTGCGCCTTGGGGCGGGCATGGCGGCCATCCTTACAGGCGCTATGCCGGTATCGCGCTGGAGCCGCAGTGTTGGCCGAACAGCCCGAACGAACCGGCATATCCTTCGACCCGGCTGAATCCCGGTCAGACCTACGTCCAGATGACCAAGTTCGCGTTTTCCTGACCGGCCCCTGCCCCGCAGGCAGGTCAACCCGACGTCGGATCGTCAGGACCATCACTGGCCACGGGCGTCCCAGCGCGCGACAATTATGCACGGTTCACAGAGAAACCAGATTCCGCACTTCTTTTATACCCATTTCCCTGATACGTATGCGCGATCCCCAGTTTTCACGGCGGTAATCGCGTGCACGAAAAGATACTTCTGGTCGATCCGCTGGAAAGGCTCGACATCATCAAGGGCCTGGCCAGCGAGGTGCGGATCTCGATCCTCAAGCATCTGGACATGGATGGCCCCAAGAACGTCAACGAAATCTCCGCCGCCCTCGGGCTGCCGCAATCGACCATTTCGTCGAACCTTCAGATCCTCGAAGATGCCGGGCTGATCGTCACCCGCACACAGAAGGCCCGGAAAGGCAGCCAGAAGATCTGCGAATCCGCGTTTTCCGAAATCCTGGTGGCCTTTGGCGAACCTGGCACCAAGCGCGACCATAACGAGATCGAGGTCGCCATGCCTGTCGGCCTGTTCACCCGTTGCGAAGTCACCGCACCTTGCGGGCTCTGTTCCACCGAAGGGGTCATCGGACTGCTGGATGTGCCCGATACATTCATGGAACCCGACCGCATGAAGGCGGGGCTTTTGTGGTTCACGCGCGGCTATGTCGAATACCAGTTTCCCAACAATGCCAAACTGAACAATCGCAACCCTCGGTCCATCGAAATTTCGATGGAACTCAGTTCCGAAGTACCCGGAACCTCTGCCGACTGGCCGTCGGATATATCCCTGCAAATCAATGGTAAGGATATCGCCACCTGGACCTCGCCCGGCGATTTCGGTGACCGGAGGGGGCTGTACACGCCCGATTGGTGGAAACTATCGGGATCGCAATACGGCAAGTTGAAGACCTGGCGCATCAATGAAACCGGCAGCTATGTCGACGGGGTCCGCGTGTCGGACGTTTCCATCGACCAACTCGATCTGGATGAACACCGGTCGATCCGCGTGCGCATCGGCGTGCATGAGGATGCCGATCACCCAGGTGGCATGAACATCTTCGGGCGTGGCTTCGGTAATTACGATCAGGACATCGTCATGCGCTTGCGCTGACGAAAACTGAATCATTGACGGATTGAGCTTTCGCGCTCCATACTCTGATTATCGGTATATACCAAGATTGCCGATATACATGGGGGAGGACCGCAGTGAAGGCCACTGTTACCGCGCATGCGCGCTATACCATTTCCGACATCGACAACCGGCTCTACGGGTCATTCCTCGAACATCTGGGTCGCGCGGTTTACACCGGCATTTATGAACCCGGCCATGCCACAGCCGATGAAAACGGGATGCGGCAGGACGTGATCGACCTGGTGCGCGAACTGGACACGCCGATCTGTCGCTATCCCGGCGGCAATTTCGTATCCGCCTATAACTGGGAAGACGGCATCGGCCCGAAGGAAGACCGCCCGACGCGGCTGGACCTGGCCTGGCGCACCTCGGAATCCAACCATGTCGGGATCCACGAGTTTGCCGACTGGGCAGAAAAGGCCAATACCGAAATGATGCTGGCCATCAACCTAGGCTCACGCGGTCTGGACGAAGCCCGCGCCTTTGTCGAATACGTCAACCACCCCGGCGGCACCGAATGGTCCGACCTGCGCCGCAAGAACGGGCGTGCTGACCCCTGGGGCGTCAACCTTTGGTGCCTTGGCAACGAAATGGACGGCCCCTGGCAGGTCGGCCACAAGTCTGCGGCCGAATACGGCCATCTGGCAAATGAAACCGCCAAGGCCCTGCGCGGCTTTGATCCCAACCTGGAGCTGGTGGTCTGCGGATCGTCGCATTCCAACATGCCGACATATCCGCAATGGGAATCGACCGTCTTGCAGGCAACCTATGATCAGGTCGATTACATCTCTTTGCACATGTATTTCGAGAATTACGAAAAGAACACGGCCGAATATCTGGCCCTGCCCGAAAAGCTGGACCGTTACATCGGCACCGTGTCCGGCGTGATCGACTACGTGAAATCGCGGTCCCGCTCCAAGCGGGATGTGAAGATCAGCTTCGATGAATGGAACGTCTGGTATCACGAACGCAAACAGGACGCTAAGCGCATGGCCGAATGGGACTGGCCCCATGCTCCGCGCCTGCTGGAAGACATCTACAACTTCGAAGATGTTCTGCAGGTCGGTTGCATCCTGAACACCTTCATCCGCCGGTCGGACGTGGTGCGCATCGCCTGCATCGCCCAGCTGGTCAACGTGATCGCACCGATCATGACCGAACCCGATGGCGAAGCCTGGCGTCAGACGATCTATTATCCGTTCAAGTTCGCCTCGGCCCATGGGCGCGGCACGGCGTTGCAACTGGATGTGGACAGCCCGACCTATGATGCCGACATCGCGTCGGGCGTCCCCTATCTGGATATCGCCGGCGTTCACAATGATGACAAAGGCGAAATCACCTTCTTCGCGGTCAACCGCAGCGGCGATGAAACCATCGAAGCCGACCTGTCGCTGGAACGGTTCGGCACCGCGAAATCGGTGGATCACACGCTGATCACCCATGATGACCTGGAAGCCCGCAATACGCTGGAAAACCAGAACAACGTTGTTCCGGCGAAGGGCAATGGCGCATCGCTGACCGATGGCGGGCTGGCCCTGAAACTTCCGCCCTACAGCTACTCGGTCATTCGGGTTCAGCTATAGTATATCAACATATCGGGTATATACCAATATTTACGTTGCAAGAATCGGAGTTTGAGTTAACCTTTTGACAATGCCGGCACACAAACCCGGCGACCATGGGAGGAAGAAAATGAGGAAGCTATTTGCAATTGCCACCACGGCTGTATTTGCAACAGCCGCAACTGCGCAGGAATCCGTAGAATGGTGGGATTTCCTGGGCGGCGGTGACGGCGTACGGATGAAACAGCTGATCGACGAGTTCAACGCGGCCAATGCCGGCGACGTCGAAATCAATGCCACCACGCTGGAATGGGGCGTGCCCTTCTATACCAAGGTTCAGACCTCGGTTGCCGTGGGCGAAGCGCCGGACGTGATGACCTATCATGCCAGCCGTATCCCGCTGGCCATCAAGCAGGGTGTGCTTGATGAAATCACGCCCGCCGACTGGGATGCCATGGGCTTTGGCGCCGACGATTTTGCGGCCCAGATCTGGGATGCCGTGACCGGCCCCGACGGCAAGACCTATGGCGTGCCGCTCGATACCCACCCGATCGTCCTGTACTATAACAAGGACATCCTGGGCGCCGCCGGACTGCTTGAAGATGACGGCACGCCCAAGGGCATGGACAGCCGCGAAGGTTTCACCGCCACCCTTCAGGCGTTGAAAGACAGCGGTTCGGTCAAGTTCCCGCTTGGGTCGGTGACCGCCGATGGTAACTTCATGTTCCGGACGATCTATTCGTTGGTGGGCCAGCAGGACGGCGAATTGCTGACCGATGGCGAATTCCTGGTCGGCGACAACGGCGAAAAGCTCGCCAATGCGCTCGGCGTGCTTCAGGAATGGACCAATGCCGGCCTGCAATCGACCTATACCGATTACCCGGCTACAGTTGCCTTGTTCACATCCGGCGAAGCTGCCATGATGATCAACGGCGTCTGGGAAGTCCCGACGATGACCGACCTGCATGCCAACGGCAAACTCTTTGAATGGGGTGCTGTGGAACTGCCGGTGATCTTCGACCACCCGGCGACCTATTCGGACAGCCACGTCTTTGCGATCCCGGCGGGCAGCGCACAGGATCCCGCAAAACGTGCGGCCGTGCTGAAGGTCATGGCTGGCATCCTGAACGAGTCGCTGTTCTGGGCCACTGCAGGCCACATTCCGGCCAACAAGAACGTCACCGATTCAGCCGAATACAAGGCGATGGAACCCAACGCCACCTATTCGAGCCTGACGGCCAACATGATCTATGACCCGAAAACCCCGCTCGCCGGTGTTGCCGGGCCGATCTTCGATGTCATGTCGACCTATTTCGTTCCGACGTTGAACGGCGAAATGGATCCAGCCGAAGCCGTCGAAGAGATCACGCTCGAACTGAACGATATGTGATCTGAAACCAAGTGTGACGGGGCGGCGTCGACCGCCCCGTCCAACCGCCTAAACGGGAGGGTTCGGCGGTGATACGAAATACCAGCAAGGAAACCTTGGTCGCGTTCATCCTGATCGCACCTTTTCTCGCGATTTACGGCCTGATCTTCATCTACCCGACAATCGATATGTTCCGGTTGTCATTTACCGACTCGCCGCTCATTGCCTTGCCGGGGTCGCAGGTCGAAAATGTCGGGTTCGACAACTACACCCGGCTTCTGAGCGATCGCCGGTTCGACACCGCCTTCTGGAACACCGCCTATTTCGTCGCACTGTCCGTCGTGCCGGGCACATTGGTTGCCTTGGCCATCGCGCTTGGCATCAGCCGCCTGTCGGGCCGCTTGCAGGCACTGGTCCTGGCGTTGTTCTTCCTGCCCTATATCCTGCCGGTTTCGGTGGTCTACCGCATCTGGGACTGGACGCTGAACTTCCAGTTCGGCATCGCCATGCATCTGTTCGACTGGTTTGGCGTCGACCGTATCCCGATCTTCAAGATCACCGGATGGTTCATGCCCGCAGTCGCCTTCGTCACCATCTGGTGGACAGCCGGGTTTTCCATCCTGCTTTTTCTGGCCGGGCTGCGCGCCATCCCGCAGGAAATCTACGAAGCCGCCGCGCTGGACAATGCCAGCCGCTGGACGACGTTCCGTCGCGTGACCTGGCCGCTTTTATGGCCCGTCACCGCGCTGGTGCTGACCATCCAGCTGATCCTGCAGCTAAAGATCTTTGACCAGGTCTATCTGTTTTCGGTCGGCGGGCGTCCTAATGACAACCTGGTCATGGTCTATTACATCTTCCAGCGCGCCTTCGTGAACGATCATGGCGGCCGGGCCGCTGCCATCGCCGTGGTGCTGTTCGTCATCGTGATCATCGTCTCGGTCCTGAACTTCCAGCTCATGCGTTTCGCGGAGCGGCGCCAATGACGTCCGCGCAAGCCGAACGGTTCAATTTCTGGGGCGCTTTGATCACCGTCTTCACCGTGTTCTGCGCGATCATTTGGGCCTTTCCGATCTATTGGGGCATCATCAGTTCGCTCAAACCTGAAGACGAGGTGGTGCGCCCGTATATCGAATTGTGGCCCGACACGCTGACCTTTCAGCACTACTGGTTCGCCCTGACCGAAACGCAGATCGGCACCTGGTATGTCAATTCCATCGCCACGGCGGTCGGCGTCACGATCCTGACAGTTTCGACATCGATGTTTGCAGGCTACGCCATCAGCCAGCTGCGGTTTCCGGGCCGGCAGCCTTTGTACTGGCTGATCCTGGCCAGCTTCATGGTTCCCACCCAGACGCTGATCATCAACCACTTCGTGCTGATCGCAAAAATGGGGCTTCTGAACACCTGGGCGGGCATCATCCTGCCACAGCTGATCCATCCGGTCGTCATCATCGTCTACAAGCAGTTCTTCGACCAAGTGCCCAAGGATTTCCGCGAAGCCGCGGTTATGGACAACGCATCCGAATTCCGCATCCTGTTCAAGGTCTACATGCCTATGAACTGGGGCGTGACCACGGCGCTGTCCATCGTCACCTTCATCTGGTCATGGAACGCCTTCCTGTGGCCCTTCCTGGCCGTCACCAAGACCGAAATGATGACGATTACCGTGGGCATCACGCAGGTCAATGACGCTTTCGGCGTCTATTACGCGCGCCAGCTTTCGGCCGCGGTTCTGGCCGGGCTGCCCGTGGCCGTGGCCTACCTGATGTTCCAGCGGCGGGTGACGCAGGCCATCACGCTCAGCGCCGGGATCAAGGGGTAAAGGGAACGGATCATGGCAGAAATCTCGCTCAACAACGTATCCAAAAGCTTTGGCGCCGTCCGCGTGATCGACGGCGTGTCGCTGACGGTTGGCGCAGGCGAATTCGTGGTCTTCCTGGGCCCGTCCGGATCAGGCAAATCGACCCTGCTTCGCATGATCGCAGGGCTCGAAACCATCGACACCGGCACCTTGACCATCGGCGGCGCCGAAAGCCAGATGCTGCCGCCGGGCCAGCGCAACGTGGCGATGGTGTTCCAGAACTACGCGCTATATCCACATATGACGGTGCGCGAAAACATGGCCTTCGGGCTGCGCAACATCAACATGGCCGCCGCGGAAATCGACCGCCGCGTCGATGACGCCGCGCGCATCCTGGAAATGGGCGAATTGCTGGACCGCAAGCCGTCGCAATTGTCTGGCGGCCAGCGTCAGCGCGTTGCCATCGGTCGCGCCATCGTCAAGGAACCGGCCGCCTTCCTGTTCGACGAACCTCTATCGAACCTCGATGCCGCCCTGCGGGTGCGCACTCGCGTCGAACTGGCCGAACTGCATCAGCGCATCGGCACCACGATGATCTACGTCACCCATGACCAGACCGAAGCCATGACTATGGCTGACCGCATCGTGATCCTGAACGACTGCAAGATAGAACAGATCGGCACCCCGATGGAGGTCTACACCTACCCCGCCAGCCGTTTCGTGGCTGGCTTCATCGGCAGTCCGGTAATGAATTTCCTGACCGCTCAGGTCGAGGCGTCAGGCAATGCCTCGACCAGCGCCACCCTTGGCGATGGTTCGCGTATCCCGGTTGCCATCAACGGCATTCAGGCCGGCAGCTACGAACTGGGGATCAGGCCGGAATCGGTGCGGGTTTCTGCAGAACCTGCCGACGCGACCGCAACCGCGACAGTTGTCGAACATCTGGGCGATCGCACGCTGGTCTATGCCACGATGTCAGACGGCACCGCCATCACCGCCCAGGACAGCGGCCGGTCCACGGTGTCGCCGGGCGATGTGCTGCACCTGAAATTCGACACCAGCCAGCTGCATCTTTTCGATGCGAACGGCAAAGCCTACCACGCGCACTGACACCTTGGCCTTTGGTGCCTGGCCGTCTTCCGCACGCCGGCGGTTTCTTTTTGCAGATGGCGGGTACCGGGCGGCCGGCCCCGGCACGACGCTAGTCCGCCGCGCCTTTTGCGTCCTCGATTGACTCGTCCAGCAGCTGTTCCATCAACAGGCGCGCCTTTTCCGGCTCGCCTTCGCGAATGGCATCAGCGACCAGCCGGTGCTGCATCAGCCGCACATCCTTGATCACCTCGGCGCCACGCCAAGACAATTCGAATACCGACAGCATCGCGGCCCGGATCAGTGACGAAAAGGTCGTGATGAACGGGTTATGCGTGGCCGTCAGGATGGCGACATGAAACCGGTAGTCGGCCTCGACCAGCGCGGCCTGTTCGGTGGCACGGGCGTGCATGTCTGCAAGCGCGGTGTCGATCTCTTCGACATCCGCGTCGCTCCGCATCCGCGCCGCCAGTTCCGCCGCCGCCGGTTCGATCATCCGGCGCAGCGCATACAGGTCGGTTGCGATGTCATCGGCAGGAACCGTCTGCAAGTGCCAGGCCAGGACATCGTGGTCCAGCATGTTCCAATGCGCCTTCGCGCGCACCGACGTACCGACCTTGGGCCGCGCCTGCACCAGCCCTTTGGCTGTCAGCTTGGAATAGGCCTCGCGCAAAGCCGTGCGCGAAATCCCAAACCGTTCCAGCATGGCCGCCTCATGCGGCAGCGCGGTGCCTTCAGGATAGGTACCCGCCACGATGTCGCGGCCCAGCATGTTCACAAGGTTGGACGCAGGCGCACTCGCCTCGAACAAAAGCGCTGCGGGATCATGTGCCTTGCGCTTGGTCATCCGTGACAGGGCCCCCTCCGCTCCATTCTGACACCGTTGTCATTGTTGTAGGCCGAAACGGCCGGCAAGGAAACGATGCATGATGTCAAAAGCGAACAAAATAACGCTTTTGCGGGCCAAGGTCGGGGTGAAATCAACGGCGCTGAGAAAGTGGACTACCGCATCATTTGGAGTCTCGCCGGCGACGCCCGGTTGCTTGTTGCAGATGTGGCAACGTGCGAACGTTCGGATTGCCTCGATGAAGCTCAAGGCCGCTTTCACCGTACGAAATGACCTGAAAACCTATGTGCCGTTTCAGGGCTGCGTGGTTGCTTTGAATTCAATGATTGTGGCACGTTTGAACGACCCGCCGGACGCTTGCAAAATGCGGATCGCACTGAAAGTTGATCTCGCGGAAAACGCGCCGGAGGGATGTGCCTTGTCGGCGCAGATCGATACCTGCCGTTGTGATCGGAATCGCCCTATCGCCTTGTTCAGAAAGGACTACTGCAACAGGCCCATCAAGATACATGTTCTGCAGGCCGCTCGGGGGCACTAGTATCCCGAATATCCCACACGTTTGGCAACCGGCAATCAGCGTCTCCATCTTGCCTTCCCGCGATCCATTCCCTCTTTCCCGGCGGATTGGTGGCTGGCCTTTTGCAGAGATCGGCGGAGTTACGGGCGGGTTGTCGCGATGATGCGATTCCGGTTGAAGTCATGCGACGCGAACGGCTATTTGACCCCAGTGATTCCGGCAATGCGGGGGCGTTTGGACCGGGATGGCTGCCAAGCCTGTGCATCGCCGTTTCGTGCGATGATCCTGCCCCCTTCATGTTCCGGGTTGCAGCAAGGGGGCTGCCACGCATGAACAAAGCGACCCTGCGCACCGAAAAGGGAGCAGATGCGCCTGCCGGGCGTCGCGGTTTTGGGCTGAACAAAGTCGTGAACCGGGCGCAATCGACACGTCCTGCGCCCGTTGGCGGATCAGGCGCTGGCCCAACATCGCAAAATGGCAACGAAACTGATCCCCGCCTGCACAGGCTGGACTCGCAACGGGAGTTTCGGGGCCGACAGGTTCCCAGCATGGATGACATTGCCTCGGCCCGGGGTTTTCTGGACAAGGTCGAGCAAGCAAGGCTGCGACGTGAGGCAGTTCTAGGCAAACACACGACAGCTAAAGACCCGGAAGCCATTTCCGTCGCGGGCGGCGAAAACGCGTATGAGCGTGATCGCCTGCGTAGCGCGATGCGGGCCATATCGCCTGGCTTGGCCGAGATACCCGAAAATCCGGCCTCTCGCGCCGAAATGGAAACCGCAGCGCGGGGAAGGTCGCGACGCCCGGTTTTTTGGGTGGCCGCCGGGGCGCTGTTGGCCGCGGCGAGCGTGGCATTTGCCATTCTGCCTGGGCCGACATCGACCGGACCGAAACTATCCGAAACCGCCGATCTGCCCGTTTCCGCTGCGACGCCACCCGCAACGACGGTCACCATGGCAGGTCTACCGACCGCGGATATCGCGGCGGACATGACACCTGCACAGCCGGCCGCACTCGACATGGCGGTGATGCTGGCCCAGCCAGCGGCCCAACCGATGCCCGAGGCGAGCGATCTGGCATTGTTGTTCGACACGTCGCCGCCTGCACAGCATTACGCGTTGTCGCAACCACGTGTCGTCGCAAGCCTGGCCAACACAGCCGAATTGACCAGGCGACTGGAAACGAGCGACTTGCTTGCGACCTTGACCGGTCGTGATCTGGTTTCCGAGCCCGAGTTTGTCATCCGGCAGCAGCCGACCGGGCCCGAACAGTTGGCGATTGCCGACCTTGGAATGGCCGTGGACCGCGTGCCGCCGCCTTTGCACTACGTTGCGCCACAACCCGTCGTGATGGCGAGCTTGCCGGGCCAGTTCCGGTTATTCGTGCCGTTTGACATGGCAACGTCGCGCGGCGCAGACACGTCGGGGGCCGCAGCGGCATCCGGCACCTCAGCAACACTGAGATCGGGATTGGACAACCAGCCGTTCGACAAGGCAGCAGCGAGCGACCTCATCAGGAAGTCCGGTGTTGCGTTGATCGCCGACAAATCCTTGGCGCCCAGACCCGACAGTGATGTGACCGAGATCACGGCGGCGCATTTCATGCCAGGAAGTGACATGCGGTCCGGTCCAGCAACCTTGACGCTGGCGGCTGCCGTCCAGACCCCGAAGATTGACGTCTTGCCACCCGCAGACCCAAAGCCGGCCGATGCCGGGCGCATTAGTGCGGCGCTTTTTGCTCCAGCCCTGGTGGATAAAGATCAGATTGCAGCTTACCACAGCCTTTTGCTTGAAACCGGATACAGCGTTGCGGAACCAAAGAGCGTGGGATTTGCGATTTCGAGCGACCAGGTTCGCTTTTTCTATCCCGCAGATGCCGCTGCAGCGCGCGCGCTGGCCGAAGCCATCGGTGCGCGGGTGCGGGACTTCACGGACTTCAGGCCACTTCCGGAAGAGGGCACCGTCGAAATCTGGATGAGCGGCAAATCCGGCAAGGCGACGACGTCCAAGCCTAGAAATCGAGCGCCGTCGCAACTGGATATTGTCAGGCAAAGGATCCTGAGCCAGTTGCGGGGCAGCGGACAGTTCTAAAGGCCCGCCGCGCGTCGGTGGCAATGAGTGATGTGTTTTGTGCAGATCGGGAACGGGTTTCGCGTGAACCGGCCTGATCTTCGAAGGAGGGCCGATGGCCGACAACAGATTGCTGGCCGTTCTGACGGCCATGATTTTGGCAGGTGGCGTCACGCCGGGGCGAACTGCGGCCGATCTCGATCAGCTTTTGCAGATCGAACAATTGGTGCTGTCCAATGACTGCCAGGCTTTGTATCGCTATCTTTCCGGAAATCCCGGCGTCCTAGAGGGAAGTGACCCGCTGACGGTTGAATTTCGCAACTTCATGGGGCGGGTCGATGGCGGCGTGATTTTGTGCCTGAGCGCGCGGGAGTCCATCGGGCAACCCAGCCTTGCCGACCGTTTGGCCGGTCAATACTGACCTGACAAATCGACTGCACGTGACCATGCTTCACCAAAAACCCAGGATCGCCTATTGCATCGACCCCCGGTTTCCCGGCGGCACCTCTGCGGCCGTCGCCAGTGAAGTACGCGCGATAAGCGGGATCGCGCAGATCGAAATACACGCCGCGACGCGGTCCATGTTCGGCGACAGGCCGCCGCATGCCGGGCTTGTGAAGGCGTTATCTGAACTTGGCTTGCCAATCCAATGGGACGCACCGGTGATCCAGGCTGACATGGTTCTGCTTCACAATCCCAGTTTTCTGAAATTTGCGTCAGACATGGCTCACCGGATCGTGTGCCGGAAGCTTTATGTTGTGGCGCATGAAAACTTTGAACGCCCCGGCGGTGGTGAATCCTTTGATGTTGCGGGCTGCCTGAACGTGATCGACCGGGCGACGATTGCTCTTGAAAAGACTTTGGCGCCCGTGTCGGACCACAATCGGCGCACCATTCATGACTGGTTGGGCGCCCGCCCGTCGCATGCGCGTTGGACGGTGCTGGATGACAACTGGTTCAACATCCTGGATATGGACATGGTCACGCCGACTGGTCACCCCGCCGACCGGCGCGGACGCCTGTCGCGCCCGGGGCTGGAAAAGTTTCCGTCCACCGAAACACTGGATGCCTGTTTTCCGCCCCATGCACGGGCAAACGTTTTGCTGGGTGCCGATCCGCTGATGGCGCTGGATCTTGTTCGCCCGCATTGGACGCTGCTGAAGTTCGGGGCCATGGATGTGACGCAGTTTTTTGATATGATTGATTTCATGATCTATTTCACCGCACCCACGTTGCGCGAAAGCTATGGGCGCGTGATAGCCGAGGCAATCGCAGCGGGAAAACTTGTGCTGACAGACCGCGCAAACCAGGGGAATTTTGAAGGCGCGGTCATCGGTTGCGCACCACAGGAAGTGGACGGCATCGTCAAGGCGATGATCGCGGATCCCGAAATCTACGCCCGCCAAGTCACACGCGCCCAGAATGTCCTTGCCCAAAACAATGCGGACAGGTTCAGGGCGCTTGTACTTGCTCACACAAGAACGCGTGGGGTCGCGGCATGATCCTGCTCTTGGCCGGAAGTGATCCAGGTTCGAACCTGGACGGGCTGCTGCATTTTGCCGAACAGCTTGACCTGGCCGGTTTCCCGGCGGTGATCGACGAAACCGTCTTTCCGACGGATGCGGCGCGGTCGTTGTACTATGATGCTGCGCCCTATCTGGCAAATGCGGATGAAACCGCCTTCGACCATATCTTCATTTTGGCGGCCGAAGCCGTGTCCGAAGAGACAGCGTTGCGCCTGCGGCAACTTTCGACACACCGCGCCGAGATCCCTGTCACGATGCTTGGTCATTTCGACAGCCATCAGTCACGCGTCGGGGCGACGGCCAAGGTTGCCTATGCTCTGGGGCGCGAACCAAGGGTGATCGACTTGGAGGCTATCGGGACAGAACCGCTGCGCGGCAATGGTTTCCCGCTCGTTGCCTCCGTTGGTCTACCCCATCGCGACGAGGCCCCGCGCCCTGAAGTCGTTCTCATCGCACCGGGCGACCTGTTTCAGGAACCGCTGGCTCTGTCCCTGCTGGGCGCCATGGCGCAGTTGCGTTCGATGTCCACCACGATTGTGACGAATGCCAAGGGTCGGGATGTCCTGCGTGATGCCGGCCTGTCGGATATACGGGCATTTGGCTTTTCTGAAATGACCCCCCATGCCCTGGCACGGCTGGCCGACATCGCGGTGTTCCTTGGTGAAACCATTCCCGGCGAACGCATGTCGCATTTCGCCTTGCAGGTCATGGCATCGGCAGGCGTCGTGATTGACGGGACCGGCGACGGTTCGCTTCTGGCATCCGGCGCGCCGGCCCTGTTGGGACCAAAATCCCTAGGCGCGGTCGTGCCATACCTGGAACAGTCAGTGCTGCCAAACCGGGCCAGGATCGGCCAGGAAGCCAAACAAAGCACATGGTTGGAACGGCGGTCCCTGAACGTGCTGATCCGAGAGGTCGGACTGAACGGGACAGGCAAAAAGAATAGCCCGACAGCCGCGCCGAGCCGCACGGTTTTCCTTCCGACCAACGGATTGGGGCTTGGGCACGCGCAACGTTGTGCGCTGATTGCCGCAGAACTGCCAACGCAGGACGACATCCTTTTCCTCGCCTCGCATGCCTGCACATCCCTGCTTGCGCCCAAGGGTTTTGCGGCCCGGCCCATGATTGGCCGGTCAAATCTGCATGAACTGGACACCGCGCATGATGTCGCCAATTACCTGCGCCTGCGGCAGGAATTGCGGCCGGGCGATACGCTGGTCTTTGATGGTGGCTATGTTTTTGATTCCATATACCGAACAATCCTGGAAAAGGGCCTGAAAGGCATCTGGATACGGCGCGGACTGTGGCGGCCGGGGCAGGCCAGATCCGCGAACCTGAAACGCGAAACGGCTTTTGGGCAAGTCATCGTGCCTGACGAAGCTTTTGAAGAAAACCGCGCGCAGGTCACCTTTGGCCCAGCCATTCGCAATGTCGGCCCGATCGTCGAGGTCAGCCGCTTGTCCAATACCCAGGTCGATGCCACACGCGCCAATCTCGCCCGACGCTTCCGGCAGGATTTCAAGCAGCTTGTGGTCACGATGCTGGGCAGCGGCGTCGCCGTGGACCGAACCGCGCAATTGCAGGCCATTTCAAATTTCATCGGGATGCGACCCGATGTCTTGCACCTCGTGGTGATCTGGCCAGGCGCGCGGGTGCCTGCCGGGCTTGGCGCGCAACCCAACACGCATCTGGTGCGCACGCGATCCAGCCTGGCGCTGGCGCAGTGCGCCGACCTGACGATATCCGCTGCGGGCTATAACTCCTTTCACGAATTTCTGTACAATGGCGTTCCCGCCATTTTCGTCCCGCAGATTGCGCCGATCATGGACGATCAGGAAGCCCGCGCCAACGCCGCCGCAGATCGTGGTCTGGCGGTCGCGGTCATGCCGGAAGAAATCCTGCGGCTCGAACGTGAAATCGCCGGGTTCCTGGACAATGGCCGGGGCGCAGACATCAGGCAGGCGTTGGCGAAGGTCAAATTGCCTGAACCTGGAAACAAGGATGCCGCCAGATTAATTTCGGAGGTCAGCCATGCCCGATGATGCACATTGGCAATCGGTTCTTGCCAATATCAACGGCACCACCCCCGTTGATATTGATGATGACCTGCCCGTCCGGCCAAAACCAAAGTCGGACCTGTCCAACCCGGGCCCTGATGACCGGTTGCCACCTTCGCGCAAGTTGTTTCCCAAGCAGGATGCTTCACTTGCCTTTATCGGTGTGCGGGTGAATGAACCGCTTTCCAACCCATCACTTCTGGCCACTCGGTTGGCTGCCAGCGCTCTGGAACGGGGGGTCATCCCGATCATCCTTACCAAGATGGATCAAAGCGGTCTGGAACGCTTCGGCTTCAGAACCGAGCGCGTGATCGACGACCCCAGCAGCGAACGCGATCTTGCGGCGTTCTGGGACATGGCGATCATCATAGATGCAAGTGACGTGGAAAGGCTTGGATAAGCTGGACGAACATCAAGCCAGGATTCCGGCATGGAACCTTTATGGGGATGACAGCAGCTTCCCCGACATCCTGCATTGCGAACCAATCACCGACAGGGCGTCAGTTTTCGATTGGAAAATCGCGCCGCACAGGCATCATCAGCTACACCAGTTCTTCCTGATCCGATCCGGCCGGGCAGATCTTGTGCTGGACGGTGTTGTCCATGATGTCACCGACGCCTGCGTTCTGAACGTCCCGCGCAACGTGGTCCACAGCTTCACCTTTTCGGCCGGCACGGACGGGCTGGTGGTGACGGTCCCCCTGCAAAGCCTGCCGGACATCTTTGGCACCGATACGGCCATGTTTGGCGCGCTGGAACGCGCGGCTCTGGTGCCAAGCGATGACGTGCTGGAAACCGCATTCACCCGCGTCAGCCACGAATTTCTGGGCCGCCACCCCGGGCGAGCGACCATGTTGCGCGCGCTGACCACTCAATTGGCTTGCGAAATGGCCCGACGCATGCCCACGGATGACGAACACCCTCGCCGCGCAGTCGCAGGCGTGTTTTCCAGGTTTCAGGGCCTGGTCCGCACCCATGCCGGCGATGCATGGACGGTCCGTGACTATGCCGCCGAGCTTGGCGTTTCTGCCCGACATCTGAGCCGGGTGTGCCAGGATGCGGTTGGGCAAAGCCCGGCCGGCTTTGTCGGATCTGAACGCATGCGCGAAGCGCGCCGTCTGCTGGTCTATACGCGTGCAACCATTGCCGAGATCGGCTATGCGCTGGGCTATGATGACCCGTCCCATTTTTCGCGCGTCTTCCGGCGCCACGAAGGTTTGACGCCGAAAGAGTATCGTCAGGGTTTTGATCCTGAATAGATGGCTCCGCGCCTGCTAGAACGGCAGCCCGACATAGTTTTCCGCCAGAGATGTCATCGCGGCTTCGGACGAGAACAGGTATTCCAGTTCCGTATCCTGCAACCTGTCTTCGTAGGGAATATTATCAGGCAGCTTGTGCAACAGCGTGGTCATCCACCACGAAAAACGCTGCGCTTTCCAGATCCTGGCCAGCGCCTTTTCGGAATAGGCCTCCAAACCCGAGCCATCGTTTTTCAGGTAATGATCGACCATGCCGTGATAGAGGTAGTAGATGTCGGATGCCGCCGAGTTCAGTCCCCGCGCGCCCGTGGGCGGCACAATATGGGCCGCGTCCCCCGCCAGGAATAGGTTGCCATAGCGCATCGGTTCAGCCACGAAACTGCGCAGCGGGGCAATGGACTTTTCAATCGACGGCCCGGTTTCAAGAACATCGGCAACATCCGTGGGCAGGCGTCGCTTGAGCTCATCCCAGAACGCGTCGTCCGACCAGTCATCTACCGTGTCCGTCAGCGGCACCTGGATGTAATACCGGCTCAGCACCTGACTGCGAAGCGAACACAGGGCAAAGCCGCGTTCTGTCTTGGAATAGATCAGTTCTGGCGAAACAGGCTTGGTCCGGCTCAACACGCCGAGCCAGCCGAAAGGATAGACTTTTTCATATTCGCGAAGCACATCGGCCGGAATGGATTTGCGGCTCACGCCGTGAAACCCATCCGCACCGATGATGAAGTCACAATCGATTCGAACCACTTCGTCGGCGTCGCGATAGGTGACATACGGGCGGGTGCCCTTCAGCTCGTGCAACTTCACGTCATCGACATTGTGGATGACGGTGCCGCCCAGCTGCTCGCGCGCCTCGTACAGGTCCCGGGTCAGCTCGGTCTGTCCGTAGACGACAACAGAATTCCCGCCGGTATGCCCCGCCAGATCGACGCGTCGCTTGCGTTGCCCGTCTGCGATAAAAAAGCCCTCGTGAATTTCACCTTCGCGGTCCATGCGTTCGCCGCATTGGGCTTCGCGCATCAGTTCAGCAAACCCATGTTCCAGAACGCCAGCGCGGATGCGTGAAAGCACGTGATCGCGGCTATGCTTTTCCAAAACGATGTTATCGATGCCCTTCAGATGCAGAAGCTGGCTGAGCATCAAACCCGACGGCCCGCCGCCGATAATGCAAACCTTCGTTTCCATGTGATCTCCTCCTCGTTGGGACATGCAGTGCCATCCCCAGCCGGGGAATCAAAGGGACCCATGTGAAAAACTCTGGGATATTTGGGACATGACAGGGCGGTGCGTGGACCCGAGTTTTGCAAAAATTATCGAAAAACTGGCCGTCGTCGCAAATTCGCCGGGACAAATGGGACAACTCTAGCCCTCGTACAGGGCCTTCTAGTTCGCCGGAGGCTCAAAGCGGAATTCCCAATTCATGTAGCTTTCCGATCCATCAAGATCGTCCAGACCGTTTGGGAAACTCGTCTGCCGAAACGGCCGCATATCGCAATCGGGCGCGACACCGGCAACGCCACCGCCCGGCGCCGAAAGTATCCGCCAGCGGCCGTCGCAAACCGGGCTTTCATAGGCTCGGCGAAGATGCCGTAGGCCATCCTGTCGCGGGTCCGAGACCAGTGCGTCAAGACTTGGCGGAAACTGGTTCAGCGTATTCCAGGCCCAATAGGATTGCACCGCGTCGCGATAGGCGCTCCCGCGAAAGATCAGCTCTTCTTCGTTGTCCCGTGCTTTTTCGGTGGCGGTCGGAATCCACGTTACCTGCGCCGCAAGCGCAGCGGCAAAGATCAGGATCAGCGCCGTGATATACGTGTATCCGGCGTCTTCACGCGGAATACGACGCGTTTTCACCCGCCTGTCCAACTTTGGACATCCGCAGCTTCTTCGGCGCCGCCTTCGAGCCCGTCAGCGCCATAGCTGACGATTTCGTAGCCGCCCGACCGACCCGGTGCACGGTAGACATAGGCCGTACCCCAAGGGTCCAGCGGGATTTCCTTGCGGATATAGGGGCCGTTCCAGCCCGGCAGGCCGGGGTCGGTGCGCAGGGCTTCAAGGCCCTGTTCGGTGGTGGGGTAGCGCCCGATGTCGATCAGGTATGTATCGAGCGCCGTGGCAAAGTTTTCGATCTGGCTGCGCGCGACCGTCGCCTTGGCGGGTGCGATGCGCGAATAAAGCGCAGGGCCAACAAGCGCGGCCAGAAGACCGACGATCACCAACACGACCAGAAGCTCCATCAGGGTGAAACCTGCTTCGGGGTCTTGATCGGGTTCAAAATCGTTCATCTGGCTACCAATCGCTGTAGGGCACGCCGTTCAGGCCCGGGTCGGGCACGGCACTATGCAAATCCATGATACCACCCTGTTCGGCCAGTTCCAGCGCCCAGGGCTCATCCCGATCGGCCACGGGGTCATAGGGGATGGCACGCAGGTAACCCTGCACGACGAGGTCCTGCAAATCGTCAGGCCACGCTGATTTGTCGCTGTAATAGTCATCGAGCGCCCGGCGCATGACCGCCAGGTTTTCGGACAGGGCGGCCTCGCGGGCGCGGGTGATTGCGGTCGTAACGTTCGGCGCGGCAACGGCCGCGATCAGGGCCACGATGAACAGCACCACCAGCAGTTCAAGCAGGGTGAAACCTGCTTCACGTTGCTTACCAGTCCGAGATCTGCGTTCCATCCAGGGCCACCTTATCGGTCACTGCGCGAAGGTCATAGACATCTTCACCATTCCAGTTCTGCGCGTCCACCTCATCGGCGTAGCCCAACAAAAGCCATCCTTGATCATCTCCATCCTCAAAAGGATTCCTCGGTAAGGCACGAAGGTAACGACGCGGCGGTGCATCGGGGTCGGACGCAGCGACTCCCTGGGCCAGGACATCCAGGTTGACGGGGTAGCCATGCGTGCTGGCCACGTTGTCTGGTTCAATGACCCCCGATGCCCAATCGGCGTGAAACGCGTCGATGGCGGTTCGCGTTGCGCGAAGCACGTGGCGCAATTCATCCTCTTTCCGGCGCTGCACGGTGCGTTCGGCAAATGGCAGCGCAGTGGCGGCCAGGATCGAAACGATCACCAGCACCACCAGCAGCTCGACAAGCGTTGCTCCAGATTGATCAGCCCGGAAACGCCGCAATGGTTTCGCCAAAGGCATCGGACTAGCGGATCACGATCCGCGACGCCTGCAACTGGACATTGTCCGGCAGACCTTCGGGGCCGTCCGCCGCGACAGGGTTTGCGAAGATCAGATAGGACAATCCCGGCGCAACGCCACGGAACCGGACGCGTGCGATGTCACGGGTCGCTGCGCCGCCGATGCGACCTGTCAGTTCGATCCGGATTTCCCCTTTCGCATTGTCGATCCGGAACGGCAGGTTCGGCGAGGTCGACATGTCCAGCGCTTCGACCAGGTCGCGCCTGTATCGGATCACAACGTCGCCACTACCGGATTCAGGAAAACCAGACGCAGTGATCACAACGTCAACGGTTTCACCGACCGATGTTTCATAGCTGGCCCGGCCAAAGGACAAAACCGCCGAGTTGGACGTGCTGGCGCTGCCGATCACGGATGGCGCGGGCAAGGCAGGAGCCGGGGATGCGGAAGCTGGCCGCGCGGCGCCGGCCGAACCGGACAGATCCAGCTGGATGGTCGGCAATTCGCCATTGGCCGTTTCCGCAAGGAAATCAAATTCATTCACTCCGGTCACCTGCGTCCCTGTGCCAGAGAAGAATTGTGCTTCTGCCACAGACGGCAGCGCCTGTCGGCGGATGACGCGTGGCGTCAGCGTCAGGATGATGTCCGTGCGTGTGTTCGATCCGTCACGGGTGCGGAACAATTGGCCCAAAGGTGTGGTCGCACCACGCTGGCCCGGCAGACCCTGGATGGTGTCGCGGTCTTCGTCGCGGATCAGGCCGCCAATTATCGCGGTCTCACCATCATCCAGCACCATCCGGGTCGACACGTTGCGTGTGCCGATGGCATAGGCCGGCTCGTCGGGCGTTCCCAGGTTCTGGCCAAGGGTCGACACCTCCAGTTTCAATTCCACGGCGACCGACCCGTCCAAACGGGATTCTGGTGTCACGTTCAGCTTGATGCCGACATCGCGATATTCAAACGTCGTCTGGGTCTGCCCATTGCTGTCAATGAGCGTGGCCGACCGTAGCGGCACCTGATCGCCGACATGAATCTGCGCTTCGCGCTTGTCGATTGTGCGGATGCGCGGACTGGCAAGCGTTCGAGCATCAACATCCTGCTTGAAGAAGCGGAACGTCGCGGCGGGCAATGTAACGCCGCTGGCATTCAATGACCCGTTCGCAGCGATCAGCGGGAAGGTGCTGTCGATGTCCAGCCCGCTCGGCGGGGTCACGCTGATCTGGCTTCCGAAGGACAGGCCAAGTTGCTCGGATTTGGTGCGGTTGACCTCAAGGATTTCAACCTCCAGCACCATTTCGGCCGGTTCGTTGTCGTTCACCGACAAAAGCCGGTCGGCCAAAGCAATCTTTTCTTCAGTATCACGCACGGTCAACGTGTTGGCCGAAGCGTTGACAGAAACGGTTTGCAGGCCCAGCGATCGGGTCAGCATGTCGGCGGCTTCCTGGGCATCCGCGGATTTCAGGAAGAAGGTTCGAACGACGTAGTCTTCGTATTCGGCCCGCTTGCCGGGATCGTCGGGCACGATGATCACCGAATTTCGCCCCAACCTGCGATAGAACGATTTGTTCGACTTCAACAGCAACTGAAAGGCCTGCGCGAAGCTGACGTTTTCGGCGAAGACAGTGATCTGCCGATCGGGCAGGTCAGCATCAAAGATCATGTTGACCCCGTAGGCACGGCCCAGTGCCAGGGCCGCGTCCTTGAAGGCAGCGTTGCGGAAGTTGATCGAAACCGGCGCGCCGGTGCTTAACCGGATCGGTTCCAGCGACTGCGACCCGCCTGATTGAACGATGAGCTGGTTGAAAAGCTGCACGGCACGGTCATTTGATGGGTCAAGGGACAGCGACCGTTCCAACAGCCCCATGGCCTTGTCACCGCGACCAAGGCGACTTTCGACCAGTGCATCACGGTACAGCTTGTCGCCCCGGCGCATTTCGTCGACGCGTTCCAGTTCGTCCTTCAGCCTCTGGCTTTCGGGCACCACCAACAGTCCACGCGTCAGGATGCCCTCAGCATTCGAAAAGTCCCGGGCATCCGAATAGGTGCGCGCCCGGTCGACATAAAAGTCGACGGCACGTTCGGTCACAGCCAGGTAGCCATTGCGCAATTCCGGGCTGTCGGGCGCAGTGGACAGCGCATCCCGGTAGTACTTAACTGCCGCCGGCCAGTCGTTGGTTGCGGCCATGCGTTGTGCGGGCGTCGCGATGCCTGACAAATCGCTGGCCTGACAAGCAGCCAAAGCAAGGACCGGCAACACAATAAGCATTCGTTTCAAGGCAGACATCTATTCCCCCGCGACACGCCGGTCAGTTGCCGGACGCGTTCAATGCAAACAGTTTTTCCAGCCCGGTTTCCGTATGGATCAGCTCCAGATAGTCAAGAGATACGGATTTGACCCGGTATCCGGGCAGCACCTCCTGGCCTTGCGTGACCGAAAATACCTGTCCGTTGACTTCCAGTACCGCCAAGGGGCCTGAATCAGACCCCAGAATGCCCAAAACCAAGATGGAGTCTAAGGTTTTTCTTACCGCTTCGCGGGCAACCTCGGCCGGATCGGGCCGAACAGGCGTCGGCGCGGGCGCTGGCGGCGGGGCCGCTGGTGTTGCGACTGGCCGCACAGCGAACAGGTCGCGCGTTGGCGCGGCAGAAAAACCCACGCTTTCAGCGGTGGCAACGAGGTCCGGCAATGTCGCGAAAGCCGGCGTCGCCGCGATGCCCGGCTGCCCTACGTCGGACGTGTCGACGCGGCTTCTTTGCCAGAATAGCGCACCGAAAAGGGCGGCTATGACTGCAGCATAGGCGAAAAGGCGGCGCGGGGGGATCCCGAAGATCATCGGCTTTCCCCCGCGTACGTAACCAGCCGGAATTTTGCGCGAACCAGCGTGCCTTCGGCATTGGCGGAAAATTCCACCGATCGCGGAAGGGTCAATGTTTCGATGTCGGCGAGTTCGCCGATGAAAGCACGCAGCTGCGGATACGACCCTTCGACCGTCAAGTCCTGCAACACCGGCACGATGCCGTTTTGCTGGGTTCCGAATGAATTTGAACCGTGAATGATCCGCGTTCCGGAACGCGCCGACATCGCCGCGATACGTTCGACCAGTTCCGAACGTTCGACCGACGCCGTGAAGCGCGCGTTCAGCGTGGTCAATTCTTCAGTCAGGCGCTCGAAGTCGCCTTGCAACGCAGTGCGTGTGGCGGCGTCGTCCAGGCGGGTCTGCAGCCCAATGGCATCGAATTTCAGTTGCGCCAATTCGTTCCTTGCCGGGGTCAGTCCCTGTGTATGCACAAGTGCCAGCGCAGCACAGGCGGCAACGAAAAGGATCAGGCCCCGTCGCAATCCCGGCACGCGAAAATACCCGGCAAGCTGAACGAAGGTGGTCCGCATCAGTTCAGCCCCGCCTCGATATCGTACTGGACCAGGGTCCGGCGGCCCTGCTGGAGCCGCACCTGCCTTTCCAGAATGACCGAATTCAGGAAGTCGGCCGACTCGATGGCCGAAAGCGCTGGCGGCAGGCTCGTTTCGTCATCCGATTGAAGCGACAGGGTCAGCCTTCGTTGGTCGGCAGACCAGACCATCTGGCTGATCCAGACATCATCGGCCAAGATCTGTTCCAGACCTTCCAGCACACGGGCTACCGTGGCGGGCCGCGGCCCGATCAGCGTGTTGAACCAGTTTATGCTGGCCGCCAATTCGGCGATCTCGGCGGCTTCCGGCGCACTGTTCGTAGCTGTTTCTGGCTGGGCCTCGGACGCGGCCAAATCGTTGATCCGCGCGGATAGCGACATCGCATCGGCGCGCAGTTTGCGTATTTCGGCGATGCCTTGCGCTGCAAGGCCACCGAACGCGATGGCAAGCACCCATACCAGGGTGGTCAACAGGCGTACGGGCCTCACACGTGGCCGAATGAAATTGGTGGTTCGCTGCATCAGCCCATCGCCACCTGCAAGGCCGGATCCGTCAGGCGCGATGCGTCCGTCACCGTGACGCGCGCGTCCCCGGCCAGATTGCCCGCCAAACCGGCACGATCGTCAATCGCCGTCAAGGACAGTCGGTCGGCCCCGGACACCAGCACGAATGCCTTGGCCGCCCGCGCCAAGTCCTGCGCCGCCGTGGATTTTTCAGCAAGCCAACCACTGCGTTGCGCTGTCTGCCCGCCCTTGGCATTGGCACAGGAAATGGCCCACCAACCGTCAGCGGCCCAAAGCTGCGCCTGTGCGTCTGCGTCGGTGGGCATTTCCGGCCAGAAACCCGACCACCCATCCATGCGGTCGCAAAAAAACCCGGCGGCAGCGGCGGCGCGGCGCACAGGATCGACAATGCGCTTTTCCACGACGCGAACCAGAACCTGGGTCTGGCCGTCATCGGACCCGACAATTTGCCAGGCAAAAACATGATCTTCCGGTGCCTTGCGATAGTCATTCCCAAAACGCCAGCTGATCAGCGCATGGGCTTCGGTCGACGAATCCGGGAAGTCGCGGAAGGCAAGGCGTTCTTCGGTGACCAACGGGTCAGGAATGGCGATGCGCGTGGGGCAGTCCGCTCGTCGGGCGTCGGCGGGCAATGCACGTGCCAGTCTGCGAAACAGTTCCTTGAATTCGTTACCCGCGCCCTGCCAAAGATCGGATCCGGTGTCGTAGCTTGCTTCGATTACATGCGGTTTGGCCGACAAGCCGGACCGCCAAGCAAAGGCCGCCCGCGCACCTGTCCGCGTCAGGAATATGCCCGTTGAGCGGCGATGCTTCATCAAGTCGCTCCCATGACGCGTGTCAGCTCGGTTTGCGTGGTCACGCCGCGGCGTTCCAGTTCGGCAGCAACCTCCGCAATCGGTCGCATCCCCGCCGCAACCGCTGCCGCGCGCAGATCGGCCACCGGGCGACGATCGAGGATCAGCGCCGAGACTTCGGGCGTCAGCGTCAATTGTTCCACAACCGCGACGCGGCCGCGATACCCGGTTTGTCCACAAGTGCCGCACCCCTTGCCCGAACAATCAGCACAGGCGCGGCGCAGCAGTCGCTGGCCAAGAACCGCGTTCAGCGCTGCGACGAAGTCGTAAAGGTCTATTCCCCAATGTGTGAATCGGCTTATCACGTCGAATGCCGAATTGGCGTGAACGGAAGCCAGCACAAGATGCCCGGTCAGTGCCGCCTGAATGGCAATCTGCGCGGTGTCGAGGTCCCGAATTTCGCCAACCATGATCTTGTCCGGGTCATGGCGCAGGATGGACCGCAGCCCGCTGGCGAACGTCAGGCCCTTCTTTTCGTTCACGGCGATCTGGGTTATCCCATCCAGCTGATATTCGATCGGGTCTTCGATGGTGATGATCTTTTCCTGCCGGCCCGCTATTTCGGACAGCGCAGCATAAAGCGTCGTGGTTTTGCCCGAGCCTGTCGGCCCGGTGATCAGGACCAACCCGTATGGTTGCCGGACCGTGGCGCGCAATTGGTCTTTATCGGCCTGACCCAGGCCCAGGTCATCCAGCGAAAGCGTGTCGCCAAACCGCGCCACGGCAGACTTGTCCAGAACCCGGATCACGCAGTTTTCGGCGAACTGCGCGGGCAGGATCGACACGCGGAAATCGACATCGCGACCGTCGATCCTCAAACGGAACCGGCCATCCTGTGGCACGCGTCTTTCGGCGATGTCGAGGTCGGCCATGACCTTGATCCGGCTGATCAGCTCAGGCTGAAAGCGCAGGTCGATCGGGTCCATAGCAGGGTACAGCACCCCGTCGATGCGCAACTTCACGTCGACGCGGTCAGCGAATGTTTCGATGTGAATGTCACTGGCCTGACGCTGCAGCGCGGCCATCAGGATCGAATTGGTCAGCCGCACGACACCTGACTGGCCTTGGATCGCCTCGATGTCGACGACTTCTTCGCCGCCTTCTTCGGTTTCGCGGATAATCTGCGGACGGAAGTCGGAAGAGACATTGGACAGCATCCTGTCCGAACTGTCTGACCGGCGCAAAGCCCCGCGAATACTGTCGGCTGTCGTGACGGCCAGCGCGATGCGGTGACCGGTGATCGCGGCAAGCCGGCCTTCCAGGCGCATGTCCAGCGGGTCGGCGGTGGCGACCGTCAGCAAGTCGCCTTCGCGCGAAAGCGGCACGACATTCAGTTCAAGCGCCGTTTCGACTGGCAGCGCGGAAAACAGGTCGGACGCGGCACTGACCGCATCGACGAATGGCAAGTCGAGTTCACTCGCGATCTGGCGCAGGCGGGTCGCATCCGGCATCGCACTGACATCATTCATCACCGAACCACCGAAGACAGGCCGAAAATCGGCAGGTAGACCGCTATGATAACAGTGCCCAGCACAATGCCAACCAACAACATCATCGCCGGCTCGATCAGCGCAAGAAGCCGTGCCATGCGGTCGTCAAGTTCCTGTTCCTGCTTGGCGGATATCGCTGAAAACATGGGCGCCAGTTCGCCGCTGGCCTCCCCTGCCTTCAACAACGACAGGGCGCTTCGATCGAAGATATCCAGCCCCGCCGATGCGTCGGACAAGGACTGACCCCGCGTGACATTGGCCTGTGCTTGGCGCAACTGCCCGGCAAGGTAGCGGTTCGTCAGGCTGGACGCGGCATGATCCAGCGCGGCCGGCAGGGGTGTGCCTGCGCGCAGCAACAGCGCCATCATATGGGCAACCTGAATGGTCGCGATATCGGCCAGCACCGGGCCGAAAAACGGCAATCGCAGCTTGAGCCGGTCAAAAACACGCGCCGCCGGCCCAGACGCCAGAACGGTTCTGCCCACCAGCCAAAGCGCCAAGGCCATGCCAAGAATCGTCGGCACCCAGATCGGCGCGGTTTCGACGCCTGCCATCAGGATGCGCGTGGCCAGCGGCAATTCGCTGTCGAATTCCGCGTAGAGCGTGGCAAAGCGCGGCAGCACAAACAGCATGAGCCCTGCCAATGTCACCGCCAGCAATCCCAACAGGAAAAGGGGATAGGTCATTGCCTTTCGCGTATTGCGTGCAAGTTGGTGTCGCAGGTCCAAAAAGGCCTGCAACCGGGCCAAAGCGTCGTCCATATTGCCCGTCTCTGCACCCACGCGAAATGTCGCCAGAGTCAGAGCGTCGAAAACATGTGGGTAACCCGACATCGCGTCGGCCAGGTTCTTGCCACGTGTCACCTCGTCCCGAACACCGGCAATCGCCGCGGCAAGGGATGGGTCGTCATGACGATCCTCGGTCAGGGCGAGCGTATGTGTCAGCGGCAAACCCGCCCCGGCAAGGCTGCGAAATTCGCGCAGAAAGGCAAGCAATGCCGACAAACGGACAGGCCGCGCCCCACGTGAAAGCCCGAAACCGCGTCGCGACACCCGCGATGAAGACAGGAACAGACCCTCAGCGGCAAGCAGGCCACGCAGATGATCCTCGGATGTGGCATTCCGGATGCCGGTAACCGGTTCGCCGGAAGGGCGCCGTGCAGAATAGGAATATTCCGGCATCTTTTTGTGCGCGCCCCTGACAATCCCCTGAATTAAGGTCACATATGACCTTGGCTTGCGCGGCAGCGCAACGATTCAGTGGCATGGCAGTGGCAAGCGGAACATGACAGGGTTGATTGCAGCAATCGTTCTGACCATTGGGCTCGGCGCGGCGACAATCACGGATATGGCCACAAGGCGCATCCCGGACAGCGTGACATTGCCTTTGATCGCGGCTGGCCTGGCGCTGGCGCTTTGGCAAGGCGCGTTCTGGCCATCGGCCATCGGGGCAGGGCTGGGGTACGGTGTGTTCTGGGCGGTGTCGCGAGGATATCGGCACATGCGTCGCCGCGAAGGCCTGGGCCTGGGCGATGCCAAGCTGCTCGCCGCAGGCGGCGCCTGGTGTGGCAGTGCCGCGCTGCCATTCATCGTGTTTGTGGCGGCAGGAACAGCATTGATCTGGCTCGCGGTCCATTCTCTTTGGAAACAGGATCGCACGGTGCTATGGCAACCGGTGCCGTTTGGCCCTTTCTTGTCGCTTGGAATTGCGGCGACCTACCTGGCCGAAACGCTTTGCAGCGCTCCGGTCTGACCGGGCGTTCAGGTAATCACATCCGGTCCCGTCCGACCAAGTTCAGAAATGCCTGACACCTGCGCCGCGGCATCGATCACGGGGCGCAATGCGTCCTGCGGATCCTGATTCATCCGCGACGGATCCGTTTCCAGCATTTCGACGTATATCCGCAAAGTGGCCCCCGTCGTCCCGGTACCCGAAAGTCTGAACACCGCGCGTGCGCCGTGCTGAAAGAGTATGCGCAAGCCCTGATTGTGGCTGACCGATCCGTCGATCGGGTCATCATAGCTGAAATTGTCTGCCGCCTCGACTGTCAGCCCCGCGATGGTCGAACCCGGCAAGGTCGTCAACTTGGCCTGTATCCGATCCATCAGCGCCTCGGCATCAGCCGTTGGTAAGGCTTCGTAGTCGTGTCGCGAATAGTAGTTGCGGCCAAATCGCCGCCAATGGTCCGAAAGGATGTCTGCTACAGAAGTCTTGCGAACTGCCAGAATGTTCAGCCAGAACAGAACCGCCCAAAGCCCGTCCTTTTCGCGCACATGATCAGACCCGGTGCCAAAACTTTCTTCACCGCAAAGCGTCACGCGGCCGGCATCCAGCAGGTTTCCGAAAAACTTCCAGCCAGTAGGCGTTTCGAAACAGTCGATACCCAGCGCTTCGGCGACACGGTCGGCGGCGCAGCTTGTCGGCATGGATCGCGCGATACCGGAAAGGCCACCGCGATAGGCCGGGACCAGTTGCGCATTGGCCGCCAACACCGCCAGGCTGTCGGATGGCGAGACGTAGCTGTTGCGGCCCAGGATCATGTTTCGGTCGCCATCGCCATCTGACGCGGCCCCGAAATCGGGACCGTCGTCGCGCATCATTTCATCCATCAGAGTCTTGGCCCATGTCGGATTGGGGTCGGGATGCCCACCGCCGAAATCGACCGACGGCACGGCGTTGACCACGCTGCCCTTTGGTGCGCCAAGCCTGTCCTGAAGGATCGCGGTGGCATATGGTCCGGTAATGGCATGCATGGCATCGAAACGAATGCGGAAACCGGACGCGAACAGACCGCGGATCGCTTCGAAATCGAACAGGTCTTCCATAAGGTCCATGTAATCGGCCACAGGATCGACGATGGTCACATCCATGTCACCCAACCGGACCGACCCGATCTGATTCAGGTCGATGTCATCCGTTTCAAGCGTCAGATAGCGGACAATGGTTTGCGTTCCTGCAAACATCTTTTCTGTCAGACCCTCGGGTGCCGGGCCACCATTGGCGGCGTTGAATTTCACGCCGAAATCTTCGTCGATCCCGCCGGGATTGTGGCTGGCCGACAGGATCAGCCCGCCATCCGTGCCGTTCTTGCGGATCAGGTTCGACGCGGCCGGGGTCGACAACAACCCACCCTGCCCGACAATCACCCGCCGCGCACCATTGGCCGCCGCCATGCGTAGGATGGTCTGGATAGCTTCGGCGTTGAAGTACCGGCCATCGCCACCCACCACGAATGTCTTGCCCGCCGCGCCGCCGATGGCATCGAAAACCGATTGGACAAAGTTTTCCAGGTAATGTGGCGCCATGAAAACCCGGGTCTTCTTGCGCAAGCCGGATGTACCGGGTTTCTGACCTTCGATGGGGGTCGTCGGAACGGTGATGATGTCCATATCAGGGTTCTCCCTTTTGGGTATGGGCGCGTCTGGCATCGCTCATGATGCGGGGTGTCATTTGCATTTCGGGGCTTTGGCGCGCCGTGTCGTCATTGATGCGGCGTTGCCTTCCGCCAAGATCATGGAAAGACTGCAGGACGCCCGTGGCCCTGGCCAAGACATGAAGGGCGGCGGTCATCATACGTCCCCGCCCAAGGGCTGTTCGGAAAAAAACAGCATCGCATGTCCGGCAATCTTGGTCGTACCAGAGTCCACCCATCGCGATGAAAACGGGTCGTCGCCCGCCGTATCGAGCTCAAGCCGCCAACCAGATCCAATCTGCGGTTTGGGCAACGTCACCGGCAAGGGCTCAGCGTCGCGATTGAACACCAGATATACCGTATCTTCGTTGCTTTCGTCATGCTGGTGATCTGCACAGCGGCGCAGGATCAGACCAAAAGCAGAAAGACCCGGGTCGCGCCATTCCAGCGACTGGCCTTCCAGGCTGCGCCATTCAACATCCGGCAAACCGTCCGACGCTCGTTTACCGCCATGCAGGAATACCGACTGCCGCAGGCTGGGATGGACGCGCCGAAGGGCCGACAGGCCAGCCACGTATTCGGTCAAGTCGGCATCAGCGCGGCCCCAGCTCACCCAGCCAGTCGTATTGTCCTGGCAATAGGCGTTGTTGTTGCCGCCCTGACTGTTGCCGATCTCGTCCCCGCCCAAAAGCATCGGCGTGCCTTGCGAAAAGAACAATGTCGCCAGCAAGTTGCGTTGGCGGCGCAGGCGGCATTTCAGCACCTCGGCATCGTCCGTGTCGCCTTCGGCACCGCAGTTTTCGCTGAAATTGGCATGATGGCCGTCTTTGCCATCTTCGCCATTCGCTTGATTGTGACGGTGGTCGTATCGGGTCACATCCGCCAGCGTGAACCCATCGTGCGAGGCCACGAAATTCACCGAAGACCAGGCACGACGCCCGGCCCGGTCAAACTGCGCGGCCGATCCAAGCAGGCACGCCGCCAATTCCTGCGCGCTATGATCATCGCCGCGCCAGTACCGGCGGCTGGTGTCGCGAAAACGGTCGTTCCATTCTGCAAATTCGGTCGGAAAATTGCCAAGCTGGTAGCCGCCCCAGCCGATATCCCAGGGTTCGGCAATCAGGCGCACACTGGACAAAACCGGATCCTGACGCATCGCGTCAAATAGCCCGCCATTGGGATCGAACCCGTGGTCTTCGCGGCCCAGGGTCGTGGCCAGGTCAAACCTGAAACCGTCAACCCCCATGACCTCGACCCAATAGCGCAGGCTGTCCAGTATCATGCGCAAGACGTAAGGATGCGCCGCGTTGATGGTGTTTCCACAACCGGTATCGTTCACGTTGTATCGCGGCTGGCCTTGCAGCAGGCGGTAATAGGACGCGTTGTCGATCCCCCGAAAACTGAGCGTCGGGCCAGACTGGTCGCCTTCGGCCGTGTGGTTGTAGACCACGTCCAGGATTACCTCGATCCCAGCGGCGTGGAACCGCTGCACCATGGCGCGGAACCCGGCGCGGCCCGCCGGGCCATGGTAGCGCGGCTCCGGCACGAAAAAGCCGATGGAGTTGTAGCCCCAGTAATTGCGCAGTCCCTTCTTGAGCAGGAAACTGTCATCGACGAAGCCATGCACCGGCATCAATTCGATCGTCGTCACGCCCAGCTTGTGCAGGTGTTCGATGATCGCATCAGATGCCAACCCGTCATAGGTGCCGCGCAGGCTTTCGGCCACCTGTGGATGTTCGCGCGTTAGGCCCCTGACGTGGGCTTCGTAGATCAGGACCGCGTCGTCGTCGATTTTCGGTCGTTCGGACACGGGCACCAGCGGCTCGGTCGCAACCACGACCGATTTGGGAACAAAGGGGGCGCTGTCCAGCTTGCTGAATGACAGGTCGGCCTTGGCGCTGCCGGGATCATATCCCAAAAGCGCCTTGTGATCCCGGAACCGCCCCTGCAAATCACGCGCATAGGGATCCGAAAGCAACTTGTTCGCGTTGAACCGGTGCCCACGTTCGGGCGCATAAGGCCCGTGAACGCGATAGCCATAGAGCGTGCCGGGCCCGGCGCCGGGCAGGTAGCCATGCCAGACCGATCCGGTGCGTTCAGGCAAGGTGTGCCGCGCTGTTTCCCGCTTTCCGTCGGGCGAAAACAGGCACAGTTCGACACTTTCGGCATTGGCGGAAAACAGGGCGAAATTCGTGCCCTCGCCATCGTGATGCGCGCCCATCTGTTTGGGCCGCCCGGGTTTCATCCTTGTCCCCATCAATCGGTCGTCTGTGTACCTGTGTCGCAGGTCAGCGACTGGAACAGCGAATGATAGGCAGCAGCCGACCCAGCCCATCCCACAGGATGGCGCATGGCGTTGCGCATCATGGTAACCCACGCCTTGCGATCGGCAAACAGATCGCAGGTCCGATCGACGGCATCCATAAGTGCGCCCGCTGTCGTAGGCGCGAACTGGACACCCGTGGCGCATCCCGCTTTCATCGCGGCATCGTTGGCGTCAATCACCGTGTCGGCCAACCCGCCAGTTCGTGCGACAACCGGCAAAGTGCCGTAGCGCAGGCCGTATAGCTGTGTCAGGCCACAGGGTTCGAAACGGGACGGCACAAGAATCGCATCGGAGCCAGCCTGCATGAGATGCGACAGGCCTTCGTCATAACCAATGACCGCACCGACCCGACCCGAATGGCCGGCCGCCGCCTTGCGATAGGCAAGTTCCAACCCCTTGTCGCCGCTGCCCAGCACTGCCAGCCGCGCGCCGCGCGCAAGCATGCTGGGAAGCACCTGCAACAGCAGGTCTAGACCCTTCTGTTCGGTCAGGCGGCTTATGACACAAAAGAGCGGCGCGTCCGGGTTCGGCTCCAGGCCGAACCGCTTTTCCAGCGCCGCACGGTTGACGGATTTCTGCTTCAAGGCCCGCACCGAATAGGTTTCGGCGATCAACGGGTCAACTTCCGGATCCCACGCTTCGGTATCGATACCGTTCAGGATGCCAACGAGATCGGCCTTGCGCGATTGCAGCAGGCCCTCGAATCCCATGCCGAATTCGGGCGACATCAGCTCCCGCGCATAGGTCGGGCTAACCGTCGTGACCCTGTTGGCCGCCACGACGCCGGCCTTCAGGAAACTCACGTGACCCCAATATTCGAACCCATCGGGTGTGAAACCAGATTTTTCCAAGCCCAGTTTGGTCATCAGCGCGCTGTCAACCACGCCCTGAAAGGCAATGTTGTGAATCGTCATGACAGTTGGCAGATCGGACCCGCGTTGCCGCAGGTACCACGGCGCCAGCCCTGCCTGCCAATCATGGGCATGCAACAGGTCGGGCATCCAACCCGCGAATCCGTCCATGGCCACCGTCGCCGCGGCATCGCACAGGGCCGCGAAGCGTGCCGGATTGTCTGGCCAGTCATGCGCGCTGTCATCCAGATAGATCCCGCCTGTCCGGTCAAACAGATGCGGAGCATCCAGCAAGAGCAGTGAACAGGTTTCCGTTTCCACCGCAAGCAACCGCGCAGACCCACCGTGCAAATCGCCCAGCTCGAGAACCTCATTCGCTGTTTTTGCCTGCGCGTTCAGCGCTGGATACATCGGCAGGATCACGCGGGTTTCGACGCCGCAGGCCGACAGGGCCTTGGGTAACGCACCGACGACATCGGCCAGGCCACCGGTCTTGATGAATGGCGCGCATTCCGATGCGACGATGAGAACCTTCATGTCAGCCGTCCAGCTTGTCGATCATCTCTTGTGTGATCAGGCATATCCCATTCTCGGTGCGTCGGAAACGCGCGGCATCAAGAACCGGATCCTCGCCCACAACCATCCCCTGCGGGATCTTCACACCCCGGTCGATCACCACATTGGTCAGGCGCGCGTTTCGCCCGATATCCACATACGGCATCGCCACGACACCTTCGAGCTGCGAAAAGGAATTGCAGCGAACGCCCGTGAACAACAGGCAGCGATGCAGACTGGACCCCGACACGACACAGCCCCCTGACACCATTGACGAAATCGCCTGCCCTCGGCGACCTTCTTCGTTGTGGACGAATTTCGCGGGCGGAGTCAGTTCCTGATAGGTCCAGATCGGCCACTCGTTGTCATAAATGTCCAGTTCCGGGGTGAAATCGGTCAGGTCGATATTGGCCTGCCAGAATGCATCCACCGTACCAACATCGCGCCAATAGGGCTCCTTTTCCAACCCACTGGTCACGCAGGATCGGCTGAACGGGTGCGCCATCGCTTTTCCGCCCTTGACGAGCTTGGGCAGGATGTCCTTGCCGAAATCGCGGCTTGAATTCGGGTCAGCCGCATCCTCGCGCAGGATGTCAAACAGGAATTCGGTTTCAAAGACATAGATACCCATACTGCACAGCGCCTGGTCGGGGTCGCCGGGCATATGTGGCGGGTTGGCGGGTTTTTCGACGAAATCTGTGATGCGGTCGTTTGCGTCAACCGCAATCACACCGAACCCTTTGGCGTCCTCCAGCGATGCTTCAATGCAGCCGACAGTCACGTCCGCACCGGTCGAAACATGCTGTTCCAGCATGGCCGAGTAATCCTGCTTGTAGATGTGGTCGCCGGCCAGGATAACCATGTATTTCGGCGCATAGCTTTCAATGATGTCGATGTTTTGAAACACCGCGTCGGCGGTGCCGAGATACCAGTTTTCTTCGTCCACCCGCTGCGATGCCGGGAGAATATCGAGCGATTCATTGCGTTCGGGCCGGAAGAAGCTCCATCCACGGTGAAGATGCCGGATCAAACTGTGCGCCTTATACTGCGTTGCCACGCCGATACGGCGGATCCCGGAATTCATTGAATTGGACAAAGCGAAATCGATAATCCGGGTCTTGCCGCCAAAGAATACTGCGGGCTTGGCGCGCCTGTCGGTCAATTCCTTCAACCGGCTTCCCCTGCCACCGGCCAGGATGAATGCCATGGTTTGGCGTGTCAGGCTGGTTCTGTCTATATCGGCCATCGTTCCTCCTCCCGGACTTTGTCCAATCTTTATTTGGGTGCAGCTAGTTCGAATATCAGCGTGCTCAACGGCGGCAGGGTCAGACGGACCGAATGCGGCCAGCCACCGGTGGCCACGTCCTCGGCATCGACGCCGCCCATGTTGCCGCGCCCGCCACCGCCATAATGCGTGGCATCCGTGTTCAGCCGTTCGGCCCAGCGCCCCGGCGCAGGCACGCCGATGCGGCGTTCGGTCCGTTCGACAGGCGTGAAATTGCAGACGACAAGAACCGGTGCGTTGCCCGGTTCGCCACGCCGCAACCACGCAAAAAGGGATTCGTCGGCATTGGTTTCGACCCATTCGAACCCGTCAGACCGGTTGTCGCGTTGGTACATCGCAGGCAGGCTGGAATAGATGGCGTTCAGGTCTCGGACGAGGTTCTGAACACCTGCGTGCAGGCCATGTTCCAGCAAATGCCAATCTAAGCTGCGATTGTGGTTCCATTCCGCGCCTTGCGCAAATTCGGACCCCATGAACAAAAGCTTTTTGCCGGGGTGCCCCCACATGAAACCGTAATAAGCGCGCAGATTGGCGAACTTCTCGTCGCCGTTGCCGGGCATCCGGTCCAGAATTGACCCTTTCCCGTGCACCACTTCATCATGGCTGAGCGGCAGCACGAAGTTTTCCGAAAACGCGTAGTGCAGGCCAAATTCGATCTTGTTGTGGTGGTATTTGCGGTGAACCGGATCCTCTTTCATGTAGGACAGCGTGTCGTTCATCCAGCCCATGTTCCACTTGAACCCAAATCCCAGCCCGCCTGTATCCACGGGCGCGCTGACGCCAGGAAACGCCGTGCTTTCTTCGGCGATGGTCATGATCCCGTCCACATCGCCGTAAACCTGCGTGTTCATGCGCTGAAGGAAAGCGATCGCTTCCAGGTTTTCGCGCCCGCCATGCACGTTGGGAACCCATTCGCCTTCGGCGCGCGAATAATCGCGGTAAAGCATCGAGGCAACGGCATCCACGCGCAGCCCGTCGACATGATGTTCGCGCAGCCAGTACAGCGCATTGGAAGTCAGGTAGTTCTGCACCTCGTTTCGCCCGTAGTTGTAGACGAAAGTCTTCCAGTCCGGGTGCCAGCCCTCCTTGGGGTCGGCATGTTCGAACAGCGGCGTGCCGTCGAAGCGGCCCAGCCCGTGCGCATCTTCGGGGAAGTGTCCGGGTACCCAATCGATGATCAAGCCAAGACCAGCCTCATGGCAGGCGTCGACAAAACCGCGAAATTCGTCGGCGGTGCCAAACCGGCTGGTAGGGGCGAACATACCCACGGGCTGATAGCCCCACGACCCGTCAAACGGGTATTCGGACACCGGCAGCAATTCGATATGGGTGAAACCCATATCCTTGGCATATCCCACCAGCTCGCGCGCATGCTCAGCATAAGACAGCGGGCGGTCGCCTTCGTCGGGGATGCGACGCCACGATCCCAGATGCACCTCGTAGATTGAAATGGGTTTGTCGAAACGCTGGATCGCCCCGCGCCGGCCCATCCAAGGTGCATCATGCCATTCATAACGGTCCAGATCGCGCACG
>JBNKYL010000065.1:0-4005 GCA_050300875.1 Paracoccaceae bacterium
CGATGAACCAGCGTGCCGAAGACCTGATGATGGGCGCCCCCAGCGAGCCGACAAACGAGCAGCTGCGGGAATTGCGGCTGCGGGTGTTGCCGGCGGAGGACTAGGCCGGGTCTGAAATGCCGTGGTTCGTGACTTCGCCCACCAGCCAGTCACCGAAGACGGTCAACCGCGGATCCGGCACCGGCATGCGTTTCCAAGCGAGGTAGGTGGCATTCACGCCACTTATCGTTTCGGGGTGCAATTGCACCAGATTGCCCGTTTCCAGTTCCTTGGACGCGAATGTCAGGTCGATCAGCGCGATGCCCGCGCCGCTTAGCACGAAGTCGAGCATCACGGCACGGTTTTCAAGGGTCAGGGGTGTGGGGCGCGCTGGGTTGTCCAGACCGAGCAAGCGACACCAGCTATCCCAATCGGTGCGTGAACCTGCGGAAACGGCAAAGGGCAGGGCCGCTATTTCAGCCGCATCCAACGGCGTTTTGCGGCCATCCAGAAGAGATGGCGCAGCAATCGGCGCCATGCGGTCGCGGAAGATTTCACGCCTGTCCAGTCCGGGCCAATCGCCCTTCCCATAACGCAAGGCAGCATCGAATTCGCCCGTGTCGAGGTCGGCAAGTCTGGCATTCAGCACAAACTCAATATCCAGATCAGGTTGCTGCTTACGAAACTTGGGCAATCTGGGAATGACATAGCGGTAGCCGAACGCCGGGACAGCAGAAATCCGCAACTTGCCGGCGTGTGTGCGGGCCCTGACTTCGTCCACCGCCTGGGTAATGGCGTCGAAGCTGCGGCTGAGTTCTGACACCAGCTTTTCGGCTTCGGGCAGCAATTCCACACCGCGTGTGATGCGGCGGAACAAAGGGCGGGCCAGTTCCTCTTCCAATGCTTTTATCTGGTGGCTGACCGCCGTGTGCGTCACATGCAACTCGTCGGCGGCAGCTTTGAACGAGCCGAGCCGCGCCGCGGCTTCGAAGGCGCGGAGCTGGTTCAGGGGTGGAAGGCGGCGGGTCATGGGCGCTGCACCTGTTCGACAAAGGACCGGAGCCAGTCACGAAACACCAGCAGGCGCGGGTCCGGTTCGTTCTGATCGGGATAGACGAGGTAGACCGATACATCGCGGGCCATGGATGCCGGGTGCAATTGGACAAGCGCGCCCTTGTCGAGTTCCGATTTTAGGATGCGCGCGTCCCAAAGGATCGCCCCATTGCCGGCAAGGCCGAAATCAAAGACCAGCCCGCTATTGTCAAAGTGGCAGTAATCCAGATTGCCCGGCGGCGTCATTCCGGCCTGTTCGAACCAGCCCGGCCAGAGGTTGCCCGTCAGCGGGTCCGCAGCCAGAGGCAGCCTGGCAAGGTCGTCCATGCTGATCGGCAGGTTTATGCCTTGGACAAGGCTTGGTGCGGCCAGCGGGACATAGACTTCATCATGCAAGCGCATGGCTTCCAGTCCGGGCCAGTCGCCCATGCCGAACCGGATGCCTGCATCGACCTCTGATGTCCGGAAATCGATCTTTTCATAGTCCAGACGCACCTGAATCTGGATGTCGGGGTGTCTGGCGCGAAACTCCTTCATCGCGGGCAACAGGAACCTGTTGCCATATATGGGCGCAACCGACAGCACCAAGGGGCGGTCTGTATAGGCGTGCAGGAAATTCTTTGCAGCCCCGTCAAGCATGTCCAGGCTGGTGCCGATTTCGATGGCCAGACGGGTCGCATTTTCGGTCAGAACGACCTTTCGCGTTTCGCGATGGAACAGCGGAAAGCCAAAGTATTCTTCCAGCGCCTTGACCTGATGGCTGATGGCCGTGTGCGTGACGTTCAGTTCATCGCCCGCAGCCTTGAACGAGCCGAGCCGGGCAGCGGCTTCGAAGGCGCGGAGCTGGTTCAGCGGTGGAAGGCGGCGGGTCATGGGTGGGCCGCATGGTTGAGATTTTCTAAGGTATAGGCTGAAAAATGGTCGTTTGTCACGCTGACGATGCGGTGGCTAGGTTCAGGTCAACCCCAGCACCTGAAGAAGGGAAGCACCCCATGACCCGCCAAACACATACTCAGACAACAGAACTGGACATGATCCTGATGCGTGGCGGCTGGCCGACTGCACGTGGGCCGGAAGCTCGACATACAAACAGTCCAGCGTTGCGTGGACTGCGTTGCAAAATCTGCGCTGTCATCGCCCGGAAACTGGCATCTGCGTCGCAGTGGTTTGAAAGGCACGCCAATTTGCCCGCCGCCATTGATGCACGCGTATGACAAAAAAGGCGCCGGGGTGAACCGGCGCCTGAAAGAAACATTTTCGTACTCTAAACTGCCCCCAAGGCATTCAAGAATTTCTGGAAAACAGCACTAGTTACGCGGCGACATCGAATGCAGGCTGTCGCCGATCTTGATGGCGTGGCCATTCGTCGGGACGGAAACTGAAAACGCCACGACCATGGCCATCGTGATGACGCCGGCAGTCAGGACAACCCAATCTGCCGTGACGGCACCGCATTCGGACGTGAAGAAACTCTTGAACATGGAAAACAACCTTACTCGGTACTGAACACAGTCATGTTGGTGCCTTATTCCGGCCCGATTTGTCCAAGGTTTTGCCGTATGGCGGCCCCATTGTCCGCAGCACCGAAATGGTTTGCGTCCTGTGGTGCGACTGGTTCGGCTGCGTTGGCCAAATCTGGCAGACCTGTCGCAATTGGGCCGATAAATGCGGTAGCGGAGGTCAGGTGATTCAGGCGACAAGGCCGCGAAATGCGGGAAAATCGGCATAGCGGCCCTGCCGAGCGGCCAACGGTTCATCCGGGTCTGCGCCGGGTTTCAACAAGGTGCCTCGCGGCGCGATGTAGCTGTCGATGCGCCGCATCGGCGTTTCACGCCAGACCAGGTTAAACGCGGCGAGCTTGGGAAAGAACCAGATTTCGGAATAGGGCAGGTGGTCATGCAGCCACCATGCCAGGTCGCGCCAGTCACGGCCGTTGTAATATTGGTCGGCAAACCAGGGGATCACAATGGACGCCCCGGCAATCGGCGCACCGGGACGATCCCAGATGTGGCATTCCAACGGGTTGTCATTGCGCGCGCAATTCAGGCGATTTTCGTTGCCAAACCGATTTACTTCGGCACTGCGATAACCTGACCGTATGGCAACGCGGCCAAAGGTTTCTTCCAACGGGTCCAGCAGGGTTTCGGCGAAGGCCCGACCGTGGGCAATGGCGCGGTCGGGATTGTCGGGAATGTTTGGGATGCGGTGGATATTGGCTATTTCCGAATAAAGGAACTCGCGCATATAAAAATGCTTGCCCAGCCGAACCCGCCCCAGCGTTTCCAGCGACCACATGGTTTGCGGGCGTCTCATTCCCAGCCGCCGATTTTCGCCTCGCCATTCGGGCCAAGCGGCGAAAACGGGTTATACGCCACTTCCCAATAATGCCCGTCTGGGTCGCGGAAATAGCCCGAATGCCCGCCCCAGAACACGTCCTGGGCTGGTTTGGCGATGGTGCCGCCGGCGGCTTCGGCTTCGGCCAGGACTTGGGCGACCATATCACGTGCGGGCACGTTATAGGCCAGCATGGCCCGCGGACGGCCAAATTCGGCAGGCGACATGTTCACCTCTTCGGCGACCTTGTCCCACGGGTAGAACCCGATGATGGAATTCTGGACGTTGAAGAACAGGATGCCTTCGCCGGGCTCGCTGGCCGCTTTCCAGCCCAGTCGTTCATAAAACGCGCGAGCGCGGTCCAGGTCTTCTGTCCCAAGCGTGATCATGGTGACGCGCTGGTCCATCCAAATGCCTCCCCTTGTTCTGCTTTTCGGTCAGAGTAGACCGGAAGAAAGCAGAACAAAAGAGAAACATTTTGGCCTAACTATGGGGGTGTCCAAGCGTGGACACCCAGACCATCAAAGCGCGGCGATGATCTCGTTCAGCGTGCCCGAAGGCCGCATGACCTCGGCCGTCTTGGTCAGATCACCGTGATAATAGCCGCCCAGATCCACCGGCAGATCGGAAGAGCACACG
>JBNKYL010000066.1:0-7926 GCA_050300875.1 Paracoccaceae bacterium
CTTCCAAGCTGATGACGCGGGTTCGATTCCCGCCGCCCGCTCCAGAAAATCCCGTCCGACGAATTGCCTGCGAAATTCAAGAGAAATTCTGAATATCTTATTGAAAAGGTTTTGTTTGTTGGAAATTTCGGGCCTGCCTTCCAGGCAACAGATACGAGTTCAATTCTCGTCGCCCGCTCCACGATTCAGCTACATGTGCGTGACGTTCGGATCGACAGGCCCGAAGGGGCCACCCACCGCCATTTCCACGGCGCGAGCGACCGCCAGCAAACGGGCCTCTCCGCGTGGCGGACCGATAAGCTGGATGCCGATTGGCATTCCCGTATCTGAAAAACCGATGGGCACCGAAATCGCCGGAAGACCGGTCGTCGTGGCCAGAAATGCAAAGCGCAACCAGTCCACATAGTTGGTCAGTTTCCGTCCGTTGATCTCGTCGACCCATTCGACCTCGACCGGGCGCGGCATGTTTCCGACCGTCGGGCAGGCCAGGACGTCGAACCGGGTCAACAGGTCGGCCATGTTCCGGAAAAGGTCCGTCCGGGTCAGGTGTGCCTCGGCGACATCATCCATGGTCAGCGCCCGACCAAAGGCGATGTCATCCTTGATCGTCTGCTTGAACTGGCTGGTGATGTGTTCGGGCATACGACGATACCCCGTTGCCGACCCCATTCCCCGCAGGACTCGATAGGTGCGGTCAAGCCCGGTCAGGTCCGGGCAGGCTTCCTCGACGTGACCGCCCGCCCGTTCCACGGCCGACAGGGCCGCACGCGTGGCGTGATCGATAACCGGTTCCACGGGCGAAAAGCCCCCCAGATCGGGGGCGAAGGCAATGCGCACCCTTTCGTCGGCCTCCTTCACCGCTTGCTGGTATGATCCTTCGCAAGGCGGCGGGAAGGATGACGGGATGCCGTGCTGAAACCCCACCATCGCATCCAGGAACAACGCACAATCGCGCACGTTGCGCGCCATCGGGCCGGACTGACCCTCGGTGATCCAGCCCGTCGCGCTTTGGCTGGCGCACAGCCCCGGGCTGGGTCGCATGCCAACGATGCCGTTATACGCGGCGGGCGTGCGCAGGCTGCCGCCATGGTCAGAACCCTGGCTCAGCCACATCTCGCCCGTGGCCAGCGACACGGCCGCCCCGCCCGACGATCCCGCTGCGTTCATCGACGTGTCATGTGCGTTGCGCGTCACGCCCAGAACCGGGTTGAATGTGTTGGCCCCGGCCCCCATTTCCGGCGTGTTGGTCTTGCCCGCGACGATGCCGCCACGCCGTTCAAGCTGCTCCACCAGCGGATCGCTGAAATCGGGCACGTAGTCGGCAAGACCCGGTGTGCCGAACGTGGTGCGCACGCCCGCGACTTCCGTCAGATCCTTGATCGAAACCGGCAGCCCTGCCAGCCAACCGGGATGGTCCGCCTGCTCCGTATCCACAGCATCCGCCGCCTTGTAGGCCCGATCGACGCACAAGGTCGGCATCGCGTTGACCACAGGTTCAACCGCCGCGATCCGTTCAAAAGCCGCGTCCACCACTTCACGTGCTGAAACCTTCCGTTCCTTTAACAAATCAACGACTTCATGCGCGTCCAAGGAACATAGATCAGGCCCTGAAAACGGACGATGCGGATGTTTGCGGCGCTCGGACATTGTGGCCTCTGCTTTGGTTTCCCGTCTGCCCAGAATTATTCGCCACGACGCCTTGTGCAACTCTGGTGTTGCACTCCGGCGGACCATACTTCATCTGTGCCCGTGCACGTGACTGCCCAAGACGGGATACCCGGGGGAAGCCGACAGACCATGCAAACACTGATTGACGCCGGCGCGATCGTGGTGTCCGACCTGGTGCTGAGTGGCGATAACGCTTTGATCATCGGCATGGCTGCCGCAGGTTTGTCACCGCAACTGCGGGCCAGAGCGATCCTTTACGGCATGGCGATTGCCGCCGTGCTGCGTGTTTTCTTCGCCGTCATCGCCACCAAGCTTCTGGCGGTTCCCGGGCTGTTGTTTCTGGGCGCGGTTTTGCTGATCTGGGTCTGCTGGCGGCTCTATAGCGAAATCCGCGCCGGCACCGAACATCAGGCCGAACTGGCCATGGAAACGGCCCATGACCCGGCGGGCGGCTACACCGGCCCGCCGCGTCGCACGCTGATCCAGGCGCTCTGGACCATCACAATCGCCGATGTGTCCATGTCGCTGGACAATGTGCTGGCGGTGGCTGCCATTGCCGATGGCAACACCGTGCTTTTGGTTTTCGGACTTGGGCTCGCCATCATACTCATGGCCTTTGCGGCGACCCTTATCATGAAGCTTCTGGCCCGCCATCACTGGATTTCCTGGCTTGGGCTTGCCGTGCTGATTTACGTTGCGTGTGAAATGCTGTTCCGCGGGCTCTTCGACATGCACTATGGAATTGGCCCGATGCTGGGCCTGTTCGATGGAATGGACCTGTCCAAACACTGATCAGAAAGGCGCCAAACATGGCACATGCTTTCCCGCCCCATCCCGCCACGTCGCTGCCCATCGCGGGGTCCGACCTGACATTCCCAGTGCGCCGGGTCTACTGCATAGGGCGCAACTATGCCGCCCATGCCGTGGAAATGGGCCATGATCCTGACCGCGAAGCGCCATTCTTCTTTCAGAAAAACCCCGACAATCTGGATACCTCAGGAACATTCCCATACCCGCCCAAATCATCGGATGTGCATCACGAGGCTGAAATTGCCGTCTGCCTGAAATCCGGCGGGCAGAACATTCCTGTGGACCAAGCCCTGTCCCATGTTTTCGGCTATGCGCTGGCGCTCGACATGACGCGCCGGGATCTTCAGGCCGAACAAAAAAAGGCCGGGCGACCGTGGGAAATCGCCAAGGCCTTTGAACATTCTGCCCCCATCGGGCCGATCCATCCGGTTGACGTCGTCGGGCATCTGTCCGACGGACCCATCACGCTGCACGTCAATGGTGCGTTGCGCCAGTCCGGGGACCTGAACCAGATGATCTGGAAAGTGCCGGAGATGATCGCATACCTGTCTGACTATTTCGAACTTGCGCCGGGCGATGTGATCCTGTCGGGAACGCCCGCAGGTGTCGGCCCGGTGGAACGCGGCGACACCGTGGAAATTGCAGCCGGACCGCTTGGGTCCATGACTGTCCGGGTCACCTGAACCGTTACCTTGGCAGCCTGAACCGTTAGCGCTAGTACGAACCCCACGAACAAGTTGGACAGAATTAATGACCAATACAATCGCCGATTTGTTGATCCAGGGAGTGGGTGATGCACCCGCCATAGGCGCGGCGGGACGGGCCTGGCTGACGTATGATGGATTGCGCGCTCAGGTGGAAACGACGCGCAGCGCGCTGCATGCCGCGGGCATCGGGCGCGGTGATCGGGTCGCGATCGTGCTGCCCAACGGCCCCGAGATGGCCACGGCCTTTCTGTGCGTGGCCGCCACCGCCACCGCTGCGCCGCTGAACCCTGCCTACAAGCTGGATGAATACAGTTTCTACCTGAATGACCTGCAGGCCAAGGCCCTGATCGTGGCCGATGACGATGAGGGCCCCGCCGTCGCTGCCGCCCGGACCGCAGGCACCGCCATCATCCGCCTGTCCGTCGATGCCGACGCGCCTGCCGGGCAATTCTCGCTGCAGGCCGCGTCCAAGCTTGGACAGGCTGACATCGCCGCGCCCTGCCCCGACGACATCGCGCTAATTCTGCACACCTCCGGCACCACTTCGCGTCCCAAAATCGTGCCGTTGACGCAGGCCAACCTCGTGGCCTCTGCCGACAATATCCGCGCCTCGCTGGGCCTGACCGCCGATGATCGGTCGCTCAATATCATGCCGCTATTCCACATCCATGGCCTGATCGCCTCGCTTTCCGCCTCCATTGCAGCGGGGGCATCGGTCTGGTGCGCGCCGGGCTACAACGCGCTGCAATTCTTTGCTCAACTGGCGGAAGCCGACCCCACCTGGGTTACCGCCGTGCCGACCATGCATCAGGCCAACCTGACCCGCGCCGCCCGCAACATGGACGCAATCCGAAACGCCCGTCTGCGCTTCCTGCGCTCCTCCTCTGCCTCGCTGCCCGCGCCGGTCATGGCGGAACTGGTCGAAACCTTCGGCGTGCCGGTGGTCGAAGCCTATGGCATGACCGAAGCTTGTCACCAGATGTGCTGCAATCCAATTGCGCCCGGCAAGCAAAAGGCCGGCTCGGTCGGCATCCCCGCGGGCCCGCAGGTGCGTATCGCCGAAGAGGACGCCGACAGGCTTGCCGCCCCCGGCGTGACAGGCGAAGTCGTAATATCCGGCCCCAACGTCACCCCCGGCTACGAGGCCAACCCCGAAGCGAACGCCAAGAATTTCTTCATGGCGGACGGCGCTCGCTGGTTCCGCACCGGCGATCAGGGGGCCTTTGACCGTGACGGCTATCTGTGGCTGACCGGGCGGTTGAAAGAAATCATCAACCGCGGCGGCGAAAAGATCAGCCCGTTGGAGGTTGACGCGGCCTTGCTGGAACTGCCCGAGGTCGCGCAAGCCGTCTGTTTCGCCGTTCCGCATCCGAAACTTGGCGAAGATATCGCCGCTGCCATCGTTCTGGCCGAAGGTGCCGACACCGACGAACGGTCCGTCCGCGACCGGCTGGCCACACGGTTGGCAGGGTTCAAGGTGCCGTCCAAAGTGTTGGTCCTTGATGAAATCCCCAAGGGCGCGACGGGCAAGATCCAGCGTATCGGGCTGGCAGAAAAGCTGGGGCTGTCATGAAGATCTGCATCTTTGGCGCGGGCGCCATCGGCGGCTATATGGGCGCGAAACTGGCTAGTGCCGGGGCCGACGTCAGCCTTGTCGCGCGCGGGCCGCACCTGGCCGCGATGCAAAACGGCGGCCTGACCCTGATCGAGGAAGGCACGACCACGACGCACAAGGTCCGTGCCGAGCAAGACCCGTCCAAACTTGGACACCAGGACTACCTGATCATCACGCTCAAGGCGCATTCCGTGCCGCCGTTGGTCCCGGCCATGGCCCCCTTGATCGGCCCGAATACGACCGTGGTCAGCGGCGTGAACGGTATCCCGTGGTGGTATTTCCACAAGATCGGCGGCCCGCTCGAAGGCACGCGGCTGGCATCAGTCGATCCAGGCGACGCGCAATGGAACGGCTTCGGGCCGGAACGTGTGCTGGGCTGTGTCGTCTACCCCGCCGCCGAAGTCAGCGAACCCGGTGTCGTCCGCCATATCGAAGGCAACCGCTTTTCACTGGGCGAACCGGACGGATCGAAATCCATCCGCGCGGTAGCGTTGTCAGAAGCCCTGACCGCCGCCGGACTGAAGGCCCCAGTCCGCCCACGCCTGCGCGACGAGATCTGGGTGAAGTTGTGGGGCAACCTCAGCTTCAACCCCATCTCTGCCCTGACCCATGCCACGCTCGACGTGCTTTGCACCGATCCCGGCACCCGCGCTGTGGCGCGCGGGATGATGGCCGAAGCACAGGAAATCGCCGAAAAGCTGGGCGTCAAGTTCCCCATCGACATCGAACGCCGCATCGATGGCGGGGCAGCCGTAGGCGCGCATCGCACGTCCATGCTGCAAGATCTGGACGCTGGCCGCCCTATGGAAATCGACGCGCTGGTGGGGTCGGTACAGGAACTTGGGCAGCTGACCGAAACGCCCACGCCCACCATCGACACTGTGCTATCGCTGGTGAAATTGCGCGCGCGGGTCGCTTCGGTATACAATTGAATACGAAAAATTGCCGCAACCGGCCCACGCGACCTTTTCCTTTGCGCTGAAAAGGTCTAGGCCGCTGCCAAACCGCACCCATGGAGGCCGCCATGACCGACCAAACCCCTGACATAATCTATACCATCGTCGACGAAGCCCCGCAGCTTGCCGCCGCATCGCTTCTGCCCATCGTGCAGGGTTTTGCCGCCGCCGCAGGCGTTTCGGTCGGCACCAGGGATATCTCGCTGGCCGGCCGCATCCTGTCGCAATTTCCCGAATACCTGACCGACGCACAGCACGTTTCCGATGATCTGGCCGAATTGGGCGAGCTGGTGAAAACGCCCGACGCGAACGTCATCAAATTGCCGAATATCTCGGCCTCGGTGCCGCAGTTGGTCGCAGCTATCAAGGAATTGCAGGGACAGGGTTACGCCCTGCCCGATTATCCCGAGGCGCCCGCGACGGATGAGGAAAAAGAAACCCGCCGCCGTTATGACGCGGTGAAGGGGTCGGCTGTGAACCCGGTACTGCGCGAAGGCAATTCCGACAGGCGTGCCGCCGCTGCGGTGAAAAACTATGCACGTGCCAACCCGCACCGCATGGGCAAATGGGAAGCCACCAGCAAGACGCGCGTCTTGTCGATGGACGGCGACGATTTCTTTTCGAACGAGAAATCCGCCACGGTCACCCCCGCACAGGCGGGCAAGGCGCGGATCGAATTGACCGCTGCCGATGGCACGGTCACGGTCCTGAAAGACGGCTATGACCTGCCCGCAGGCACGGTCGTGGATGGCACGTTCATGTCCGCCAAGGCACTCGACGCATTCCTGGCCGATGCGATTGCCCAGACCAAGGCGGATGGCACGCTGTTTTCGCTGCACCTGAAGGCCACGATGATGAAGGTGTCGGACCCGATCCTGTTCGGTCATGCCGTGCGCACCTATCTGGCCCCAGTTTTCGACAAATACGGGGATGCGCTGGCCGCTGCGGGTGTGAACCCCAATTCCGGCTTTGGCGACATGTTCGCCCGCGTCGCAGACATGGACAATGGCGCGGCGATCAAAGCCGAAATTGACGCAGTTCTGGCCGACCGCCCGCCGCTGTACATGGTCAATTCCGACAAGGGCATCACCAACCTGCACGTGCCGTCGGACGTGATCATCGACGCTTCCATGCCTGCTCTGATTCGCGCAGGCGGCAAGGGCTGGGGTCCGGATGGAAAGGAAGCCGACAGCAATTGCGTGATCCCCGACAATTCCTATGCGCCCGTCTATGACGAGACGATCAAGTATTTCAAAGAAACCGGCGCCCTGGACCCGGCAACATCAGGCACCGTGCAAAACGTCGGCCTTATGGCACAAAAGGCCGAAGAATACGGATCGCACCCGACCACATTCGAGATCGCCACCGCAGGTACCGTCCGCATCATCGCTGCCAATGGCGATGTGCTGACCGAACATGCCGTCGAAGCAGGTGATATCTGGCGGTCGGCCTCGACCAAGGAGGCGCCGATCCGCGACTGGGTCAAACTGGCGATTTCGCGCCAAAAGGCGATGGGATGTCAGGCGATCTTCTGGCTGGACGAAACCCGCGCACATGATGCGGAATTGCTGAAATACGTGCGCCCGATCCTTGATGCGGAAGGTGTTGCCGACAAGTTCGACATCATGGCCCCGCGTGAAGCCACCCGCGCCTCGCTGGTCACGATCCGGGCGGGCAAGGACAGCATCGCCATAACCGGCAACGTGCTGCGCGACTACCTGACGGACCTGTTCCCGATCCTTGAACTTGGCACCTCAGCCAAGATGCTGTCCATCGTGAAACTGATGCAGGGCGGCGGGCTGTTCGAAACCGGCGCGGGCGGATCTGCGCCAAAGCACGTCCAACAGCTGATGGAAGAAAACCACCTGCGCTGGGATTCACTGGGCGAATTCTGCGCCCTTGGCGAAAGCTTCCAGTTCCTGGGCGAAACCTCGGGCAATTCCGCCGCGATTACGCTAGGCAAGGCTGTCGATGCGGCGACGCAGGGCATTCTGGATCACGACCGGTCGCCGGGCCGCAAGGTGGGCCAACCCGACAACCGCCATTCGCATTACTGGTTCGCCCGCTACTGGGCCGAAGCCCTGGCCGCACAAACCGATGACGTGGGGCTTGCTGCGCGGTTCAAACCGGTGGCCGAAGCCTTGGCCAAGCATGAGGCGGAGATAACGGC
>JBNKYL010000067.1:0-6539 GCA_050300875.1 Paracoccaceae bacterium
CGACCTTCGACCTTCGACCTTCGACCTTCGACCTTCGACCTTCGACCTTCGACCTTCGACCTTCGACCTTCGACCTTCGACCTTCGACCTTCGACCTTCGACCTTCGACCTTCGACCTTCGACCTTCGACCTTCGATTTCAGGCCTCCGGCATACCGTCTGTCAGCAATCCTTGAAGGACCGATAATCTCATTTCGAGCGCAGCGGGGTAGGCGCAGAGGCGTGATGCGGATGTGACAGGCGCAGCGGAGCAATACGGCCCCAACCTAAATCCGTTCAGGCACCCCGCCTGCCTCTCTCTTTGGTCCCAAAATACCTCGGGAGAGCGCGAGAGGGTTGGCCCTCTCGCCTGATGCAGTGCAAATCGGCGAATTGTTGGATTTAGAGAAGAAACCTAGCAGTTTCTCCACATCAAACTCGGAAAAATGTTCGAATAGTGAAACTATTCAGAGCGCCCGCCAGCCGATATCCGAGCGGCAGAACCCCTCCGGCCAGTCGATTTTTGCGATCATGTCATAGGCCGCATCCCGGGCGTCCTGCAGGCTGTCGCCGCGCGCGGTCACGGTCAGCACCCGGCCGCCTGTGGCGACAATAGCGCCCTCTTTTTCGCCGGTGCCTTGGCTGGTGCCTGCATGAAACACCATATGTTTGGAATCTTCCGGCAGCGCGTCCAGCCCGGAAATCACCGAGCCTTTTTCATAGGCACCGGGATAGCCCTCGGCGGCCAGCACCACGGTCATCGCGTGATCATCGGCCCAGTTCACCTGCGCCTTGTCCAGCCGTCCCTCGGCGGCGGCCAGCATCAGATCCAGCGCCTGCGCGCCCAGCCGCATCATCAGCACCTGGCATTCGGGGTCGCCAAACCGCACATTGTATTCCACCAGCCTGGGCTGACCGTCCTTGATCATCAACCCGACATACAGAACGCCCTGAAACGGCGTGCCGCGCGTCGCCATTTCCGCGATCGTGGGCCGCACAATCTCGTCGATCACCGTTTGCGTCACCGCCGTGTCCAGGATTGGGGCAGGGGAATAGGCGCCCATGCCGCCGGTATTCGGGCCGGTATCGCCTTCGCCGACGCGCTTGTGGTCCTGCGCCGTGCCGAATGGCAGGATGTCGGTGCCGTCGGACAAAACGAAAAACGACGCCTCTTCGCCTTCCATGAATTCCTCGATCACCACCTCTGCGCCTGCGGCACCGAACTCGCCGCCAAACATGTCGTCGATGGCCGCCAACGCCTGATCGACGGTTTCGGCGACCACCACGCCCTTGCCCGCCGCCAGTCCATCGGCCTTGATGACGATGGGCGCACCTTGCGCAGCAACATAGTCGCGCGCGGGTCCAGCCTCTGTGAAGCGCGCATAACCTGCTGTCGGGGCACCGCACGCGTCACAGACCTCTTTGGTGAAAGCCTTCGAACTTTCCAGCCGTGCCGCCGCTGCCGAGGGACCAAAGGTCAGCACGCCCGCCGCACGCAAATCATCTGCCACGCCCGCCGCCAAGGGTGCCTCTGGCCCGACAATCACGAAATCCACGGCGTTTTCTTCGCAGAACACTGCGACGGCGGGACCATCCATCGGATCAAGTGCTGCGCATTCGGCAATCGCGGCGATCCCGGCATTGCCCGGGGCCACGATCAGCCGGTCGCATTTGGGGTTTTGCATGACGGCCCAGGCCAGCGCATGTTCCCGCCCACCGCTTCCAAGGATCAGGATGTTCATGGATGCGTTCCCCCGCTTGGCCTTTGTTGCGCCGCGTTCTAAGGTCAGCCCAACCAGATCACAAGGCGCGCATGTCCGACCTATTCGAAGACCCGACACCGCAAGGCGGCAATGCCCATGAATTCACCGTTTCGGAAATTTCCGGGGCCGTGAAACGCGTGATCGAAAGCGAATTTGGCCATATCCGCGTGCGCGGCGAGGTTGGGCGCACCATGCTGGCGCGCACCGGGCATCTCTATTTCGACCTGAAGGACGACCGGTCGGTGATCGCCTGCGTCAGTTGGAAGGGCCAAGTGTCCCGTCTGGCGCACAAGCCCGAAGAAGGCATGGAGGTCATCGTCACCGGCCGCATGACCACCTACGGGCCACAATCCAAATACCAGCTGAATGTCGAGGCTGTCGAACCTGCGGGCGAAGGCGCGTTGATGGCGCTGCTCGAAAAGCGCAAAAGACTGTTGCAGGCCGAGGGCCTCTTCGCAGCCGACCGCAAGAAATCCATTCCCTATCTGCCCGAAGTGATCGGCGTCGTCACCTCGCCCTCGGGCGCGGTGATCCGTGACATCCTGCACCGTTTGCGCGACCGTTTTCCTCGTCGCGTGGTGATCTGGCCAGTGGCCGTGCAGGGCCGGGACTGCGCGCCGCAGGTGGCCCGCGCGATCCAGGGCTTCAATGCCATCCAGCCGGGCGGGCCCGTGCCGCGCCCGGACCTGATCATCGTTGCCCGTGGTGGCGGTTCGGTCGAAGACCTGTGGGGGTTCAACGAAGAGATCGTCGCCCGTGCCGCAGCGGCGTCAGACATCCCCCTGATTTCGGCCGTGGGCCATGAGACCGACACGACATTGATCGACTTTGTGTCCGACTTGCGCGCGCCCACGCCAACGGCAGCGGCGGAACTGGCCGTGCCGGTGCGCATGGAGTTGTTGGCGACCCTGCGCGATTTCGATGCGCGGCTGGCGCGTGGGCTGACCGGCAACCTGGACCGTCGGCGCCAAAGGTTGGCTGACCTTTCGCGTGCCCTGCCGCGACCCGAACGGCTGACCGAAACGGCACGCCAGCGGTTGGATGTGTCGGCGCAGCGGCTGCCTGCGACCCTGCGACGTGTCGTGCAAGCCCGCGCCACCGAACTGGCGCGGCATGGATCGGGGATCAGGCCGGAACTGCTTAAGGCACGGGTGCGACTGGCCCGGGAACGACTGAACGAACGCGCCACGCGGCTGACGCCCGATCTGTTGGCCCGACCGGCGCAAAAGGGCCGCGCGGAACTGGCGAAACTGGCGCCCCGCCTTTCGCAAGTGTTCCTGCGCCGCACCGAAGGCGCCCGCGACAGGCTGGCGGGGTTGGACCGGACACTACAGAGCATCAGCTACCGTGCCACGCTTGCGCGCGGTTATGCGGTGGTGCGCACTGGTGACACGGTCGTGTCAACGGCGGCAAATGCGCGGTCTGCGGGCGCGCTCGAAATCGAATTCGCCGATGGCCGGGTGCAGGTCAGGTCAGGTGCAGCGCCCAAGAAACAAAAGGACGAGCCTGATCAGGGTACGCTATTTTAGGCCAGTGCGGGGAAGACATGGCTGAAAAGGAAAATTTCAAACCGGGCCATCGGGGGCCGTTCAACCTGGTGAACCGAGTCATTTGGTCCTGGGCCGGGTGGACGGATGCGTTTCGGAACGAAACATCCATGCGCAGCTGGGTTCTGGCCAATATCATTTCCGACGCGCTGGCCTTCATCCTGCCGCTGACGCATGGGGAACGGACGTTGATTGTCGTGCTGGGCATTCTGGTGCTGGCCGCCGAATTGATGAATACCGCCATTGAGCGCTTGGCTGATCTGGTCGAACCCACCCGCAACGACGCCATCAGGGCCTGCAAGGATGCCGCATCCGCTGCCGTGGCTGTCACCGCGATTGCCGCAGGTGTGGCCTGGATCATGGTGCTGGCGGCGTGATGCCTATCGGCCTGCCAGTTCCCAGCCATCGCCGGAAAAGCGGAATAGCTCGGCGCTGGTGATGCCACCGTTCTCATCCGAAATCTGACGGGCCAGGTCGACAAGAGCGGCGCGCACGTCATCGATTTCGGCAGGCCCGAAGATGACAACATCCCGTGACGGCAGCGCCATCAGGACCGGGCCGATCTGAGCTTCGATCTGCTGCCATAAATCTGCATCCAGAACGAATGAGGATTCGTAGTATCCGTCGAGTTCCAGGTAGAACAGCCCTTCGCCGCCGATGCCCAGGTTGTCCCGGCGCGCGGCAAGGTTGGTTGCAGCGGCCTCCATCAGCGCAGACTGGTCCAATCCGGATGCGGTCAGGTCGTCAACGCTGATCATGGACACCGATTCCGGGCTGTCGATCACGTAGTGTATGACGAGGCCGGGCGAAAAATCCCGTTCAAGCAACGTCACCCCTTCGACACCGGTCGCATAGCCGCGATACCGAAGCACCGGCATGACGCGATCAAGCGTAGCGGCACTGAGCTTGCGCTCGTCGTCGGATAGCAGGTTGTCCAGCATCACGCGAATATGGCGTGCGACCATGTCTCCGCGTTCGGCGTTGCTGTTCGCTTTGCGCATTTCATAGAACAGGTTGTCGGGATTCAGGATGCCACGGCTTTCGCCAGCGACGAAGATTTCCAGTGCGCCGCCCTGGTTGACCACCTCGTCGATGCGCCCGGAACGGGCGATTTCGGCCTGCATCGCGGCCAGCACCTCCGCGGTTGTTTCCGGGCGGTCGTAGCTTTCGGCCTGCGCCAACATGGGCAGGGTCAGAAACAACAAAACGTGGAAAATGCGGCTCATTGCCGGTCCCTTTTGGTCCTCACCTGGAAAAACCATGTTCACAGATGCGGCCAAGGGCATGGCCCAAGACGGGCGAAAACAAGGAAATCGTGCAACGCGCAGGCAGATTGCCGCGTCAGGTGGGCCGGTGAATGCGCCCCCACAGGTCATATTCGCCTGCTTCATCGACTTCGACGGTGACGATTTCACCCACGCACAATCCTTCGGTGCCCTCGTCGATAAACAGATTGCCGTCAATTTCCGGCGCATCGGCCTTGGTCCGGCAGGTGGCGATGCCCTCTTCGTCGATGTCATCAACGATCACGTCCAGAACCTGTCCAACCTTGGACGCCAGTTTCGCCTCTGAAATCGCTTGAGATTTTTCCATGAACCGTTCCCAGCGGTCCTGCTTGACCTCGTCCGGCACGTGGTCTGGCAGGTCGTTTGATCGTGCGCCCGCCACGTTTTCATATTGGAAGCATCCCACGCGATCAAGCTGCGCCTCGTCGAGCCAGTCCAGCAGGGTCTGGAACTCGGCGTCGGTTTCGCCGGGGAAGCCGACGATGAAACTGGACCGGATCGCAATGTCCGGGCAGATGGCGCGCCATTCCGAGATGCGGTCCAGCGTCTTTTCGGCGGCGGCAGGGCGGGCCATTCGTTTCAACGTGTCGGGATGGGCGTGCTGAAAGGGCACGTCCAGATAGGGCAGGATCAGGCCATCGGCCATCAACGGCACCAGATCGGTCACGAACGGGTAGGGATAGACGTAGTGCATCCGCACCCACGCGCCCAGCGAACCCAGGTCACGGGCCAGTTCGATGATCGGCGCCTTGGCGTCGCGCCCCTTCCAATCGGTGCCATAGGCGGATGTGTCCTGGCTGATCACCAGCAATTCGCGCACGCCGCTTTCGACCAGCTTTTCGGCCTCGCGCATCACCGCGTGGGCCGGGCGGCTGGCCAGTTTCCCGCGCATGTCGGGGATGATACAGAACCGGCAGCTGTGATTGCAGCCTTCGGATATCTTCAGATAGCTGTAATGGCGCGGCGTCAGTTTCACGCTCGCGGGAGGCATCAGGTCGATGAACGGGTCGGGTGCGGGGGGCACGGCGGCATGAACGGCATCGAGCACCTGTTCATATTGATGCGGGCCGGTAACGGCCAGAACGGACGGATGCGCGCCGGTGATGTAATCGGGTTCGGCCCCCAGGCAACCGGTGACGATCACCTTGCCGTTCTCGGCCAAGGCCTCGCCAATCGCGTCCAGGCTTTCGGCCTTGGCGGTGTCCAGAAATCCGCAGGTGTTGACGATCACCACTTCGGCGCCCGCATAATCGGGGCTGATCGCGTAGCCTTCGGCACGCAGCCGGGTCAGGATGCGTTCGCTGTCAACCAGGGCCTTTGGGCAGCCCAGGCTGACCATGCCGATGGTCGGCTGGCCAGGCCGGGGCCCATCACTGATCCGCGCGGCAGGCGCAATGTCGGGGCGCAGGTTCGGGGGGTTCTGGGTCATGGCGGGAGCCTATAGCGCAAGGGCCATGCCACAGAAAGGGTCATTCCGCCGGGGGCCGCCTCCGGTATCCCAACATGACGTTTTCCCAAAGCAAGTCTCGCCACAGGATGATCGCCGACATCATCGGAAAGAGCCAGATGACGCGCCCCTGATAACGCGGTGCCGGATCTGACAGGATGCCGTATATGGCGGCATTCAGGACGATGCAGACGGTGACGAAAACCGCAAACAACCCGAAACTGGACGGCAGTTCGCCCCCGGCATTTGAGCGGTTGCGCGCAATGGCCAACGTAACAAGATGCAGGGCGCTGGCGATCACCACCAGTTTGTAGAGCATATTGATCGCGTCGATCGGGAAATGGCCGGTATAGAAGCGCGTGGATTGAATGGCGCCGGCCTCGCGACCTGACCACCAAGTGTCGATGATCTGCCGCAGGCCCAGCGAATAAGGGAAATCTTCCAGCCCGAACCAACGCAGCTGTTCGACAAACCGGTGCGCCGAGGCCTGCACCTGATCCAGCGGGTAGGTGCGCAAG